>DATJRT010000001.1:0-4494 GCA_035504495.1 Occallatibacter sp.
CGATCAAGGGATATTTCGATACCCGGCTGCCGGGGCAAAGCTACTTTGGAGCCGAGCCGGTGGCGCTGGCCGTGAACGCGAGCGGAAGCCGGTTGTATGCGGCGAACATGGGCAGCGATTCGGTTGCGGTGCTGGATACCACAAAGCTTACGGTGAAGACCGCGCGGACCGGCATGGTTGAGCCGGAGGGCTTTGCGCCGACGGAATGGATGCCGATATCGCTGGCGTTCGATCCGCTGCCACAGGGAGGAAAGCTGTTTGTGGCTACGGACAAGGGCAAGGGAACGGGGCCGAACAACTTTCCGCAGCGGCCGGTGGCAGGAGTGCCGGAGTCAAGGCATAGAGGAAACGCATACATCGGCACGCTGCTCTACGGTTCGCTGGCGTCGCTTGACGAGACCGAGATCGAAAACAATCTTCCGCAATGGACGGCGGTGGTGCTGGACTCGAACCGGATGATCGCGGGACAGAAGAAGATCGAGTTTGCCGGCGGCGGCGAAGGCCGGATCAAGCACGTGATTTACATCATCAAGGAGAACCGCACCTACGACCAGATTCTGGGCGATCTCGAGCAGGACGGCAAGCCGGTGGGCAATGGCGACCCCAAGCTCACCATGTACGGCGCAGAGATCACGCCCAACGAGCACAAGCTCGCGCTGCAATTCGGCGTGCTCGACAACTTCTTCGATTCAGGCGAGGTTTCCGGCGACGGCCACGTCTGGTCGACCGCGGGCATCGGCTCCGATTACCTGGAAAAAACCTGGCAGCAAAGCTACCGCGGCGACCAGCGGCCCTATGACTACGAGGGCGTGGTGGCCGACGGCTATCCGCTGCTCCAGAATATTCCCGACGTGGACGAGCCGTGGAGCGGCTATCTATGGGGCGATCTGGCCGCGCACGGCAAGACCTACTACCACTTCGGCGAATTCATCTCTTCGACTTTCTGTAATGAAACCGCGGTTGCCGATCCCAAACTGGGGCCGATGCTGGCCGGCCCGAAGTGCGCCAAAAAGGTATACGCGCCGGGCGACCCGCTGCCGGAAGCCTGGGGCGGCGGCGTCAACAAATGGCAATGGCCGATTCCGGTGCTGGCGGCAAATATTGCCACCAAGCCGGAACTCGTGGGCCACTTCGATCCCGATGCGCCCGACTTCAATCTGCAGGTTCCCGACCAGATTCGCGTGGACATCTTTCTCCGTCATCTTAAGGAATGGATCGCCGACCGCGAGCGGGGCAAGGACACCATGCCGGATTTCATCATGCTGCGCCTGCCCAACGATCACACCGCGGGGACGCGCCCCGGCTGGCCTACGCCCAAGGCTTCGGTGGCCGACAACGACCTTGCCGTGGGCCGCGCCGTGGATGCGGTTTCGCACTCGCCGTTCTGGGATGACACGGCGTTCTTCATCCTCGAAGACGACGCGCAGAATGGCGCCGACCACGTGGACGCGCACCGCAGCATCGCGCTGGTGGTCAGCAAGTATGCGCCGCACGGCGAGAACGGCGCGCCTTTCGTCGACGACCATTTCTATTCCACGGTGAGCGTGGTCCGCGCCATGGAGGTGCTTCTGGGCCTGCCGCCGATGAACAACAACGACGCGTTCTGCTCGATCATGTCCGACCTCTTTACCGGCCCCGGCGACCAGCCTGCTTACGAGGCCGACTATTCGAACCGCGACAACGGGCTCATCTACACCGCCAACCGCGCGGATGCCGAAGGTGCGCGCGCGAGCATGAAGATGGACTTCAGCCACGAGGATCGTGCGCCGGTGGAAAAGCTCAACGTGATCCTGTGGAAGGATGCGATGGGCAATGCGCCCGTTCCCGCCATGCTCAGGAAAAAGCCGAAGAAGGCAGACGCGGACGACGGCGACTAGGGGCAATCGAAGCGCCCGTGGCCAACCGCCAGCGTACGCGGACACTTGCGAAAGTGTCACACCGGGGCCGCACGCGCGCCCGGGATCAAACTAACCTCCTTTTCAACATGGAAGGAGGCTTTACTCATGAAAAGAGCAATAGCGATTCTGCTTGCAGGACTGCTCTCTCTCAGCGGCGCGCCGGCGTTGGCTTTTGATGGCGTCCACGCATCGTACGCGAGCGGCACCGTGGATTCGATCGCGCCGGAGACTTCCGGCGCACTCAGCACCACTGCGGTCGCGGCGCTCGAGTTCCACGCGGACAAGAGCCAGTTCTCGATCCCGTACGCGGAGGTCACGTCATTCCAGTACAAGGAAGAGTCGAAGCTGCACCTCGGCGTGCTGGCGACCATCGTGGTGGCGCTGGTGGCACCCTGGAAGAAAGTGGACCGCATTACCATTGTCTGGAGCGGGGAACAAGGTGCGCCGGAAGTGGCCACGCTGGTGCTTTCCCGGCACGACGGCGAGGGGCTGATCTCGATTCTGCAGGCGCGCGCGGCGCAGGCCTGCGGCCGCAGGCCGTCATCGCAGTGCGGCCGCGTCTGGTAACGCAGGCAGGGCAGCGCGGGCGGGCCTGCCCACCGCGCGGGCAAGTGCGCCTGCCGGAGATCAAGCGGCTCACGGATTTTCCCGTGAGCCCTCTGCCAGTTCAACGGGCGGCCGGCTCGATGATTCCTGCGTCCGCCGCGGCCGGGCGGGCGGCTGTGCACCGGCGAGTGGTTCACAGAATGGGATGAGCGGTGAGAAATTGGGACTGAATGGGAATTGGAGCGCGCCTGCGCATCGCCAAAACCCGCCCGGAACTGGTACGTTGAATTAGAAGGACTTTCGTTCAGAAGATGGCTTCCAGTCCCTATTTTTCCCTCGCAGTCCTGTTCGTTGCCGCGCTCTTGTTCGGGCTCGTTCCGCTGGGGCTGGCGTGGGCGTGGGCGCGCCTGTTTTCGCCGCGCAAGCCGAACGCGGTGAAGAACTCCATCTACGAGTGCGGGCTGGTTTCCAAAGGCGATGCGTGGGTGCAGTTCCGCTCAGCCTACTATCTCTATGGCATCATTTTTCTCATCTTCGACGTGGAGGCCGTCTTCCTGCTGCCCTTTGCGGTGGCGTTCACGGGGCTTGGCGTTGCGGCCTGCGTTTCCATGCTCGCTTTTGTGCTGATGCTGATTGAGGGGTTGGCCTGGGCGTGGGCGAAGGGGATTCTGACATGGGCGTGAGAGGGCAGTGATCGGTGGTCAGTGATCAGCCTGTTCGTGCCGCAGCTTCACCAGGCGGCGCTGGACGGAAATCGAGGCGGACTCCGATGAAGAACTGGAGAATCCCGATTGGGCAGAGATTAACTGACCGCTGACAACTGGCCACGGCTTACCGATCACTGGCCACCGAAACGGAGCAGAGCGACCATGGCCGTCGACAACGAACTCAAAATCGAACTGGGCAAGCAGGGCATCCTGGTCACGACTATCGAGGAGCTCTACAACTGGGGCCGGCGCAGTTCGGTGTGGCCGATGCAGTTCGGCCTGGCCTGCTGCGCCATTGAGATGATCGCTACCACCATGGCTCGCTACGATCTGGCCCGCTTCGGCGCCGAGGTCTTTCGCCCTTCGCCGCGCCAGGCCGATCTGATGATTGTCTCCGGCACCGTAACCAAGAAGATGGCGCCGCAGGTGGTGCGGCTTTACAACCAGATGGCGGAGCCGAAGTATGTGATCGCCATGGGCGCCTGCGCCATCTCCGGCGGGCCGTTCAAACAGGGCTACAACGTGCTCAAGGGCATCGACCGTTACATTCCCGTGGACGTGCACATCCCCGGCTGCCCGCCGCGGCCGGAGGCGCTCATCCAGGCCTTTATGACTTTGCAGAAAAAGATTGACGGTCAGCACCTTACCGGCGAAGGCCGCCCGCGTTTTCTTGACGCCGAGGCGCAGTGCGAGTTTCCCGTGCCGGAACAGGGCGAGCACGATCTGGAACCGGCTTCGAACAAGGGCGTGTGGCCGGTGCCGATCACGATCCGATAAAGGCAGGGACCAGGGAGCGAGATTGAAGTCAGTCGAAGAGATCAAGGCGGCGATTGAGGCAGCCGTGCCCGGAGCGACCGTGACGGTTGTGCCCAATCCCAGCCCTTCGGCGCAGCACTCGCTGCGGCTCGAGCCCGCGCACGCCCTCGAAGTGGCCGCGTTTCTGCGCGACTCGCCCGAGCTGGCCTTCGACTATCTCTCCAACGTGACCGGAGTGGACTGGCTGGACAAGGAGATCGCGGAAAAAGTGAAAGTGGCGCGTCAGGTTGCGAAGACGGTAGAAGGAGTCGAGCAATTAGTCGAAGAATCCGCCGAGGAAACGCGCAAGCGCGTTGAGCCGGGTTACCTGGAAGCGGTCTATCATCTCTACTCCATGCCTATGAAAAGCGGCCCGCTGGTGCTGCGCATGCGCACCGTGAACCGCACCGACCAGGTGGAGCTGCCCTCGCTCACGCCCGTTTGGCGCGGCGCCGAGTTCCAGGAGCGCGAAGTCTTCGATCTCTACGGCATCGTCTTTACGGGGCACCCGGACCTGCGCCGCATTCTCATGTGGGACGAATTCAAAG
>DATJRT010000002.1:0-4722 GCA_035504495.1 Occallatibacter sp.
CGAAGTGGTAAAGCGACTTGCCATGCGCCGCCAGGTCGGTCCACAGGTAGCCGCTGTCCGGCTCGTTGATGTCCGGAATGTGTTCCAGCAGCGGGTATCCCTCCTCCGTCACTCCTTCAAAGTCATAGGGGCGCTCGCGGCCGCGGTAGTCGATCTGCCAGGTTCTCTCCGTGTAGTCGCTGGTAATGGCCGCCGTGGACCACACGTGCCCGTCGCCGGAAACCTCGCCGGAATCGTAGAAGTTGTCCAGCACCCCGAACTGCCGCGCCAGCGCGTGCTCGTTCGGGGTTATGTCCTCGCCGTACATGGTCAGCGCGGGGTCGCCGTTGCCCACGCCCAGATCGCCGAGAATCTGGTCGTAGGTGCGGTTCTCCTTGATGATGTAGATCACGTGCTTGATGGGGTTGGGCCGGTCGCCGGCGAAGGCGATCTTCCGCTGCCCCGCGATCATCAGGTTTGAATCCAGCACCACCGGCCTCCACTGCGGAAGATCGTTTTCAATCGCAGACTCATCGACCCCGGCGAGCGAACCATAGAGCAGCGTGCCGATGTAGGAGCTGCCGCGATTCACGGAATTGCTCTCCGCGGGCGCCACGGGACGCTGGGGAAAGTTGTTGGGGCCGGTCCCGGTGCCTTTGGCCGATGCCACAAAAAGCCGTCCGCCTTGCGGCAGCGAGTCAAAGGCCATGGACATGGGCAGCCAGTCGGTGGGGATGAAGCCGTCGGGTTCCACCATGCCGGCCATCGCCGTCTTCGGCGTCAGTTTGCGCGTGTCGAAGACGGCGACTGCGTCGCTGGCCATGTCCGCGGCGTAAAGACGCACGCCGTTCGCATTGAGGGCCAGAGCCACCGGCTCGGCGCCGAAGTAGGTCTGCCCCGGCAGGCGGGTATCGAAGAAGCCTTTGATGGAGAACTGGCCCGCGTTCACGTTCACCGCGGCCACAGCATCTCGATTGGCCAGCGACACGTAGAGGGTTTTGCCGTCGGGCGATAACAGAAGAGCGCAGGGATGCGTGCCCGGCGCAACGTCGCTCGCCGGCTTGAGCAGCGCCAGCTTGCGCCCCACGGTGCCGCTCGCAAGATCGAGCTCCGCAATCTCCGACGCGTTCCACAGCGCAACGTACGCGTGGCGGCCATCTTTCGCCAGGGCAAGGGCAACAGGATAAGTGGAAGGCACGGTGTTGCTTTCGGAAAGATCGAAACGCTCCTGCACTGCACCCGTAGCGGCATCGAGCATGACCACAAAGTCGGAAAGGTTGTCGGCGACGAGCAGCTTTTCGCGCCCGGATTGGCTCAGGACGGCAATCGCGGCCGGATAAGGGACGCCCATATTGCTCTCTGCGCCGGCCGGCAAGCGGGTTGTGTGGCCGGGCGCCAGGCTCTCCATGGGCAGAGGAATCAGCCGGTCCGGGACAATTTTTCCATCCTGAAAGGTGTAGACGGCAATGCCGCTGCCGACCGCATCCTTGTAGTTGCCCATGGGATCGGTGAGCGAGGCCATGCTGGCGTAGATGTGGCTGCCGTCGAGGCTGAATGCGAGGCCGGAGAAAAGAGTTTGCTTGGCCCGCAGCGGAGTGCGCGCATCAGGAAAATCGGTGAGCGTATCCATCTGCGTGTCGAGCACCGAAAGCGATTGCTCGTAGTGCGATTCGTACGTGCCGTAGCCCGCATTCACCGTGACCACGTAGCGGCCATCGGGCGAGATGGCCATGGAGAGCGGCAGCCCGTTGATGCGCCGGGGATTGCCGGGAATCTCCCCCAGCAGTTGCTTGCTCGTGGGCAGATTGATCATTTGCGCAGACGGCGCCGCGGATGCGGCAAGAATTGCCGCAGAAAGAATTGCGGGGAGCATTGCCTTCATGCGAAACCTCGGGGGAAGCATTCGACGGTGTTCCGTTGACTTGCCGTAGAAATCGAAGGAGTCAACGCGGGAATCGCGCTCAAGAGGGATTGTACATGCGCCAGGTTGGCGCCATGCGCTATGCGTGACCTGGCGCAAATCTGTTGTCTGCGGGCAACCCGGCGCGTGCAGTCTCAGTCGCAGCGCCGCGCTCAGGCCTGCGCACGAGTCCGCCACGGGAAGGCCGCTGCGGATGCGCTGCTTGTAGGTTCGCCTCAGTCGCTCTTGTCAGAGGTACCCTCAATGCCGGCGGGAAGGTCCAGCGAAACCAGCGCAAAGCGCGTCTGCCCGTCCTGCGGGCTCTCGAAGCCGACGATGTGCTGATGGCGCTCGGAGCCGGCCTTTAACTCAAGATCGCCCGCGCCGGTATGAAAGTCCCCCGCATCGGCGCGTACGTTTTGGTTGTCGTTGCAGGTGAGGCCCTCGGAGGTGACGATCGGCGTTCCCACAGCCTGGTTGCCCTGGCAGGTGAGCACCTCGCCGTAACGCGCAAGCGCCCTCTTGTAAAACGCCAGCACCTTGTCCTGCTGGTCCGCGCTGCCGTAACTCACGGCGCGCACGCGCAACTGCCATTCGCCAAAGCCGAGGTGCACATCCGCGGACTGGTGCGAGTCGTCGTCCTTCACCAGCTCTGCGCCGGGATACACGGGCAAGCCGAGATCCGCGGCCGTGGTCTGATCGGTATTCACATGAATGCCCCCGAACGGTGTATCCATCTGCACGTTCTTGTCTTCGCCGTTCGCGCCCTTATCCACGTGCAACCGGCAACCCTCCGTCCCCGCCGCGAGGACGAGCGCGGCAACCACGGCAACGGCGCGGCGCACGCGCATGCGCGAAGGGCAAGGGGAGGAATTCTGCATCGGGTTCCATTCCATGGGATTTCCCTCTCATCAGGCAGATACGCCCGCGGCGTCGCGGCGGTTCCCGGAGCCGGCGTCTTCGCGAATCCGGCGCCATTTGCCGTCCAGGCCGGCACCCTGCATTCCGGCGCAACCGGCAGGAAACAAAAGGGCCGCGGCGCAGAGGCGCAGCGGCCGTTTACTTTCACGCTATTGCGGGCTCAGTGCAAGTGTCCGTTAGCGCCGGAGGGCGGGTCTTCTTTGCTGCTTGTGGCGAACAGAATCGACGCAGCAAAGACGACGAGGATGACGGGAACAACCAGAAACGGCGAGGTAATGCTCATCGGGCGAGGCTCCTCCACGCATTCAAGATTAGCAGACCACTGTTCACTGTTTCGGATAGTCGACGCGAATGGTCAGAATCTCATAAGGGTGAATGGGCACGCGAACCACGTCGCCTGCGGTTTCAAGCGCGCCGCCTTCCGGCGTCTCCATGAGATTGGTGACCGTTGCGCCGGTCGAGCCCGGCGGTATGTGGAACTCGGCGGTTGCGTCCTTGCCGGCCCACTCGTACGCACGGAAGATAAGTCCATTTGCGTCCTCGGCCTTCTTGACCGCGGTCAGCACCACATCGTCCGGTCCCACTGAGGCAAACGAGTGCTGCGCCGGCATGGGTCCCTGGTGCGCGGTGGTCACGACGGCCTCGAGCGGATAGTCGTACTCCCATCCGTGGCGCACCGTGAGCGCATCCTTCCACGTGCCCGCATGGGGATAGAGCGCGTAATCGAAATGGTGCGGACCCTGGTCGGCCTCGGGATCGGGCCAGGTGGGCCCGCGCAGTAGCGAGAGACGCAGCAGGTTGCCCACGGCGTCGTAGCCGTACTTGTCCTTGTTCAGCAGGCTGAAGCCGTGTTTCTGGTCGCCCAGGTCGGCCCAGCGCATGGCCGGCACCTCAAATTGCGCTTTCTCCCAGGAGTTGTTGCGCGTGGTGGGCCGCTCGATCTCGCCGTAAGGAATCTCGTAAGTCGCAAAGTCGCTGGTGGCGGCCAGCGGAAATGCGGCCTTGAGCAGCACGTGCCGCTCGTGCCAGTCGAACTGGTTGTCGATGTTCACGATTCCGGCATCCGGAGGCAGCGTGATCGTCTGCACGAACTTCGAGCTCTGCCAGGTGCGCGTGACGCGGATCGCGGGATGGTTGGTCTTTGCGCCGATCAACTCGACCGAGTCAGCGGAGTCGAGCAGAGAAGGCGTCTCGTCCAGCGTGCCGGGATCGATGTTCCAGGCATCGTATTTTTGCGGCGTGTCCTTGAAGGCCTGGAGCTCGTTGCCGCACGCTCCCTTGGCCAGGTACTCGGTGCCGGCGAGCTGAATGCTGGTGATGCAGCCGCTCTTCTTGTCGACGGCTACGCGCAGACTTTGGTCGCTTAACTGGAAGGTCGTACCCTGATCCGAGGCCGCCGCGCCCACGCCGGCGGCGCTGCGCTTGCTGGCCACTACGCGAATGACCTTGTAACCAAGCGCGGGCACGTTGTTCACATGAAAAGTGACATTGGCCACGCCCGTCTTCGGGTCGATCGACGCGTCTTCCGGCTCCGTCACGCCTCCGGCGGAATCGACGATATCCACCGTGCTTGCCGGCTCAGGCAGCTGCAAAGTCACGTGCACGTCCCCGGACCGCTCCCAGCCGAGCGGATTGACGACCAGCACGGGAACGCCTTCGCCCTTGGTGTTCACCTGCTCGGCGATGGTCTTGAGCGCGTCGCCGCTGATCTCGTTAGTGGACCAGCGGACCACGTCGTAGTCCTTCTGCGCGTCCTTGTAAATGACGCCGATGCCGGATCCCGCAGCCAGATCGTGGAACTGGTTGAAGAGCACCTTCTTCCAGTCCTCGGTCAGCTCCGTGTCCGGGTAACTGCGGCCGTCGAGCCACGCAATCGACGACCATTTTTCCGCGTTCAGCATCTCTTCTTCCGCGGTGCGCAT
>DATJRT010000003.1:0-6811 GCA_035504495.1 Occallatibacter sp.
GCGGCGGGCTCGACGACTTCGACCTCAACTTTTTTCCCATCCTCAAGTGCTGGCCCCACGACGCCGGCCGCTTCATTACCCTCCCCTGCGTGCACACGCGCGATCCGCGAACAGGCAAGCGCAACCTCGGTATGTATCGCATGCAGGTCTTCGACGGCCGCACCACCGGTATGCACTGGCAGCGGCAGAAAGTCGCCGCAGAGCATTACCGCAACGCGCTGCGGGCGGCGGCCGCTTCAAGCTCCGATGCCAGTGCAGCAAGCGCGCGCGTAGCCATGATGGCCGAATCAGCCGGCGGCGCCACGGCCATCCCGGAAGGCCCCATCGGCGGTCTGCCCCAGGTCTCCCTCGTCGCGCAGAAAGGCTCGCGTCTCGAAGTCGCCGTTGCCATCGGCACCGATCCCGCGACCACATTCTCTGCCATCGTCCCCGCGCCGCCCGAAGTGGAAGAGTTCCTGATTGCCGGTTTCTTGCGCGGCAAACCGCTTGAACTCGTGAAGTGCGAGACTGTCGATCTCGAAGTCCCCGCGCACGCCGAGATCATCCTCGAAGGCTACGTGGAGCTGGGCGAGCTGCGCCCCGAGGGCCCATTCGGCGACCACACCGGCTTCTACACCCTCGCCGACGACTACCCCGTCTTTCACCTCACCTGCATCACCCATCGCAAAGATCCCATCTACGCGGCGACGATTGTGGGCAAGCCGCCGATGGAAGACGCATGGATGGGCCGAGCCGTCGAGCGCATCTTTCTTCCCGCCATGAAGATGACCATTCCGGAGCTCGTGGACATTCATCTTCCCATCGAGGCCGTCTTCCACAACCTCATGATCGTGTCGATCAGAAAAAGTTATCCCGGCCACGCGCGCAAAGTCATGCACGCCATCTGGTCGCTTGGCCAGGCCATGTTCACCAAGTGCATCATCGTCGTCGACGAGGACTGCGACGTGCAGAACATCCCCGAGGTCGTCCTCCGCGTGGCCAACAACATCGACCCCGAGCGCGACATTCAATTCACTCTCGGCCCCATCGACTCGCTCGACCACGCAGCCCGGCTGCCCAACTACGGCTCGAAGATGGGCATCGACGCCACACGCAAATGGAAGGCCGAAGGCTTCACGCGCCCCTGGCCCGCCATGATCGAAATGGACGCAGCCACCAAAGCAAAGATCGACGCCCTCTGGTCGAGGCTGGGGTTGTGACGATGTGCATCGTCGTCCGCAAACCTCTTCTGTCATCCTGGGCGGACTCCGCCGAGGCGGACGAAGTGGAAGGATCTGCGGTTTTTGACTGACGGGACTTGACTCTCCTTGCGCATCCTCGCAAGGTTGCCGCCGCTCCCGATCTTTCCTCTGCTATACCTAATTGCATGTGCTCCCTTCCGGCCCGGCGCGTTCTGCTCTTCCTTGTCCTGGCGCTGGCCCTCTGCGTTTCACTCCCCGCGCAGCAACCCCCTCCCGCCAATTCGAACGCCGCGCAGAAAGCCTCCCAGAAAGTCATACAGGATCCCGCCGAGTACAAGGCCTACATGGCTGCGCTCAACACTCAGGACGCCGCGGCCCGCGCCGCCGCCATGGAAGCCTTCGCCGCGCAATATCCCCGGAGCGTCGTCGCGTCCGACGCTCTCGCGCAGGCCATGGCCGCATGGCAGCTCCTCGGCAATTCCGCAAAGGTGGAAGAAGTCTCCCGCCGTCTGCTTGCGCTCGAGCCGGGGAATATTCGCGCTCTCGCCGTCGTCGTCGCCTTCGATCGAGCCAAGGCCACGCAGGGCGACGCCGCCGCGCTCAGCGAGATGTGCCTCCAGGCCACCGGCGGAATGCGCGAGCTGGTCCTGTGGCAGAAGCCGCTCGGCATGTCCGACGCCGACTTCTCCCTCCTTTCGCGGCAAATGTCGGTCATCTTCACCGGCGCTGCGGGCTTCTGCGCCCTCCAGTCAAAGGACTACTCGCAGGCACGCGACTGGCTCACGCGTGTCTTCGCGCTCGACCCCTCAAGCCTCCAGGATGTCTACCAGCTCGCTCTCGCCGATCTCGAAATGAATCCGCTCGATGCCAACGGTTTCTGGTACTGCGCCAAGGCCATTCACCTCGCGCAAGGCGCCGGCAACACGCAGGCCGCCGGCAGCTTCGCCAACTACTGCAAGGCCGAATACGCGCGCTACCACGGCGCCGCCGACGGCTGGGACGCGCTCCTCGCGGCCAGCTCCACGCAATCCGCCCTGCCCGCCGGCTTCGCCAAACAGATTACGCCCGCGCCTGCGCAGTAACCCTCCGCGCAGACGCCGCGCCGCGCCCGCTCTGGTATATCTAAACCCATGCGGTCCGTTTCTCTTCGGCGTCTTCTTTGCCTTTTCTCCTCTGTCTTGTTCCTCACGGCAACCCTCCCCGCCCAGCAATCATCAGACGCATTTCGCTGGATCGACTTCCATTCCCGGCAGGACCAGAACATCGTCGCCTGGGTAACGCGCTCGCTTGAGGTGGATCAATGGACGGCCATCCGCGAAATCGGCGTGAAGTACGATGCCGCGCTCGTCATTACCAGCTTGCGCGCTACGCCGCAATCGCTTCCCGCCAATGACACCTTCACCGTGTGGAGCGCCGCGCTCACCAGCCATCTGGTTGCCCCGCTCCTCACCGGCGTCAATCTGCGCCTCTTCGATTGGGAGCGTTTCGCTGACGGCGATTCCGAGGACCTGACCGCGCTCTACGACAACTGCCGCACCTGCACCGCGGAAACCTACTTCACCGCGTTCTACTACGACGTTTCGCGGCACATGTGGGGCGCGCGCTGGATCAACGGAGGCCAGGGCGCGCCGGTGTGGATCGCCGACACCTCCTCGGACCCGGGCTGGACCCAGGTCTACGCCGTGCTCGCCGAAGGCGACGGCCATGTGGAGCTCTGCACCTGGAACCACTTCGACTACGGCAAGCAGAAGCCGCCCACCGACGTGCTCTATCGCTATGACCGCGACCCCTTCAGCGGTCTCGATCGCACCGCGGCTCTCAGCGGAGAGGAGGCCGGCGAAATGAAGCTGCGCCTCTGCCGCGCCCAGGATGCCGTGCAGGGCCTCGCGCGCGGCCAGGACTCGGCCCTGTGCCAGGCGCTGGTCAATCCCCGCGGCGAACGTCATCCTGTGACCACCCCGCCCGCAAACAATCGCGGCCGCTCGGTCCCTCCCGGCGCGCACGGTTAAATTCATAAGGCTGAACCAGACGCTCTGGAATCCGGAATCTGAAACCGCCAGGGGAACGCGCGCTCCGCACCTGGCATCCAAACCGACATGGGGGTGTCGAATGACGCTTCGTTTTGCGTCCAAATTCCACATTTTCGCGGGTTTGTCGCTTGCCTTATTCCTTGCCGGTTGTCACGGGAATCAATCCACCACCAGCGCCACCGGGCAGTCGGAGCAGCAGGCCGCGCCGCCATCCTCTTCCGATCCCGCCTCGGCCAACGTCGTACCCGTATCGGACACCAGCACCAATGGCTACGACAACGGCGTCGCCGCCCCATCCTCGTCGCCCGAATATGGCAGTTATGACGACACCGCCGACGAGTCGCAGTACGGCATTCAGCCCGAGGAAACCGCGCCCGACCCCCCGCCGCCTCTGCCTGAATACGACCAGCCGCCCTGTCCCGGTGACGGCTACATGTGGACTCCCGGCTACTGGGATTACGCTTCAGCCGGTTATTACTGGGTTCCTGGAGCCTGGGTGCAGGCGCCGTACACCGGGGCGCTCTGGACGCCGGGCTACTGGGGCTATTCGCGCGGCCGCTACGCCTACTTCCACGGCTACTGGGGCCCGCACATCGGCTTTTACGGCGGTATCAACTACGGCTTCGGCTATGTTGGCTTTGGTTATCAGGGCGGCTACTGGAACGGCAATGTCTTTGACTACAACCGCAGCGTCAACAACGTGAATGTCACCGTCGTGCGCAACGTCTACAACTACCGCATCGTCAACCACACTGTGAATCGCGTCAGCTTTAACGGCGGCGCCGGCGGCATTCAGGTCCGTCCCCGTCCCGCGGAGCTCGAAGCCCTGCGCGAGCCGCATGCTCCGCCCATGGCCACGCAGATCGCAATTCGCCAGTCGGCGAGCGTGAACCGCGCGCAGTTCTACTCCGCAAACCGCGGCCGTCCCGCGGAGTTCATCGCGCCGCATCCCGTCGCCGCCGCTCCCCATGTGCGCCCGGTCGTAGCCTCGGGCCTGCGCAATCTGCCGCCTCCGCCGCGCGCTACGGCTGAGGCCCATCCTGCGCCCGCTCCCATAAATCGCCCGGAAGCTGCGCCCAGTCGTCCTGAAGCGAATCGCTCCGAGCCCGCGCCCGCTTCTCACGCTGCGCCCGCGCACCCGGAAGCGGCCCATCCCCAATCCGGCCATCCTGAGGCTGCACCCGCTCATCCGGAACCCAATCGCCCCGCCGCGCGCCCTGAAGCGGCTCCCAGCCATCCCGCGCCCGCGCACTCGGAGCCTGAGCGCCGCGAGGCCCCGCCCCAGCACGCGGCTCCGAGCCATGCGCAACCGGAACACAAACCATCCCCCGAGGAGCAGAAGAAGGAGAAAGAACAACACCCGCAGCTATGATCCAAAGCGGCTTCTTTGAGGCGCGGTTTCAGCCGCGCAACGGCGTGTCCATGCGAACCTGGGCGTCCCGCCCTCGCCGCGCTTTTGTTTTTGCCGCCAGGGTGCGCGAGAGTGGGAAAGCTCAAGGCTTAATTCCGCGATCCCGGCCGAAATTCTCGACCCTGCTTTGCAGCCTCCATTTTGTAGCCTCGATTTTGTAGTCTCGATCAATCCGCCGTCAGCACTTGGATCGCCACCAGGTTGCGCACCCAGCGTGCGGGCCGCTTCTCGCCCGTGGCCACCATCTTCAGCGGCCCGTCGTCGGCAATCGGCTTGCCGTCTTCGCTGTCGGCCACCAGCACCGTTGCGTCATGCACGTCGGGGCAAATCTCGCCGAGCGAGTACACCACTTCATAGCCGTCGGATCCCACCGCCACCAGGTAAATCCTGAACTGCTTGCCGCGCGGCTTGTCGGGTACGCCCAGCTTCGTGAGCAGATCGATCACCGGCACCCCGGAGTACGTCTGTGTCGCTTTCGCGTGCTCGTTGTAAACCGTCACCTTTGTATGCGGTAGCGCCGCCAGCGTGGCCGGCGTCCACTCGGCGGATTGATCTCCGTAGGTGATCTTCAGCGGGCCGGCCGCAGGCGCGGGCTTCCGCGCGTGACCGGCCGTTTCATCCATGGGCGCGGACTGGGGCGGCGTTTGCGCTTGCACTCGCGCCCGCCCGCACATTGTTCCCGCCATGAAACTGAAGAGCGCCAGAGCCGCCCAAACCCGCATGCGCATCGTCAAATCCCTCCCGCTCCTCATCGTATACTGGAGCCATGTCGATCGTGCGCAACGTCGCCGGCATCGCCAAAGGCATGAGCATCACCTTTCGCGAGATGCTCCAACCCACCGAGGTTGAGAACTACCCTGACGGCCCCGGCCCCCTGCGCGGCGCCGTCTTCGAGCAGCGCTTCCGCGGCGCGCACGTGCTCCAGCGCGACGAAAACGGCCTGGAAAAATGCGTAGCCTGCTTCCTCTGCGCCGCCGCCTGCCCCTCCAATTGCATTTACATTGAGGCCGCGGAAAATACCGCCGAGCAGCGCATCTCTTCCTCCGAGCGCTACGCCCGGGTCTACAACATCGACTACAACCGCTGCATCTTCTGCGGCTACTGCGTCGAAGCCTGCCCCACAGACGCCATCACCCACGGTCACGGCTTTGAGCTGGCCACGCTCAACGCTACCAACCTGGTCATGCGCAAAGAAGACATGCTGGTTCCGGTTGCCGCGCTGACCGCGGGGAAGTGACTTATTGTCGCCCTCTGCGCGCAAGGTGCCGCTGATCCAGCGCCAACCGTAACAGCGTCTTGATGACAGCTTGCCGGCTGACGTTCAATTCTCGCGCCTGCTCATCCAACTCGCTGAGCATAGGCAAGGTAAAGTCTACGTTTACGCGTTGAATGGCCGGCATCATCTTTCCCTTATTGGTAAAGAAACGCGAAATATCTTCGTCCCGTTCGGCCAGCACGGCAATCCTGTCGGCGGAAATCGGCTTCCTGGCTTTAATTGTCTTCGGCATAGAGCTTCTCCTCTTCTCGCGTGGACCTCCACAGAGTCACAAGATGGTAATATTCGCCTTTCTCATCTACCCTCACTTCAAAAATGAGCGAAAAGAGACGGTCCCCACCCAGCCGATAGCGCGGTGCTGTTCCGGAACGTCAGAACGCTGATCCTGATAGTAGGGCCGGGAAAAAATCTCCTGCGCTTCCTCAAAGCCAATGCCGCGTTTCGGATTCCCCCTCAATCGCTGGCTCTTGCGTGGATCGAAGTGAATGCGCATCTGTATAACAGTTATACCATTTCATATGCTATTTGTGAATCGATCCCGGCACTCACTCACCCCGCCCGCGCCAGCAACCCGCGCTCTCGCAACGCGCTCACCACCCGCTCCACCTTCCAGTCCAGCGCGCCGGTTCCATCAATCACCAGATCCGCGTGCGCCGCCGACGGCCGCACGTACGCCACGCTCGCCGGCCGCACCATGGCTTCATACTGCCGCTTGACCCACTCCGCCGTCCGTCCCCTCTCCTCGATGTCCCGCTTCATGCGCCGCTCGAAGCACAGCGCGTCCGGCGTGTCGATGTACACGCGTAGCTGATAAAGCGGCAACAGCTCGGGATAGTGGAGCGCAAACAGCCCTTCGACGATGAGGAACGGCGCCGGCTCCACGCGCACGCTTTCGCCGGGCACGCGCGTGTGG
>DATJRT010000004.1:0-3671 GCA_035504495.1 Occallatibacter sp.
ACGGTCTCAATGTCGCCGGGCTGAATGGTTACGCCCAGGATGGTAATGGCCGCGGATTGCATGTTCACGACCCGGATCACGTTGTTGGCGCTGTCGGCAATGTAGAGATTGCCCTGGGAATCGAGGGCCATGCCTTCCGGGTTCCACATCTGCGCATTCGTCGCAGGCCCGCCATCGCCCGAAAATGAGCCGCCGGGCTGGTAATATTCTCCAGCTACGGTCGAAATCAGGCCGGGCGTAAGCTGGGGGATCGGCGTGGAGCTTGCCTGCGCATCAGCCGGAGAATCACCGGCCGTCCCGATGGCCGCCAGCAGCGAGACCAGGAGAATGGCCCAACCCCACGCGCGCCTAGAACTCCCGGCGCGCCTTCGCGGAGAATTCGCAAGGGTGCAGATTCCCTGGCGGAACCCGGAATGCGGCGCAGACGGCACACGATTCCAAGAGCCGGATTGCAGGCAAGGCAGACTCCAGGTCCGCAGAGGGGCATTCAAGGGGTTGACCTCCAAGGGGTAGGCTTCTGCTTGAATATGCGAAAAAACGGCACGAACCAGCTCAAAGGATTTCAACTAACTAAGGATGGTGGGGAAATTTTCGATAGGAGAGCGCTGCGCCATCTTTGAAGGGCGGCCGTCTGCTGCTTTTCCGGCAGGGCTTAATCAGCTCGATCAACCGCTTCTTCAGGCGATCGTTGCCAGGTCCGGTTAACTATGCCGGGATTACACGATGGGGTGCTGCGATGAAGGAATGCGCTTTGCGACGAGTGAATCGGGCTGTTGCCATTGCAACGAGTTCCCTGCTGCGGCGGACAAACTCCGTGATGCTTCGATAAATTTCCCTGATAACGGGAATTTGGGGGTGAGGAATGCTCGCTCAAGACCCGGTCCACTGCCACGGAGTCCTGGGTATTTAGAATCCCAGAGTCAAAGCCGCATTCTCCCCTTGGCGGCAAGGGGCATTCTGCGGGAGGCACTCTTCGAGGGACGGGAAGATCACGCCCAGTCCCCCTCGCCGCTCACTCGGCCCGTAACGCCTCCACCGCATTCACCCGCGCCGCCTTGGCCGCGGGCACAGCCGACGCAATGGCCGCCGCGGCAAGAATCACAAACGCGGAAGCGCCCAGCGCCGGCGCTCCCGGCTGACCGATGGCCGCAATATAGCTCGCAGCCAGGCGCGTCGATGCAATGCCGAGGACTGCTCCGGCGCCCACGCCAATCCCCGCCATCAGCAATCCATCGGAGAGCACATCGGTGAGGATGTTGGAGGGCTGCGCGCCCAGCGCAATGCGAATTCCGAACTCGCGCGTCCGCCCGCTCACGGAGAAGGCGAGCACGCCGGCCACGCCCACGACGGAGATCAGCAGAGCCACAGCCGCAAACCCGCCAAAGACGATGGCGTTGAGCCGGTCGGGGGTGAGCACTTCGGCGCGGACATCGCCCAGGGTCGTGGCCCGCTCCACCGGCTGATCGGCGGACATCTTGTGAATCAGCGCGGAAATGGCCGGCACCAGCGCGTATGGATCCTGATGCGCACGGACAAACAGCCTGCCGCTGGTCCACTCCTGGTCGACGGGCTGGTAGATGGTCATGGCCGGCTGAGGAATGATGTTCTCATCGTCGAAGTCCGGCACCACGGCCACAATCCGCCGCGGCTCCGGGCTGATGCCGATGAACCTGATGACCCCGTCGGTCCACCACAGGGTGTGGTTCACCGCGTTCTGACCGGGATACAGCTCGTTGGCCAGGCTCTGGCTGATAATGACCACGCGCTCGTTGCCTTCCCTGTCGCCTTCATTGAAGTCGCGCCCGTCCAGGATGGGAACGCCCATGGTGGCGAAGAAGCCCGGCGACACCGGGCGAAACTCCGCGCGAAACTCGTCCTTGCCATCCTGCTTGCGGTGCGCACCCTGCGCCGCAAACTGCAGGCTGATGTTCTGTTCCTGTTCACCGCTCCAGGGCACGCTGAAGCCCTCGGCCACGTGCTCCACGCCCGGCAGCGCGCTTACGCGCTCCATCACTTCGCGATAGAACTCGCTCACCTGCGCGTCCGTCTTGCCGTAGTTCATCACCGGCAAATTTACGGCCAGCACGTTGGCTGAGTGGAAGGGCGGCCGTATCTGCTCGAGCACGTAAAGCGTCTTCATGAGCACGCAGGCGCCGGTGAGCAAAAGGAACGACGCGGCAATCTGGGTGACGGCAAAGATGCGCAGCTTGCGCTTGCTCGAACCGGTTACGCGCGCGCCGCGTCCGGCCAGGCTGCTGGTGGGCGCATCCGGCGAGGGCAGCCGGGGAATATAGGCAAGAAAGAACGACGCGACGATGGCCAGCGCGGCTCCGAACCAGAGCAGGCTTGAATCGAGGGTAAGGTCGGCGGCGCGCACGGAGAAGCGCTGCGCATAATGGCCCAGCACCTTCACCATCGGCGCCGCCAGCAACACCGCCGCTGCCGTGCCGCTGCCGCAGAGCACAAGGCTCTCAGCCAGCAGGCTGCGGCGCAGAACGGCGGGGCTCGCGCCCAGGGCCGCGCGAATGGCCAGCTCCGGCTCGCGCCGTACCGTGCGCGCCAGCACCAGGTTGGCCACATTGGAGCTGGCAATTACAAACAGCAGCCCCGAGGCCGCAAACAACACCCACAGAATTGTGTCGGCGCGCGCATTGATCTGGTCATGCATGCGCCTCACGCCGATGGTGAAGTGGTCTTCGGGCCTGTAAATCTCCGGATGCGCCCGGGTCATCGCCGAGTACACCGTCTTGAGCTCGGCGCGCGCCTGATCGAGGGTGGCGCCCGGCGCCAGCCGCGCGAACACCTCGGTCATGCGGTGCTCGCGCCCCTGCACCATGGTGGCGGAAAGATGATGCGGGCTGGTGACCACGTTGGCGATGATCTCTGTCGCCACCGGGTAGGGGACCGACGGCTCAAGCACGCCCACAACCGCAGCCGAGCGCGAGCCGCTGTAACTATCGAGCCGCACCACCTTGCCGAGCACGTTGGGATCAGAGTGCAGCGAATCGCGCCAGAACTTATAGGTGAGCACAATGGCGCCCGCCGCGTTGGGCCCGTCGTCGGCCGGGGTGAGCAGCCGTCCCAGCACCGGCCTGAGGCCCATCACCTGAAAATAATTGCCATCTACCACGCCGGCGGGAATTTCGCGCGGAGTACCGAGGCCGACGATGGTGAAGCCGATCTCAGAAAACGTGCCCAGCTGCGATATGGTCTTCAGGTTGGCGCCGATGTCGTGAATCTCGGGAATGGAGAAGGTTGCATTGGCAACCCCGATGCCGGGCGCGCTCTGGCGCAGATACAGCAGCCGGCTCTCATTGCGATTTGCCAGCGGCCGCAGCAGCACCTCGCGGACCACGCTGAAGATGGCGGCGTTGGCCCCGATGCCCAGGGCGAGCGTGAGGGCAATGGTGATCCATAGAGCGGGGACGCGCGCCAGCGAGCGCAGGGCGATTTTGAGATCGCGGAGGAAGGACATGCGTGGGACCTCCAACTCGGAACTCGGTTGAGCCAACCTGGAGAGAAAGCCGGGAAAGACTTGACGAATACGTTGATATCAACTAATCTCGTCCCGTGTCAAGTTCCGTGGCAAGGGCAAATGCGCTTCCATATTCGACCACGTTGCTTGTCCGAGACAGTTGCCTCTGCCTTCATGTGCAGCGCGCCGCCCGCGT
>DATJRT010000005.1:0-15940 GCA_035504495.1 Occallatibacter sp.
ATGATGTTGGCCAGCGGCACCATGCCGCCCAGCGGGGTAAAGCTGTCGTGCATGCTGTTCACCGCGCCGCAGCTCGCGTCCGTGGTGATGGTGGCAAAGAGCGTGGAGTCGGCGATGCCGAAGCGCACCTCCTTGCCTTCAAAATTGCCGCCGGGCATGGTGGCGCTGCCCGTCTGCTCGGCGCCGTGAATCGCGTTGTACGGGTGCGACTCCGCCCAGTACGCGGTCACGAATCCCCCCGCGAACAGCACGTACATGGCCGCGAACACCGCCCAACCGTGGCCCGGCGAGCCGGTCATGCGCCCCAGCATGTATGTGAGCCCTGCGGGAATGATAAAGATCGAAAGCATCTGCAGAAAATTCGAGAGCGGCGTGGGATTCTCGTACGGGTGCGCGCTGTTGGCGTTGAAGAATCCGCCGCCGTTGGTGCCCAGCATCTTGATGGCTTCCTGCGAAGCCACCGGGCCCTGCCCGATGGTCTGAGTCGCGTTCTCCAGCGTGTGCGCCACCGTGTACGCGTGAAGGTTCTGGGGCACGCCCTGCCACACCAGCAACAGCGCGTAGACAATGCACGTCGGCACCAAGATGTAGAGCGTGGTTCGCGTCATGTCTACCCAGAAGTTGCCGATGGTGCCCGAACTGGTACGCTTGATGCCGCGCACCAGCGCCACCGCCACCACGATGCCCACCGCCGCGGACCAGAAGTTGTGCGTGGCCAGTCCCACCATCTCCGTGAGGTAGCTCATGGTCGATTCCGGCGTGTAGAACTGCCAGTTGGTATTGGTGGTAAAGCTGGCCGCGGTGTTCCATGCCAGGTCCGGGCCCACCGCCGCCAGGTGTTGCGGATTCCACGGCAGATAAGCCTGCAGCCGCTCGATCGCATAGGTAAAGACCATGGTCGCCGCGGAAAGGCCGAGCATGGCGAACGCATATTCGCGCCAGCTCATCTCCGCGTCCGCATTCACGCCGCACAGTTTGTAAATGAGCCGTTCCACCGGCCGTAACACGGGACTGAGCCAGGTTCTCTGGCCCTCCAGCACGCGCTCCAGGTAGATGCCCACCGGGCGCACGGTGACGAGCAGCACAAGGCTGTAAACGGCAAATTGCAGCCAGCCATTGGCGGTCATTTCAGAATTTCTCCGGATAAAGAAGAGCGGCTGTCAGATAAACCAACAGCAGGATGGAGAGAATCAGACCGGTCCATGTAATCCAGTCCATGTGCATTTCGATTACCTCAGCTTCTGGCAGGCTTTCACGTAGAGGAACGCCAGCACGAAGAACGCCGCGGTGAACAACAGCATGATGACGTCCTGCATTGCAAGTCTCCGTTTTCCGGCCTCAACCCGCGCCGCTTCCGACCGGCCCGAGGTTGATTCTCGCCGGTTCCAGGTTTGAGTATCGAAAAGATTTCCTAAGAAAAGTGTAAGGACACGATCAACAGCACGTGAAAGGTGGAAATGAATGAAGATGGCCGCGCGGCGCACCGCCTGCGTCAACCTTCGTTACCGCTCCAGCCCTCGGGAACAAAGCGGTACCCCACCCAAGGCTCGGTCTGAATGTATTGCTTGCCGGTTTCGCCTTCGAGCTTCTTGCGCAACTGGCCCACAAAGACGCGCAGATACTCCGGCTGATGCGCCGACTGCGCGCCCCACACTGCGGTCAGCAGCGCACGATGCGTGATCACCTTGCCCGGATGGCGCGCCAGGTGCAGAAGAAGATCGAACTCCTTGGGCGTGAGATGCACCGCTTTGCCCGAGAGCGTAATGCTGTGCGCGTTCGGATCCACCACGAAGTCGCCCAACTCGATGGCCGCGGTCTCCCGCTCCGGAGCTCGGCGCAGATGAGCGCGTACGCGCGCCAGCAGTTCCTGGATGCCGAACGGCTTGGTCACGTAGTCGTCGGCGCCTGCGTCCAGCGCCTCCACCTTGGAGCGCTCGTGCTCGCGCACGCTCAGCACCAGCACCGGCGTCGAGCCCCTGGCGCGGATGGCGCGGCACACCTCCACGCCGCTGATACCCGGCATCATCAGATCGGTGATCACCAGGTCGGGCGGCCAGTCGCGGTACACCTGCAGTCCCTCCTCGGGATCGTTCGCGGTGCGCACGTCGTACCCCTGCGCCGAGAGCGCCGCGCGCAGAACGCGCGTGATCTGGGCTTCGTCGTCGATGACCAGGATTCGGTCGGGCATTTTGTTTTCTCTACGAGGAAGATACCATCCTCGTCCCGCGCGAGTATCATTCGGCCTTGAACCAGCTTTGAGCAATTCTCTGCTCGTTGTTGACCATTCTCGAGTGCAGGCGGGGCCGAAGTGAGCGCGCAGTCTTATTCCCGAAGAGCCCTCCCCTGGATCGGCGCCACGGCGCTGGCGATCCTGGCCACGGTGATCCTCGTCACCCTGGGCGCCAACTCCACCACCGCGGGCATGGCCTTTCTCGTGCTCGTGGTCTGGTCAGCCACGCAGGCCGGCATAGGACCCTCGCTCTACCTCGCCATTCTCTGTGCGCTCGCGTTCGACTACTACTTTCTGCCGCCGTACCGCACGTTCCTCCTTGCCGGCGCGCAGGAGTGGGTGGCCATGCTCGCCTTTGCCGCTAGCTGCCTGGTGGTGGGTCCGGTGGCCGAGCGCGCACGGCGCCAGAAGCGTCAGGCGGAGCAGCGCCAGGCCGACGTGGAGCGCCTCTACGCCCTGAGCCAGGAGATGATGCTCTACGAGGACGCCGGCCAACTCATCCGCGAGCTGCCCCGGCTCATCGATCGCATCTTCGCCTTGAGCGGGATGATTCTCTACATACGCGTTCTCGACCGCTTTTACGCCTCGGCGTCCGATCTCTCCGCCAGCCTCGAGGCCAGCATGCGCGCCACCGCGGAAGGCATGAACCCCACCATCTCCGATTTTGCCGGCTACGAAATCACCGCGCTTATGCTGGGCATGCGTCCCGTGGGCGCCATGGCCTGGCATCCCCAGCCGCTCTCGCACGAAGTGGCCGCGGCCGTCACCGCCCAGGTTTCGGTGGCCGTCGCGCGCACCGTGGCCATGGAAAGCTCCGCGCGCATGGAAGCCGCGCGCGAAGCCGAGCGGCTGCGCGCCGCGCTCATTGATTCGCTCACCCACGAGCTGCGCACCCCGCTCACCGCCATCCGCGCCGCCGCCACCACGCTCACTGAGACCTGCTCGCTCGACGAGTCCGGACGCCGCGATCTCACTTCCATCATCGACGAGGAGGCCGCGCGCCTCGATCTGCTCATCGGCGAAGCCGTGGAGATGGCGGAGATCGACGCCAATGTGGTGCAAGTGCATCTGGCGCCGCACTCGCCGCGCACGCTGCTCGAGCAGGCGGTCGAGGAGTCGCGCAAGATTCTGGGCGCGCACAAGGTCGCCCTTCACGTTGAAACCGCGTCTGGCGACAACGAAGGAGACGACGAAACGGCCTGGCTCGACGCCCACCTGCTCGGCCGCGTCCTCCGCCACCTGCTCGAAAATGCCGCCGCTTACACGCCTCCCGGTACGCGCGTTGCGCTTGCCAGCCGCCGCAGGGACAACCGCCTCGAGTTTGCCGTGGAGGACAACGGGCCCGGCATCGATGCGCTCGACCTGCCATTCATCTTCGAAAAGTTTTACCGCGGCAAGCGCGGAACGCGCATGCGCAAGGGCAGCGGCATGGGCCTGGCCATTACCCGCGCCATCCTCGCCGTGCACGGCGGCGGAATTGAGGCCGCCAACCTCCCCGGCGGCGGCGCGCGCTTCCACTTCTGGGTGCCGCTGGTGGAGAGAGACCCTGCGGGCCGAACAATGAGTCCTCTTACCCACGAGCGCTGAAGTCATTCGGCCTCGCGCATTCCAATCCCTGCGGCGCAAAAGAGCGCAAAGAAGCGGAGGGAGCAGGGCCCTTCAGAGCTCCGGATTTCGGCGCGGGAAGCCTGTGGCCCTTAGGCCCGAGCGGTCTCCAAAAAGAATCTCACCCCGGCTCCCCGCACCAGTCGCAAGCAATCTCCCGTCGCAACTCAGAACTCTCCGCCGCCCACTCGAGAATCCGCGCCACCCGCCACGCGTCGAGGGCGGAAACCGGCGGTGGCCCTTTACCAAGCAGCGCATCGCGGATGCCCGCGTAATAAAGCCGGTAATCGCCCGCAGCCGCTTCCACCGGCCGGCTCACTGTCCCGCCGTCGATGCCCACGTGCAGCGTGCCCCACGACGACGCCGGCTCGCGGCCCCAGTGCGCGTCGTCGATCCGCATCACCTTGCCGAGAGCTACTTCCTGCGGATCCACGCCATATTTCCAGTAGTTGCCATTGGTTCCCCGCAGATGAAACCGCGGCGCAGCCGGCAGCGACAAACTGTTCGCGCCCAGCGTGGCTGTGAATCCCGCGTAGCGCAGCCGCACCGTGAAGGCGTCGTTCGCCTCAGCGCTGTCTCGCTCGCGCATCGCCTCCGCGCTCACCGCCTCCGGCTTGCCGAAGAGCGCCAGCGCCTGGTCGACGAGGTGCGTGCCCAGATCCAACAGCAGGCCGCCCGCCGCGGGATCGTTCTTCCAAATGCGCTCGGTGGGCAGCGTAGGCCGCCAGCGGTCCATGCGCGACTCGAACGCCACCAGCCGCCCCAGCGCCTCTTCACGCAGCAGTTTCTGAACCGTCAGGAAATCTCCGTCCCAACGGCGGTTGTGAAACGGTGCCAGCAGCAGGTTCTTTTCCCGCGCGAGCGCGATCAGCTCGGCGATCTCCGCAGACGTCACCGCCATCGGCTTGTCGACGATCACGTTGTTGCCCGCGCGTAGCGCCTGCCGCGCCAGCTCGAAGTGCGTCCCGTTGGGAGTGGTCACCACGATCAGCGTGAGCGACGTGTCGCCGAGCAGCTCCTCAAGCGTGCGATAAGTCACGACGCCGGGATAGCGCTCCTGGGCCTTTCTTCCAGTGCGCTCGAGCACCGCGGCCAGCTCCATTCCTTCCACGGACGAGACGAGCGGCGCATGAAAGACGCGTCCACCCAGCCCAAACCCGATCAAACCCACGCGAATCACTGAATTCTCCGGAACGCGAAGCGCTTCACCCCTCCAGCTTAAACCGCGTCTCCGCCAGCCGGTAGAGCTTGCGCCACACCAGCCGGTTCATGGTCACCACCATCAGCGAAATGAAGATGGTGGCCAGCAGCAGCATGGAAAAGCGCCCACTGTCAGTGGCGGCGTCAATCTGCGCGCCCAGCCCGATCACCTCAAGCGTCCTGTCTTTCACATGCGAGTACTCGGCCATCACCGACGCGTTCCACGCCCCGCCGGACGCCGTCACCATTCCGGTAATGAGATAGGGAAAGATGCCGGGCAGAATCAGCCGCGTCCATCGCTGCCAACGCGTGAAATGGTAGAGCGAGGCCACCTCGCGCAAGTCGGACGGAATCGACATAGCGCCCGCAATCACGTTGAACAGGATGTACCACTGCGTGCCCAGCAGCATGAGCGCAATCGAGCCAATGCCCAGCCCTCCGCCCAGCCGCACCAGCGCGATCAGCAGCACGGGGAAAAACGCCGTCGCCGGCACCGAGGCCAGAATCTGCGCCAGCGGCTGCACCACCCGCGCCAGGCGCGGATTCAGCCCGATGGCCACGCCCACGGGAATCGTCCACGCGGCGGAGATGAGCAGCGCCGCGTTCACACGCAGAAACGTGGCCGCTGCGCCCTCGAGCAGCAGCTTCAAGTCCGGCCAGGTAATCGAGCTCAGCATGTACACAGCCTGCGCCGCGGCCCAGATCACTACGGCCGTGACCGCCGCCAGCAGCGCCCAGTAACCGGGAGTGTTCTTGGCCTCCCGCGCCGTATCGACCGGCTGCACCACGCGGCACTCGCGCGTGCGCGAGAGGTGCCGGTAAATCGGCTCTTCGATGCGCGCCGCCACGCGCCCGGGCACGGAGCTGAACAGCGTGGATTTGCGCAACAGCTCGAGAATCGGCGATTTGATCCGGTCCGATGACTCCACCTGCTCGAATTTGAACTTGTCGCTCCAGGCAATCAACGGCCGCCAGATGAGCTGGTCCGTCGCCACCACAATCAGAATCACCGCGCCGATGCCGGCCAGCAGGGC
Organism: Occallatibacter sp.; assembly: GCA_035504495.1. Taxonomy (GTDB): domain Bacteria; phylum Acidobacteriota; class Terriglobia; order Terriglobales; family Acidobacteriaceae; genus Telmatobacter. The sequence goes on from DATJRT010000005.1 coordinate 6,070, forward strand.
GCGCACGTCTCCGTTATAGGTGGCGGTTTGAATGTAACTGCCCAGCCCGGGAAGCTGAAAGTTGCGATTGCCCATGGTGAAGGTCTCGCAGAAGATCAGCGCAAACCAGCCGCCGGCCACGGAGACGATCGAGTTCCAAACCAGCCCGATGGTGGAAAACGGCAGCTCCAGTTGCCAGAACCGCTGCCACGCGGAGTAGCGATAGATGCGCGAAGCCTCTACCATCTCCCGCGGAATGGTCTTGAGCGAGGTATAAAAACTGAAGGCCAGGTTCCACACCTGCCCGGTAAAGATGAGCAGGATCACGCCCATCTCAATGCCGAGCTGATGGCCGGGAATGAGCGAGACCATGGCCAGCACCACGGGGGGCAGAAAGCTGAGCACGGGAATCGACTGCAAAATGTCCAGCACGGCCACCATCCACGGCTCGAGGCGCGGGTTGTACGCGGCCACGTAGCCGTAAGTGACGGCGAAGGCCAGGCTGAGCATGTACGCAAGGGCCATGCGCACGATGGAGTAAAACGCGTAGAGCGGCAGCACGCCGATGGAGCTCGAAATCGGTACGACCGGGATGGGCTTTCCCAGCCAGTACATGCCCGTGCTTACGACGGCGAAAAAAAACGCCAGGCCGCACGCCGCCACGCCCACATCGATGAAGAAGGGCCAGGTGCGGGCAGGCACCAGCGAGCGCGCGAACCCGTATTGCAGCTTCACTCGGCTTCCTCGCCGGGCGCAGCCGCCTCCTCCTGCACGTCGGGTTGCACAAAGCGCCGCCGGCCCGCGTCGAAGTCGAAGATCTCCGCGTAGCGGCCCCACGCCACCGCCGTCTCCATCTGCCGCTGGCTCTCCTCCTCGCTGAACTGTTCGTCCAGCATGTCGAGGAAGAACTCTTCCGGCACGGTGTGGTCGCTCTTGGTCTCGAGCGCGCGCCGGATCTGCCTGAGCAGCAGCACATGGCTCAGAGCCGCATCGCGGAACAGCTCCTTCTGGCGCAGAATCTCCGAATTCGCAAACTCCGCTCCGCTGGGCGTGATAGCCGCGTCGCCTTCTTCCACGTTGAGGAAGCCGAGAAGCTGCGCCGCGTCCACAATCGGCAGCAGATCGTCGATCTCGAAGGCCAGGTCGTCGGCCAGGCGGTAAATGTCGTCGCGCCCGCCCTTGTCCAGCAGCAGCTCAAGCAGTCCGGCCACGCCGCCGGGCCGCGCATGAGGCAGCATCTGGTACTTCATCTGCCGCTGGTCGCGCACCCGCGGTCCCGGGTGCTGGTGATCGGGCGCCTCCTCGGGCGAGACATCGGGCCGGGTGAGCACTTTGTAGATGTAATCGACAAGCTGCGTAAACCCCTCGGATTTGCGGTCGCGCGGCTGCGGCAGCTGCACCTTGAAATCGGTGCGGATGTGCCCCGGATTCCGTCCCAGCACCACAATGCGGTCGGCCAGCAGCACAGCTTCCTCAATGTTGTGGGTGACGATGAAAACCGCCTTCGTCGGCATGGTCTTGTTCGACCACAGCTCCAGCAGCTCGCTGCGCAGGTTCTCGGCCGTCAGCACGTCGAGCGCAGAAAACGGCTCGTCCATGAACAGAACCTCCGGCTCCACCACCAGCGCCCGCGCAAAGCCCACGCGCTGGCGCATGCCGCCGGAGAGCTCCTTGGGATACGCGCCCTCAAACCCGTCCAATCCCACGGTGTCCAGCATCTTCAGGCTGCGCGCACGCCTCTCCTCCGGCTCCACGCCTCGTGCCTGCAGCGGCGCTTCCACGTTCTGGAGAACCGTCAGCCACGGGAACAGCGCAAAACTCTGGAAGACGATGGAGACGTTGATCTCAGCCTCGGCAATCGGCTTCCCGTGCCAGTACACCTGCCCGGCTGAAGGCCGCGAAAGCCCGGTGAGCATGCGCAACATGGTGGATTTGCCCGAGCCCGACGGCCCCAGCAGCGCCAGAATCTCGCCCGGCTCAATGCTCAGATCGGTCGCGGAGATCACCTGAATGCGGTTTTCGCTGGGCTGCGCGTAGTATTTCTCGATCTTTTCCGCGCGGATGATCGCCTCCAAGCTCGGGTTCGGGGCCGGAGGTGCGCCCGCAGCCGGATTCACGGCCGGATTGGCGCCCTCGCTCGCGGCCCCGTTCTGGCTCGCAGCCCCGTTTTCGATTGCCGGCTCCTGCATGCCCCGTTCTCCGCTCCCCATCCCTCGGCGGCGTCCCCTTGCCCCGCACGCGACGGCCGGTCCGGCCAATTTCTCTGGTAATGGCCCTGCCGATGCCCTTTTCATCCTCCGGGGCATCCATCCGCAGCCGGGCCGCTTCTCACTCGTTGCCGGGCCCCGGAACTTTGCGTTTCCTCGAGTGAAACTTGTTGTCTCTCCCGTTCGTCCCTCGGATTGTAGTGGGTGCGTTTTGCGCCCAAATGAATTGGTGTTGCCTGAATTCCTGCCGCCCGGCATACCCCTTCCGCCAGGCCTGTCTGACGGTTTGTGCGATTCGAGCGGGAAGTTCCTCCCGCCTTTGCGGTTAGGAGATTTTCTCTTGCCGAGGGTATCATTGCATCAAGGCGAAAAGCCAGTGAAACGGGCCACCCCGAGCGCCGTAAACCAGGGCCCGGGATAAGCACCCATTCAATTCCCATCAGCATCCAGAGGAGTATGCCCGAAACCACTCAGAAACCCAAAGTCCTGGTCGCGGACGACGAGCGGGTCATTGCCGATACGCTGGCCATGATCCTCAATCAAAGCGGCTTTGAAGCACGCGCCGTGTACTCAGGAGAGAGAGCTCTCGAACTGGCTCCCACGTTTCAGCCCGATATGCTCATCTCCGATGTCATCATGGCCGATTTGAACGGAATTGACGCGGCTGTCCGCATCCGTTCTTTGTTGCCTTCGATCAAGATCCTGCTGTTTTCCGGCCAGGCTGCCACCGCCGATCTGCTCGAAAAGGCGCGTGCGCAGGGCTACGAGTTCGAAATTTTGGCCAAACCCGTCCATCCCCAGGATCTGCTCAGCCGGCTGCGTTAAGGCGCGACAAACCCGTCTACTCCTCCCCCGATGACGCGGCGGTACGCCCGCGCACGCCTTACCCTCAATCCGCTCTTGCCCTCACCCTCCCCGACCAGCGAAAGTAATCACACCATGCTTCACGCCCTCCGCTCCACCTGCGTCTGCGCGCCGGGCGGCCTGCGCGCCGCCATGCTCGTCTACGAGGGCGAAAAAATCCTCGATCTGCGCGCCTGGGACGACGTTCCTCCCAATGCTGCCCTGCGCGATCTGGGTGACCTGGTCCTGCTTCCCGGCCTGGTCGATACCCACGTCCACATCAACGAGCCCGGCCGCACCGAGTGGGAAGGCTTTGCAACCGCCACCCAGGCCGCGGCCTCCGGCGGAGTAACCAGCCTGGTCGACATGCCCCTCAACTGCGTGCCCGAAACCATCACCGCCGAAGCCCTCGAAGCCAAGCGCGCAGCGGCGCGCGGCAAAGTCTGGGTCGACTGGGCCGCCTGGGGCGGTGTCGTTCGCGGTAACGCCGATTCCCTCCCCGGCCTCATCCGCGCGGGTGTCCCCGGCTTCAAATGCTTCCTCATCGATTCCGGCATCGACGGCTTCGCCTGGGTCGATGAGGCCGATCTGCGCCAGGCCCTCCCGCACCTACGCGGTTCAGGCCTGCCGCTCCTCGCCCACGCTGAGGTCGCCGGACCGATCGAAGAAGCGCTGAAGGGGCACAATCCCGCAGCGTCCACTTGGTGCAAATACATCACTTACCTCGCCTCGCGCCCGCGACTTGCAGAGAGCGATGCCATTGCCCTGCTCGTCACGCTGGCCCACGAATTTCAAACGCCGGTCCACATCGTCCATCTTTCCGCTGCCGGCGCAGCTTTGAAGCTCCTTGAGCTGGCGCGAAGACGCGGCGTTCCCGTCACCGTGGAAACCTGCGCCCACTATCTCTGGTTCGCCTCCGAAGAGATCCCCGACGGCGCGACGGAGTACAAGTGCGCGCCACCGATACGCGAGACAAAAAATCGCGAGAAGCTATGGCAAGGCCTCCTCAACGGCTACATCGACATGATCACCACCGACCACTCCCCCTGTCCGCCCGCCATGAAGTGCAAAGACCCGGGCAGCCCGGACTTCGGCCGCTTCGACAAAGCCTGGGGCGGCATCGCTTCGCTCGGCCTCGCTCTCTCGGTCGTCTGGACCGGCATGCGCCAGCGCGGCATCGCCCTTGAAAAAATCGCGGAGTGGATGGCCGCTGCGCCCGCGCGCCTCGCCGGCCTCTCCGGCCGCAAGGGCGCGCTCGCCCCCGGCGCAGACGCCGACTTCGTCGTCTTCGATCCCGATGCCGAGTGGACGGTCACGCCCGCCGATCTGCGCTTCCGCCACAAGCTGTCGCCCTACCTCGGCGTAGATCTCCGCGGCCGCGTACGCGAAACCTGGCTGCGCGGCCAACCCGTCTTCATCGACGGCGCCATCGTAGGCCCTGCACGCGGCGTGGGACAAGTGCGCGATTTGGAAAACGCCAAGCAGGTGTGTTCATGAGCGACCCCGACTTCACCGCGCATGCCCGCCGCGCCATCGCCGAGTGCCGCTTGATTGCCCTCATGACCGAGGAGCCCGGCCGCATCACCCGCCGCTTCCTCACCCCTCCCGTTCACGACGTGCACGCCCACCTCATCGCGCGCATGCAATCGCTGGGCATGACCACCCGCATTGATGCTCTGGGGAATCTGCGCGGCCTCTGGCAGCCGCCGAACGCAGGCATGCGCCGTCTCCTCCTTGGCTCGCATATTGACACCGTGCCCAACGCCGGCGCCTTCGACGGCGTCCTCGGCGTCGTCCTCAGCCTGGAGCTGGTCCAAGGCGCAAAAGAGCGTGAGCTCCCGCTCGCCCTCGAGATCATCGCCTTCAGTGAAGAAGAAGGCGTGCGCTACGCCGTGCCGTTTCTCGGCAGCCGCGCCCTTGCAGGCTCCTTCCCGCTGTCCCTGCTCGATCTCGAAGACGCGGACGGCGTGCGCATGGATGCGGCTATCCGCGCCTTCGGCCTCGATCCGGAAAACATCGGTGACGCCGCCCTCGACTCCAATGTGCTTGGCTTCTTTGAGATGCACATCGAGCAAGGCCCCGTGCTCGAAGCCGAACACCTTCAGCTCGCCGTGGTCGAAGGCATTATTGGCCAGACGCGCCTCGAGTTCCGCTTCACCGGTCAGGCCAATCACGCCGGCACCACGCCCATGCGCCTGCGCCACGATGCGCTGGCCGCCGCGGCCGAGTGGATCGTCACCGTTGAATCCATCGCCGGCAGCGAAATCGGCTTCGTGGCCACCGTAGGCAAGCTCGATTTGAAGCCCAACGCCGCAAACGTCGTCCCCGGCGAGGTCGACCTGAGTCTCGACCTGCGCCACATGAGCGATCTCACTCGCAGCCATTGGGTGCGTTACCTCGTCAACGCGGCCCAAACCGCGGCCCACAAGCGCGGGGTGGAGGTGGAGTGGCGAGAGAAGTTCGATCAATCCGCCGTGGCAATGGACCCGTGGCTCACTGCGCAGTTGGCTGAGGCACTCCAGGGCGCTGGATTTCCACCAAAGCGCATGCCCAGCGGCGCCGGGCACGACGCCATGGTGATGGCTGCCCGCGTTCCCGCGGCCATGCTCTTCCTTCGCAGCCCCGGCGGCATCAGCCACCATCCCGATGAGGCAGTGCGCGAAGAGGACGTCGCGGCCGCGCTTCTGGTTGGGGGTAGATTTCTGGAGCGCCTGGCAACCGCCTTCAGCTAAAATCGACGCACGCGTCACGAGGATTCTCCGTGCACCACCTGGGATCAACACGCAGCAGCCTGAAACACGATCACCTGCTGCAAACGCCGGACACCTTCATTCGCACGCCGCTGCCTGGTGCAGAAGGCGTCGACTTCATCGTCCACGCCGGCCCGCAGCTGGGCGCGCGCTTCACGCAGATGACCGCGGAATTCCAGCCCAAAGGCACGCTCGGCCCCACGCAGGCGCAGCGCTTTCTTTTCGTCCTCGAGGGTGAGCTTGCGGTCGAAGCCGGCCGAAAGTCCCATGCCCTCAAGATGGGCGGCTTCTGCTATCTGCCGCACAGCGCGCCCCATTCCGTGCAGGCAAAAACCGCGGCCCGCGTGGCGGTCATTGAAAAGTCTTACGAGGGCCAATCCGGCGCTGCGCGCCCTGAGTTCGTCTTCGGCCAGGAATCCAAAGTCGCCGGCATTCCCCTCATGGGCGACCAGGATCTCATTGTCCGCGCGCTTATGCCCGACGGCCCCTCCTACGACTTCGCCGTGAACACCATGACCTACGCGCCCGGCGCAGCGCTGAGTATGGTTGAGATTCACTTGATGGAGCACGGCCTGCTCATGCTCGAGGGCGGCGGCATCTACCGCCTCGGCGACTCGTGGTATCCCGTCCAGGCCGGCGACTTCATCTGGATGCGCGCCTACTGCCCGCAGTGGTTCGGCGCGATCGGCAAAGGGCCGGCAAAATACCTCATCTACAAAGACTGGCGTCGCCATCCTCTGGGGAGGCCCGCCGCATGACTGCCGCAGCCGAGCCGCTTTCCCCTCTTCCCACCCCGCTTAATGTCGACCGCCTCATCGGCGAGCTGAACGCACTCGCGCAGATCTCTGAGGCGGACCCGCCCGTGGTCACGCGCGTAGTCTTCGGCGAAGCCGACCTGCGCGCCCGCGCCTACATCCGCGGCTTGTGCGAGGAAGCCGGCCTCATCGTCACCGTGGACGCCATCGGCAACACCTTCGCCCGCTGGCCGGGCAGCGATCCCGCGCTCGCGCCCGTCGGCACCGGCTCGCACATTGACGCCATTCCCAATGCCGGCCTCTATGACGGCTGCGTGGGCGTGCTCGGCGGCCTCGAGGCGATTCGCGTCCTCAAGCAGCTCGGTTTCGCGCCGCGCCGGTCGATTGAGCTCGTGATCTTCACAGCCGAAGAGCCCACCCGCTTCGGCATCGGCTGTCTGGGCAGCCGCATGATGGGTGGCGTGCTCACGCCCATGCAGGCGCTCGCTCTCCGCGACAAAGACGGCCGCGGCCTGGAGGAACTGCGCACGCAGGCCGGCTTCTCCGGTGCCCTCGAATCCGTGCTGCTGCCCAAAGGCCGCTTCCATCAATTCGTCGAGATGCACATTGAGCAGGGGCCATTCCTCGAAGCCGAGAGCCTCGACCTCGGCCTGGTTACGCACATCGCCGCGCCCGCAAGCCAGCGCATCGTCATTGAAGGCGAGGGCGGCCACGCCGGCGGTAAACTCATGCCTGGCCGCAAAGACGCGCTGGCCGCGGCCGCGGAACTCATCCTCGCCCTAGAAGCCGCGGCAAAATCCACTGGCGCCATCGATACCGTGGGCACCGTCGGCGTCTGCGAGGTCTTTCCCGGCGCCGTCAACAGCATCCCCTCGCGCGTGCTCCTCACCACCGACGTGCGCGACATTGACGGCGGCCGCCGCGACGGAGTTCTGGCCGCGCTGCGTAAGACGATCGACGAGGTAGGCGCGCGCCGCAGCGTCGTTATCACCACCGAGCTCATCAACGCCGATCCGCCCACCACCTGCGATCCCGCCATCCTCGACGTGCTTGAAAGCTCCGCCAAAGCAGCCGGAAAATCGTATAAGCGAATGGTGGCGCGCGCCTATCATGACTCTTCCTTCGTCGCCTGCTTCGCGCCCGTGGCCATGCTCTTCATTCCCTGCCGCGGCGGCGTCAGCCACCGGCCAGACGAGTACGCTTCGCCCGCGTGGATCGGCGGCGGCGTCCACGTGCTCGCGCGCACCCTCGCCGAACTGGCCGCGTAGTCCGCACACGCTTTCAATCTTTCTTCCATCGATGTATCCTAAGCCTCAATCCATGCGAAATTTCGCCGAAATCCGTCCATGAGCACAACGGCCACAACCCGCGCCAAAACGCGTATCGTCGGCGCTTCCGTTCCCCGCAAGGAAGGCATCGACAAGCTTGTGGGGCGCGCCCAATACGTCGACGATGTGTCGCGTGCCGGTATGTGGTTTGGCTCGACCGTGCGTAGCACCATTCCTCGCGGCATCATCCGCTCCATCGCCTTCGATCCCCGTATCGACTGGTGCGAGTTCACCATCGTCACCGCCAAAGATGTTCCCGGCAACAATCACATCCAGCTCATCGTCGCCGACCAGCCCTGCCTCGCCGGGCCCCAGGTGAATCACTGCGACGAGCCCATTCTTCTGCTCGCGCATCCTGACAAGCACAAGCTCCTTGAGGCCGTCGCCGCCGTTCACATCGAGTACGACCCGCTCCCCGCCGTGCTTTCGATCGAAGACAGCGAAACCCAAAAAGAGATCATCCTCGGCGAGGACAACATTATTAAAAGCTTTCTGCTCGAAAAGGGCGACGTCGACTCCGCATGGCCTCAAGCGGCGCACATCGTCGAGGGCGAGTACCGCACCGGCGCGCAGGAGCACCTCTACATCGAAAACAACGGCATGATCGCCGAGTGGAGCGAGGAAGACGGCATCACCGTTTGGGGCTCTCTGCAATGCCCGTATTACGTGCACAAAACCCTGCGCGCGGTCTTCGATCTTCCCGATGAAAAAGTGCGCGTCATCCAGACGGAGACCGGCGGCGCCTTCGGCGGCAAGGAGGATTATCCGTCCGTGCTCGCCTCGCACGCTGGCTTGCTGGCCATGAAAAGCGGCCGCGTCATCAAGATGGTCTACGACCGCATGGAAGACCTGGCCGCGACAACCAAGCGCCATCCTTCGCGCGTACGCCATCGCACCGCGCTCGACGCGAACGGCAAGCTCCTCGCCATGGAGATCGATCTTGCCACCGACGGCGGCGCTTATTCCACGCTCTCGGCCACGGTGCTCTCACGCGCCACGCTCCACGCCTGCGGTCCTTACGTCTGCCCCAACATTCGCGTGCGCGCCCGCGCCTGGGCCACCAACCTCGTTCCTTACGGGGCCTTTCGCGGCTTCGGCGCGCCCCAGGCCATCTTTGCTATGGAGCGCCACATGGATGAGATCGCAGCCGCGCTCGCGATCGACCCCGTGGACCTGCGCCGCCGCAATTTTCTCCATGAGGGCGACCACAATGCAACCGACCAGCTCATGCGCGAGCCCGTCATCCTCGATCAGCTTCTTGATCGCGCGCTGGCCGAAAGCGGTTACCACGCCAAACGCGCCCGCTACGCGCTCGAAAATCTCACTAACCCCGTCAAGCGCGGCATGGGCATCGCCGCTTTTTATCACGGCTCCGGCTTCACCGGCTCCGGCGAACTTTATCTGAACTCGCTCGCCGGCGTTGACGTCACGCCCGACGAAAAGGTCCGTGTGCTGGTTTCGAACACCGAGTTCGGGCAGGGCACCAACACCATCCTCACCCAGATCGCGGCTGAAGCTCTCAATCTCGATTTCGGCGACGTGACCATGGTGCCGCCCGACACCGCGCACATTCCCAACAGCGGCCCCACCGTGGCCTCGCGCACGTCGATGGTCGTGGGCCGGCTCATTGAGCGCGCCAGCCTGCAGTTGCTCGCGCGCTTGCGCGAGCGCGCCGGCCTCGGCGAGCAATACACACGGGAGCAATTCTTTGCCGCCTGCCATCGCTATCGCGCCGCGCACCGCAAGGTCGAGTCTCTCTGCCGCTATGAGGCTCCGCCCGGCATTCACTGGGACGACAAGACCTATCACGGCGAAGCTTACGGCGCGTACGCGTGGGCCATCTACGTGGCCCAGGTGGCCGTAGACACGATCACCTACTCGGCGGAAGTGGAGGATTTCTGGGCCGTGCAGGAGGTGGGCCGCGTGCTTCATCCTGTGCTCGCCATAGGCCAGATTGAAGGCGGCGTGGCTCAGGGCGTAGGCTACGCGCTTTACGAAAAAGTGGTGCT
>DATJRT010000006.1:0-18704 GCA_035504495.1 Occallatibacter sp.
GCTGGAGACGCTCTACGACTATCCCGAGGTAAGGGTCAACATGCACTGCAACCAAAACAACGCGGCGGGAGACGTTACCATCTTTTACGGGAAGGAGGCCACGATGACGATCAACGGCAACACGCTCACCGTGGTTCCCCAGGATACTCGTCCGCAGCCGGAGGGATACTCGCTGAACGGATGGACTGCCGAGGACAAGAGGAGGTACCTGGACGAGTGGCACGCGCAGCATCCTGAACCTCCCGCGCCGTTGCCGCTCTCCGAGACGTACTCCGTGCCGCCGGGATACGACGACACGGCGGAGCACATCGCGGCCTTCTTCCGCGGGGTAGAGACGCGCGAACACGTCGTAGAAGACGAGGTCTTCGGCAACAATGCCGCGATTGCGTGCCATATGGCCAATCACTCGTATTTTCATAAAAGCGTGGCCATCTGGGATGCGGCTGCGCAAACCATCAAGGGCTAAAAGGCTAAGGAGTCACTCGAATGACCTTTTCCCGCCGTCGTTTTTTGAAGGCTTCCGGCACGCTTACTGCCGCAGCCTGTCTCGATGCCGATTGCCTGCTCTCCGCCCCGCTTCGCATGCCGATCGGCCTACAGCTCTACTCGGTGCGCAACCTGCTCCCGAAGGATTTTGATGGCACCCTGCACCAGCTTGCCGATGCCGGGTACAAAGAAGTGGAGGCGGCGGGCTACTTCGGAAAGACGGCCGCCGATTTCGGCAATGCGATGCAAAAGGCGGGACTGAAATGCATCAGCACGCACCACCAGCTGGCGCAATTGAAGACTCAACTCGATCAGCTGATCGAGTACGGGCAGGCGCTGGGATTGCAGTACATGATCTGCTCATGGGCCGGCGTGCACCGCGATCCTACTCGCACCGGTGACCTGAACCTCGATGACTGGCGCTATGTGGCCGAGCAGTTCAACGCAATCGGAGCCAAGGTGCAAGCGGCGGGGATGACCTTCGGTTATCACAATCACACCGTCGAATTCGGCAAAGAAAACGGCATCGTCTACTTCGACGAATTGCTCAAACGCACCGATCCGAAGGTCGTTTCCTTTGAGATGGACTGCGGCTGGGTGGTCGTTGGCGGACACAATCCCGTGGAATACCTGAGCAAGTTCCCGGAGCGCTTTCCCCTGCTGCACGTGAAAGACATGGTGAAGGAGCCGGATGGCAAGTGGCGGAATGTGGTCATGGGCAAGGGGACCATCGATTACAAGCCAATCTTCCGGGCCGCAACGGGGTTGAAGCACTACTTCATCGAGCAGGAAGAGTTCGAGGGCGACCCGATGACCGAATTACGCGAAGACGCAGATTTCATGAGAAAGCTGGACGTCTGAGCCTTGGTGGTCCGCTGAACCGGGGGCGTCATCGTGAAGCGGCGTGGCTTTCTTAGACGACGCCAAGGACCTGCTTCACTTTACCTTCAGACACCACTCCACCCGGATCGTATTGTGGGTTGGGCCAATTCCGGTAGGCTTGATTCATGAACGTTTTCAACGAGAAACGCGCAGAACTGGAACAGCACGAGTTCATGATGGGCCTGGAGCGCGGAAGGCTGGCCGTAGCGCTCGATCTGCTGACCGATTCGCTGATCCTGGTGGGTCAACATGGCGTGTATTGCACCTCCAGCCGCAATCCCAACAAGCCGGCACTCGACCTGCAGGCCGTGCTCAGCGGGATGGAAGGCGCCAAAGCGCTGATTCAGTCGGTGATGGAAGAGATGCGGAAAGACAGGGACCAGAGACCAGGCAACAGGGATTAGGAGTTTCTTTCAGCAGCGAGGTCTCAGCCGCAACCCTCGCTCGGACGGACCGGAAGGCCTCTATGGCCACTAAAAACAGGGAAATACGATAGACTGATGGTGTGCGCCCGAAGCTCAGCTGGATAGAGCGAATGCCTCCGGAGCATTAGGTCGGGAGTTCGAATCTCTCCGGGCGCACCATTCCTTCATCTCTTCTTCGCAGGTCTCCGGGTCTGTTCCGGATTCTCCGTCCTCGATTGCACCCAGCAAAGCCTCAACTGCGCACTCCTCCTTGTTTGCATACCACGGCCCGTCTTCCGGTTTCAGAACGGAACTCGCCATCCGCGGGACGTGGCCAATTCGAGGTAGCCGTACATCTTTCGGGGGATTCCCGTCAGTTTTCGGTAGTTTCCCGGTAATCAATTGTGCAAACATTAGTAACCTCGCATAGTTCAGCCGGACGACCTCAATGCTCGAGTCCCGGCGCCTTGCGCACGAATCGGCAGCTTTCTCCCGGCTGGCCGGTCGCGTATGCAACGCGGCCATCCTGCCTTCAGGGAAGCACAGACAGCCGTCGGATTGCATACGGAGTTGCTCATGAATCGCGGATTCGCTGGAATCATTCCCCGGGTGAATGCGGAGATCCACACGCGCAGGCACAGCCGCGCGTGCAACCGGATGGCCGCACCCCCGGCGATGTTGCTTTTGGTTCCCATCATGATCTTTGGCGGGGCCCTCATCACGGTCCCTGGTGCGCAGGCGCAAGCGATCTTCAATCCTGAGCCGGTGGGCACTGCTTCCGGCACGCAGGCGGTCACCGTTCCCATCAGTACATCCGGCACCGTGAGCAGCGTCGCGGTCCTCACCGGCGGCGCATCGGGACTCGATTTCGCGGCAGGAACGGGCACCTCCACCTGCACCGGCAGCCTGACCGCGGGAACAAAGTGCACGGCCTACGTTACGTTTATGCCGACAGCCCCGGGCGTGCGCTCGGGCGCAGTGGTTGTGGTGGGTACGGCCGGCACGACCACCACGGTTCTGGGTACAGCGTACATTTCCGGCAGCGGAACCGGCTCCCTGGGCGTGATCGTTCCCGGCAATATGACTCCGGTGGCGGGCCAGGTGGATACGTATCTCGGCTCCGTGGGCGACGGCGGTCCGGCTACCCAGGCGGTGCTCTACCTGCCCACGGGCGTAGCTCTTGACGGCGCGGGCAACATGTACATTGCAGACAGCGCGCACAACCGCGTGCGCATGGTCTGCGCCAGCGCGACCAGCGCCGTGATCCAGGGAACCACATGCACGGGCGCGGGGGTCATCTCCACCATCGCCGGCGACGGCAGCTCGGGCAACTCCGGCAACGGACCTGCATCGACCTCGGTGCTGAACCAGCCCAACGGCGTGACCGTGGATGGCGCGGGGAACGTCTACATCGCCGATACGGGCAACAACGAGATCCGCGAGATTGTCGCCGCCACCGGGCAGATCGTGACCGTGGCCGGCGGCGCAACCACCGTCTGCGCCGCCACGACCGACTCCGTCGGCGACGGCTGCCCCGCGCTCCAGGCCACGCTCAATAATCCTCTCGGCGTCAGCCTCGATACCGGCGGCAATCTCTACGTCGCCGATACCTCGAACCAGCGCATCCGTGAGGTCCCGGTCTCCACCGGGACGATCGCGACCGTTGCCGGCAACGGCACAGGCGGCTACAACGGCGACAACATTACCGCCATCAGCGCCGAGCTCAACACGCCGTACGGCGTGGCCTTCGACGCTTCGGGCAACATGTACATCCCCGACCAGGGCAACGACCGCGTGCGCATGGTCTGCGCCAGCGCCACCAGCGCCGTCATCTCCGGAACCACCTGCACCGGCGCGGGCATCATCATCACTGTTGCCGGCGACGGAACTCAGGGTTTCTCCGGCGACTCCGGTCCGGCCGCAAGCGCGGAACTGTGGGCGCCCTCCGGGGTGGCTCTCGATGCCGCCGGCGATCTCTACGTCGCCGATACGCAGAACCAGGCCATCCGCAAGGTGAACTCCTACTCCGGTAACATCTCCACGCTGGTGAGGAGCGGCGTGGGCACTGTCTATTATCAGAACGCCTTCATCAACACGGGTCTCTACGCGCCCACGGGCATCGCGCTGGACGCGAGCGGCGATGTCTACATTGCCGATGCGCTGGACATGGTGATCCGCGAGGTGCAGAGCAACTTCACTGCGCTCGATTACAAGACCGCTGTGCGCCAGGGCTCGCAGTCCACCCAGATGCCGGTGACCATCGAAGACGACGGTAACGCCGATCTCGGCATCACCGGGATCACGGCCGGGGCCAACGCGCAGGTTAACAACGTGACTACCACCTGCGTGGTTTCGCCGCCGGACCTCGACACCTCCCGGGACTGCATCATCGGCGCCATCTTTGCGCCGACGGCCACGGGCAATCCGCTCACCGGGAACATCGACGTTACCAGCCAGACTGCCAATTCGCCGCTCGATATCGAGCTTGTAGGCGACGCGCTGGCCGTCAACTCCACCACCACGGCGATCACCTCCACGCCGGACCCGTCGAATTACGGCCAGATTGTCACCTTCACCGTAACCGTAACCACCGGCTCCGGCACCGGAAGCCTGACCGGGACGGTCACCATCACAGACACGTCGACCAACCCAGTAACAACGCTGGCTTCAGGCCTTGCAGTCAACTCCTCCGGCGTGGCCACCTTCCAGATTTCCACGCTTGCCGTGGGGCAGCACACCATCGTCGCTGCTTATAGCGGAGACTCCGGCCATACTTCGAGCACGTCCACTGATAACGGCGTGATGCCCCTGATTCAATCCGTCGACGAGAACACGACTACTTCGCTCAAATCCAGCGTGAACCCATCGGCGCCGGGCCAGAATGTCACCTTCACGGCGACAGTAAGCATCTCCGGCGGCGGAGGCGTCACTCCGGACGGAACCGTGACATTCATGGACGGCACCACCACGCTGGGCACGGTGCCCGTCACCAGTGGAACCGCGGCCTACTCCACTACCACGCTGGCCGTTGGCCTAAATCCGATAACGGCCGTTTACAGCGGTGATCCCACCAACGACATCCTCGGCAGCACGTCCAAGGTGCTCGATCAGGAGGTGCAGGGAAGTTCGACCGTGATCCTCACCTCGTCGCTCAACCCCTCGACCTTCGGAACCTCCGTCACCTTCACTGCCGCGGTCACATCCTCGTCCTCTTCAGCGCCCACCGGAACCGTGACCTTCTACGACGGCACAACCAAGCTCGGCACGGGCACGCTCGGCGGCACGCCGGATGAGGCCACATACGCCACGGCCGCGCTGGCCGTGGGAACGCACCAGATCTCGGCCGTCTACTCCGGCGATGCGAATAATGGCACGGCGACCTCCAACACCGTCGCCCAGGTGGTCAATCCCACGCAGACCGCCACGACCGTAACCGCCACGCCCAACCCCGGCATCGCCAATGAGCCCGTTGCCATCACCGCCACGGTCAAGGAGACGTCGGGCACCGCGACGCCCACGGGAACGGTGACCTTCACCTCCGGAACCACGACCCTGGGCACGGCCACGCTGAACAACGGCACGGCCACCGTCAACCCCGCGCTCGCGGCCGGAACCTACCAGGTCGTAGCCACCTACTCCGGCGACACCAATGACGGCGGCAGCGCCTCCGCTGCGCTCACGCTCACCGTGAACCTGGCTGCTTCCACCACTGCGCTTACGGTCTCGCCGAATCCGGCGGTGACGGGCGGCACCGTCACCTTTACTGCATCCGTTACCAGCACGGGCGTGGCGCCCACCGGCACGGTGACTTTCCTCTCCGGGACTACCACGCTGGGCACGGGCACGCTCAAGAATGGCGTGGCTACGTTCTCCACAGCTACGCTCGCAGTGGGCAGCTACACCATCACCGCGAGCTACAGCGGCGACGGCAATAACGCCACCAGCACCTCGGCAGCGGTCAGCCTCTCGGTTACGCTGATTCCCACCACCACCAGCCTGGCCACATCCGCTACCACCGGAGCCAACCCGCAAACGATTCTCATTGCGGTCGTTGAAGGCACCACAGGTCCCACGCCCACGGGCACGGTGACCTTCACGGACGGAGGCACCGTGATCGGGTCGGCCGCGCTCGATTCAAGCGGCGTGGCCACGCTCACCCCCAACCTGCCCACGGGCAATTACCTC
This sequence comes from Occallatibacter sp., assembly GCA_035504495.1. GTDB lineage: Bacteria > Acidobacteriota > Terriglobia > Terriglobales > Acidobacteriaceae > Telmatobacter. The sequence continues at coordinate 5,958 of DATJRT010000006.1, forward strand.
ATCGTTGCCGGCTACGGCGGCGACTCCCTGCACAGTCCGTCCACTTCGACGCCCGTCAGCATCAGCGGCGCGCCCGCGGGATTCAGCCTCACAGTGAGTCCGGCGACGGTCTCGCTGAAGGCTTCTGAGAACGCCACGCTTACCGTCAGCCTCACCTCTGAGGGCGGCTTTACCGATACCATCGGTCTCGGGTGCGGATCGCTGCCCGTGGGCGTCACCTGCCTGTTCTCCTCGAACCAGGTAAAGCTGGCCGCCAACGGCACCGCAACCGCGCAGTTGAGCATTGACACCAACAACCCCATCGGCGGCGGAGCTACGGCAATGAATCACCGGCCGATGAACGGCGGCGCGTCTCTCGCCGGCGTGTTTTTACCCCTGAGTGCGCTCTTTGGCTGGCTTTTCTGGCGGGTACGCCGGCGCAGCCTGGGCGCGCTCACTCTGATTCTGATCATGGCGCTTTCGGCCGGCGCGCTGGTGGCTACCGGTTGCAGCGGGTACAGCTCCAGCACCGCAGCCGCCGGCACCTATGTCATCCAGGTGACCGGAACCGGCACCAGCAGCGATGTCATCCACTACCAGAACGTCTCGCTGACGATCACACAATAATGCGGGGATTCAACACTCTACCCGGCATAGGAGAGCGATGAAGACATTCCACGTTTTATGCAAGCAGGTGGTCGAGGGGCCGGTAGCGCGGTCCTGGTTTTTTAGGGCTCTCGCAGCGGCAGTTTTCACGGCATGCCTCGGGGCGCCGGGCATGGTGCGCGCGCAGGTGCTGCCATCGGCCAACGAGGGCGGATTCAGGTTGTCCGCCGGCGGCGCCGCGTCCGGCTCGTACCTCCAGTACGGCGAGAGAAAGCTCGGCGGCGTCTCCGCCTTCGTCGATGCGGAAACCCACCACCGGCTGGGCATCGAAGGGGAGGGCCGCTGGCTCGAGTTCAACCAGGTCGAAAATGTTCACGTGGAGACATACTCGATCGGTCTGCGCTATCACATGAACTTTGGCCGCTTCCAGCCCTACGCCAAAGGCCTGATCGGCTTCGGCGACCTGAACTTCCCCTTCGGCTATGCCCACGGCCGTTATCTGGTGGTCACGGGGGGCGGCGGCCTGGACTACCGCTGGACCAACCGCATCCACTTTCGCATCCCTGACGTGGAGTACCAGGACTGGCCCCAGTTCACCTACGGAGCCATGTCTTCTGTCAGCGTGAGCGCCGGAGTGAAGTTCGGAATCTTCTGATCCGTCTGGAGCGGTCTCATCCGCTCCTCTTCTCCGGTTCCGGTTCCACGGTTCCGGCTTTGCCCGGTTATCCCTCGGCTACGGCTGCGGGCTGGTCTGCTCCGGCTTAACCACTCCGCCGGACTGCGGAGCCGGAGTTGGCGAGGCAGGCTGAGCGGCGCCCTGTGGGGTCTTCGCGGGCGCGCTCGTCGGCGCGTTGCCCGTTGACGGCTCCGCCGGCTGCGCATCCGTTTTTTGCGAGCCGGTCTTCTTGGAATCAGGTTGCGAGCTCGTCGATGGCGCAGCTCCATCCGCAGGCCCAGTAGTTCCAGGCGCAGACGATTCCGGAGAAGAGGCTTCGGCGGGAGACGGTTTCACCGGGGCAGCGGCCGGCGCCAACGGCGCATGCGCCCGCGCGGCCGCCGTCTCCGCCGATGGCACATAGATGGGGGTTACGGGCAGGCTGAGGGTCTGTACCGTCGCCGGGTCATCGCGCAACTTCACATACAAAACTCCGCCCGTGGGATGGGGCACAATCAACTGCGTTCCGGTAAAGTCCGGGGGAACCTGCGTGGGATTGGCGAAGTCAGTGGTCGAGGCGACGGCGTTGGCGAGGAAGAGATTCGATCCATCCAGCAGGCAGGGCTTGCTGAGCGAGCGCGGGCAGCGCAGCTCCTTGAATCCCGGGGTCCGCACCAAGGTTCCCAAAGAAACCCAGTCGCCGGCCGAGCCGTCGGCTGCAACCGCGCGCACCCGGATAGGCCCGAAGGCCGAAGAGCCGAACCGGGTAAGCGGATCGATGCTGCCCACGGCGGTCTGCGCGTCCTCGAGCATCAGGCTGCCGTCGGCAAGGTCCAGCATGGTGTGAAAGCTGGAGTCGGCCGCGGCCACCTCCACGCGCTCGTCGCGCGGAAACTCCGCAGGCAGGCTCGACTTGAGGAAGAACACCAGCCGGCCGTCCACGGGCAGATCATCAGGGCTGCCGAATTCGACAGGTGATGGCGCCGCCGGAGCCACTTCCTGCACTCCTTTGCTCAAAAGGGTGATCTCAGGCCGCGGCGGATTCACGGTTACAGGAGCGTCCAGTTCGCGGCCGTCTTTCAGCTCCACGCGCGCGGTGTACTCCTTGCCCGGCGTGAGGTTGGAGGTGGGCTCAACCGCGTTGAGGAGCAACTGATCCATATCGTCGGCGCGGCTCAGCGTGGAAGGCGTAAGGCTGATGGCGCCGATTCTCGCCTTGGCCACTTCGTCCAGCCGCGTGCCCCTGAGATAGGCGGTCTTGTCCCCCGCGGAAAGAGTGAGCCGCTCGAGCGATGCGGCTACCCCGTAGGCCGTCATCTTCATTTCGTCCGGATGGGCAAGGCCATACTGGTAAATCGCCACCTTGACCGGTCCCGGCATCGCCTCCTTGAGGGGAATGGAGACCTCAAGCATGTCCGGCTTGGGAGACTTCCAGGTGAGGCTGTCCGCGTAGCCTCCGCCGGCAAGCTCTTCCACCTTACTCACGCAGAGCGAGCTCTCGCCGGCGAAGTGCAGCGTATCGTCGCGACCCACCACCAGCGCGGAATCGTCTGCGGGCGCAAGCCTCCACTTGCCCGACTCTGCGGCCACCAGGTGAAACTCCGGACCCTTCCAGTCGTCGAACCCCCATTTGCCCGTGACCACGGCGTTGAACGCGCCGCCGGGCAGCGACGGCACCTTTGACTCGAGCACCAGCCCGCCTGCGCCGGGTTCGGCCTGCACCGGCAGATCAAGCGGAACCACTTTCTGCCCTTCAGCCGGCTCCACGTGCAGCTTCAGATCGTGCGCCAATTGCGTGGCAAACAGGAGCGGACCTCCCTCGGCGGGCAAAACCAGCGTGGGGCTATAGGCGCAGAAGCTGTCGCCCGGATTGACGGGATGCAGAGGCTCCGGCCGTGCCGGCCCCAGCGGCGGCAGGGCTACGACCACCACCGATTTGGGGTTGCGGAAGGAGGGCGGCATGTTCAGGCGCAGGTTCAGCGTATCGGCCGTGGGCAGGGCGAGAGCAGGAATGTACTGGAAGTGGGCCGTGTGCAGCGAAGAAAGGATGCGCACGGTATCCACTACCGCGCCCACATAGGGGCTGTAAAGTCCTCCGCCGGCCATGCTCGAGTAGCTGAGCTGGTTCATCAGGTCGGCCGTGGAGCCACTGGTGAGCTGGTCCGTCAGTGTCTCGGCGTTGGCGTCGTCCAGCACCAGCCCCTCCGAGTTCTGCGAGAGGCAGCTCGCCTGCTGATCGACGGGACGGCTGAAGCAGTCCTGATTGATCTTGATGCCCAGGCTGCGGGCAGCGAGTTCGGCGCGGTCCTTGAGCGATTTCGGGTCAGTCTGCGAAGTCTCCTTCACGTCTGACAAGTAGGCCTCGAGCCGCATCCGCTCCCAGCTTGCCGCCTGCAGATCCTGGGCCGCGCGGACAAAGGCTCCGGGACGGCTGCGCACCGCGCTGCGCAGTGTATTGAAGTCCCCGCCGGTTTCCGGGGCGAGGAAGATCAGTGCCTGCTGGGCCTCTTCGGGGACGGTCACGAAAACGCCCTCCTCGCTGGCTGCCCGGCTCCAGGTCTCGACCCGCGTAAACCACTCGGGCGGAGGCGGATTGGTCGATCCGCGCAGAAACGCGACCACCAGCACGAAATGCAGCGACTGGCTTGGGGGCAGGTCGGGGTGAATCCAGAGCCGGTCACCGGGCAACAGATTCGGCGCTTCTGAGATCGGCAGGGTTACGTCGCCACGCTTCACGTGGACATCGACTTTGGGTCCGGAGAGATCGAACGCCGGGCCGTCCGCGCAGAACCCGACGGAAGCAAAACAGAAAACCAGAGACAACAGATACCGCAGACAACAGCGCATGCTTTCTATTGTACGAATTCGGGCAGCCGACGTAATCAGGCCGGGCAGGCAACTTTTTTAATGGAAACTGCTTCACGGATCGGCCCCGTGGGGTTAATATCGGGTAAACTGGAGGACGCGCGGTCTCGTCTTACTCTGAAATCTTCTTCAACTCCTTGGAGTAGAAGGGGAAAGGGGGTCTGCCTCTGCCGTTGGGCGGTCGACCCGCGGGTACGCGCCGTCTTACATTGAATCGAGAACGAACATTGGATTCCTCCCGCTGGACCGATCGAAATAAGGGTCTGAGGAACCAGTAAATTTCTTGCTGTCATCGGCGCTGAGTGAGCTTGCGCGCAGTGGAACCGGCAAGTCCTTCCCTGACGCGTATTTTCCGCCGCTCATGCGGCCTACCGGGCTTTCCAAATCAATCGCATTGGGAACGTGTTGTATCGGGTCCCCATCGAAGTAACGTAGCAGTTTTTTATTGCAGTTCTCCTGTTGCTGCAAGGCTTAGCCGTAGCCCAAGAGTGATGCGCCGGTGGGTTCCGCCTCTGCGCAGGGCCGGTGAGGCTGTAACCGGGGAGCAGCATAAAGCAGAGGCTGTTGGTCGGCGCGCGGCGCGGTCTTGCTCTCCTCAAGACCCCGCTGGTTCGAGTGTTGCAGCCGCGCGCTCCGGCAGTTGAGCAATGGGAGAGAAAGAAATGAAGTCGACAAGAGCTGCGCAGAACAGCGTAGAGAATGGCAACCTGAGTATTCCCGCCGCAGAAGAAATTATCGAAAATGCACTGAATGAACTGCAGTATTCCACTGATCCCGGCCTGGCGCGGGCGTTGAGCTTTCTTGCCCCTCCGGGATACCAGGCGATTGTGGAGCTTTGCAGCGAAAATGGACGCAGCAAGCGGAGAAACGCGTCGGCGGACACATGGTCGCCGGAGGACGACGAGGTTCGCATTTACTTTGAGCGCACCGGCGAGGGCGAGCCGTCTTCGCGCGCCAGCCGCGCGCCGCGTTCCCTGGCCAATCATGCCGCCGAGGAGGAGGAAGCGGAGCCCGAGCCGCTGCTGCCCGGCGACATGGACTCGCGGGTGAAAGAACTCTGCGCGGCCCTGGCAGAAGCCGAGCGCGGCGGCCACGCCTTTATCGCCCTGAAGTGGTTCCGCGACTCGTTTCTTCCGCGCAAAACTTACCGCTGGAACCAGCATCCGGAGACGCGGCAGTCGGTTCTGGCCGAGGCCATCCAGCGCGGCGTGGTGATGACCAGCAAGATTGCCAACCCCAAGACCCCGGCTTACCCCACCACCACCATCCGGCTCAACCGCGCCGAGGCCGGAATTCCCGAGGAAACCCAGCGCTTCCATCCCGTGGCCGTACACGGCGAGGCAGCCGCCGAAGCCATTGAATTGGAACGGGGGAGCGAGTGAGCTTCTACTTTCTCGAGGCCACCGCCTTCATCAAGCTCTTCGTGCAGGAGCCTGGCTCGGACGCGCTGATCCGGCGGCTGGAACCGGTGGAGGACAACCGCAAGCTGATCTCTGCCTCCACTCCGCTCGAGGTCTACGCAGCCATCCGCCGGCGCGAGCGCGCTGGCGACATTGCCGCTGCCGATGCTGCCGCCGCGCGCGAGGTGCTGCGGCTGGAATCGGCGCGCACGGTGCAGCAGCCGCTGAACCCGGCGGTGCTCGAGGCCGCGCGCCAGCTTATCGACCGCACCAGCCTGCGCTGGCCTGAAACCCTGCAACTGGGCGCCGCGCTTGCCGCCCGCGACATGTTCAGGGGCACCGCCATTCTCTTCATTTCCTCTTCGCCGCACTTGCTTGAGGCCGCGCGCGCCGAGGGCCTTGAAACCCTCGATCCGGTTAGAGAGGAAGTCCCCGTGCATTAGCCGCGGGGAACCTCCTCCTAGTCCACCTGCGCCGGACCCGCTCATGGCCCGCGCCAGCGCGCCTCCGTTATGATCTTCCCGATACACGCTGACCTGGTGTTCCTCACTTATGGGAGAGCAGATGATCATCCCCCCGCCGCAAGGGGCGGCGCAGACGGCCGGCACCAAATCGCAACTGCGCAAGGCCATGGGCTTTTGGGATGTGCTGCTCTTCAACATCGCCACCGTGCTTGGACCCCGCTGGATTGCCGCCGCCGGTCACAACGGCACTTCATCCATCAGCCTCTGGGTCCTGGCCGCGGTTTTCTTCTTCGTGCCGGGCGCTTTCGTTATCAACGAGCTTTCCTCGCGCTTTCCCGAGGAGGGCGGGCTCTACGTCTGGGCCCGCGAGGCCTTTGGCCCGTTTCACGGCTTCGTCGCGGGATGGACGTACTGGATCTACACCGTCTTTTACTTTCCCGGGCTGCTGCTGGCCAGCGCCTCCATGAGCGCCTACATTCTCGGCGGGCGCGGCATGGCGCTCGCGGATAATCGCGCTTTTCTGCTTTGGGTCTCTCTGGCCATGCTGCTGCTGGCCGTGGTGCTCAACATCGTGGGCCTGAACATCGGCAAGTGGCTGCAGAACGCGGGCGGGGTGGGCACGTATCTTCCGCTCATCCTGCTCGTCGGCATTGCGGCTGTGGTCGCGTGGAAGCACGGATCGGCGACGCAGTTCACGCTGCGCAACATGATGCCGACATGGAACTGGGATACGGTGAACTTCTGGTCGCAGATCGCTTTCGCGTTCACAGGCCTGGAGCTGGTGAGCGCCATGAGCGAGGAGGTGCGCGATCCGCGCCGCACGCTGCCGCGCGCGGTCTTCGGCGCCGGCGCGCTGATTGCCCTCATGTACATCGCCGGCACCTTCGCCGTGCTCGCACTCATGCCCGCCGCCGGCGTCGATCCGCAGAGCGGCGTCTTCGGGGCTATCGCGGCGGGTTCCATCGCTCTCGGCGTCGGATTTTTCGGCATCGTGGCCGCGCTGCTGGCCGCCGCAGGCAACGTGGGCGGCGTGGGCACCACCGTGGCCGGCATTGCCCGCGTGCCCTTCGTCGTGGGCATCGACCGCTATCTGCCCCCGGCCTTCGGCAAGATTCATCCCAAATGGAAGACGCCGTGGGTCTCCATCCTGGTGCAGGCCGTAGCCTCCGGCGCCATTCTGCTCCTCAGCCAGATTCACAGCCGCGGGGTCATCGCAGCCTACCAGGTGGTGGTCGACGCCGCCATTATTCTCTACTTCATCCCGTTCCTCTATATGTTTGCCGCGGTCATCAAGCTTGCCCGGCGCAAGGACCGCGCGGAAAACCCGCATGCGGTGCTGGTGCCGGGCGGCATAGCCGGCGTCTGGCTTTGCGGCGGACTCGGCTTTCTCGTCGTCCTTGTCGGGATCATTCTCTCGTTCATTCCGCCCGGCGGCTCCGACACGCTGGTCTTCGAGGTTGACGTAATCGGCGGGACCCTCGGCTCCGTTTTGCTGGGGCTGTTTCTCTACTGGCGCGGGGCGCGGACGCAGCGGAGCGAGGCATAATTCCGGCGCTCAAGCCGGAGGCGTCTCATTCTTCGGGCGCACTTTGATCGAGAGCTGGGAAAGAAAAACTCTCGAAGGATTGGGGAACAAGGGTCAATCCCGCCGGAAGCGGTTTGCCTGGTCGAATTCGCCGCGCAGCGCGGGGGTGCGCAGGTTTTCGCGCAGGTGCGCCAGCCGCTGCTCCAGCGCATGCAAGGCCCGCTCGATGGGCTCGGTGTTGGTGTGTGCAATGTCGCGCCACATCGAGTAGGGGCTGGCGCCGAGGCGCGTCATCTCGCGCAGCGCCCGCCCGCCCACGTCCTTGAGCTCAGGCGCAGTGCCCACCTCTTCTTCGAGCAGCGCGCTCAGCGCTGTGGCCACGAGCTGCGGCAGATGGCTCACCCACGCCACCAGCTCATCGTGCCGGATGGGGTTCAGATCGAGCACGCGAGCCCCCAGGGCTCTCACCCATTGGCGCCACTCCAGCACCAGTTCAGCACCCTTCGCCGAGCGCCGCGCTGCGGGATCGTCAGTAAACAGCCACACCGCACCGCGAAACAGGTCCGCATCGGCCTGCGAGGCGCCGCCGCGCTCCTTGCCCGCCATGGGATGCCCGGGAAGAAATGCCGGACGCGTGGGCGTGTTATAGAGCCGCGCCGCTGACTCGGCAATCAGCCGCTTGGTGCTGCCCACGTCGGTGACCATTTGCTCCGGCGCGAGCGCGCCCGCGAGCTGCGCCATGAAATCGAGCGTGGCGTAGATGGGTACACAGAGCACCACCACCTCGCTCCCCTTTGCAGCCTCGGTCGGGTCTTCCTCGACCGAGGTCAGTGCGCCCATCCGCATCGCGCGATGCGCCTCGTCGAGAGTACGGTTCCATCCCTTGATCTCGCCTTGGAAGCCAGACGCGCGCAGGGCCAGGCCAACCGAAGTGCCCAGCAGGCCGGTGCCGAGAATGGCGATGCGCGAGATCATGATTGGCGAGTAAGCAGGTGAGCGAGCCTGCGAAGCACTTGCAACCGCTGACTTGCTGACTCGCTGACCTGCTGGCTTGATTCATCTTACAGCGTTCTTCCCACAGCCGCGGCAATCACGCGCAGCTCCGTTGTCAGCTTGGCGAAATCCTCGAGGTACATGGTCTGCGCCGCGTCGGAAACGGCCTTGTCCGCGTTGGGATGAATCTCGATCAGCAGCGCATCCGCGCCCGCGGCCACCGCGGCCTTGGCCATGGGCGCCACCATGTCGCGCCGACCCGTCCCATGCGAGGGGTCGGCCACCACCGGAAGGTGGGAGAGCTTCTTGAGCACCGGAATCGCCGAGATGTCCATGGTGTTGCGCGTTGCGGTCTCGTATGTCCGGATGCCGCGCTCGCAGAGGATCACCTCGTAGTTGCCGCCCGAAAGAATGTATTCACTCGAGAGCAGCAGCTCCTCCACCGTGGCGGCAATGCCGCGCTTGAGCAGCACCGGCTTGCGCACCTGGCCCAGCTCGCGCAGCAGGTTGAAGTTCTGCATGTTCCGAGCGCCCACCTGGAAGCAGTCGATATACGGCAGCATGTCTTCGATCTGCGCGATCTCCATCACCTCGCTCACAATCGCCAGTCCATTCGCGTCGGCTGCCTCGCGCATCAGCTCCAGCCCCGGAATGCCCAGTCCCTGAAAGCTATACGGCGAGCTGCGCGGCTTGAACGCGCCGCCGCGCAGAAACGCGCCGCCGGCGACCTTCACCGCTGCGGCAATCGCGAAGATCTGCTCGCGGTTCTCTACCGCGCAGGGTCCGGCGATGAGCGCAACCTTTCGTCCACCTATGGCGGCGCGGTTGGGGAACTCGACCACCGTTCCCTGCGGCCGCCACGCCCGCCCGGCCAGCTTGTACGGCGAGCTGATGCGGTGCACCTTCATCACGCCGGGCAGCACTTCGAACTTGCTCAGGTCGAGTCCTGCCGTCGGTCCCACTGCGGCCAGGATCGTCTGCATCTCGCCGGTGGTGCGATGCACATGCACGCCGGCCTCCTCCATGGCTCCAATCACGGCATCGATCTGTTCTTCGGTCGCGCTTTCCAGCATGGCAACAATCATGGATTCTTCCCTGTCTCGGGTTCTTTATCCCCCGCGCCATGGCCCAACGCGCCTTCCCGGGCAGCCTGGGCGTTTCTTTGCGAAGCCAACTCGTTCCGCTGCAGCGACCGCATGACGTCGATGATGCGCTCGTAGATGTGCGTGAGTTCGATGTCCGGCAGCGGCCCCTTGTTGGCCGCGCGCACATTGGCGTAGATCACCTTTTCGCGATTCGGCTCGTACACCGGCAGCGAAGTGGCCGCTTTCAAATGGCCGATCATCTGCGCAGCGCGGGCCCGCTCGCTGAGCAGCTCCACCAGCTGGCGGTCCAAGGCATCGATGCGGATTCGCAGTTCTTCGATCGTCATTGCATCCTCGCGTTGCTGAGAACGAACTAGCCGCTATCGGCCTTCAGCTCTCAGCTGCAGCTTGCCAGAACAAACCTCCGCGGCCAATCCGGCTGCGCGCAGGCTGAGGGCTGATGACTAATAGCTGACGGCTGCATTTTTCTCCGGGCCGGCAACCGCCTCAGCGGGCAGACGCAGGCCCTGGATAAATCGAGCCACCGCGCCGGGCGCCGAGTCCGGAGTCGACTGTTCGATCAGCTCGACAATCGCGCTGCCAATCGCCGCGGCATCCGCGAACTCCCCCACCTGCGCAAATTGCGCCGCGTTGGAGATGCCGAAGCCCACGGCCACCGGCAGCCCGCCGTCAACGGATTTCGTCCATCGACGAAGGCGCGCAACCAGCGCCGCCGCGTCCGCCGCCAGGGTCTGCTGCTTGCCGGTGATTCCCGTGCGCGAGATGGCATAGACAAACCCTCGCGAGTGCGTGGCGATGGCCCGCAGCCGTTCATCGGAACTGGTGGGCGCGGCGAGAAAAACCGGCGCCAGTCCCACGCGGGCAAGCTCCGCCAGATACTCACCTGCTTCTTCCACGATCAAATCCGTCGCGAGGACCCCGTCAGCGCCGGCCGCTGCCGCGTCCTCGGCAAATTTGCGCAGGCCGTAACGCAAAATCGGATTCAGATAACCGAACATCACCAGGCCCGCCGCCGGACGCGCCGTGCGCAGTTCCTTCGCCAGCGCCAGTACATCCCCGAGCCGCGTGCCCCGCGCCAGAGCCCGCTCGCTTGCCCGCTGAATCACCGGTCCATCGGCCAGCGGATCGCTGAAAGGCACGCCCAGCTCGATCACATCCGCGCCCGCATCGATGGCGGCGAGGGCAATCGCGCGTGTGGTCTCGAGCGACGGATCGCCTGCCGTCAGATAAACCACCAACCCCGGCTTGTGTTCGAATCGTATCGGCATTTTTCAGGTACTTGGATTTCAGCAATTACGGCGACCTATAGCTTCAGCTCCCGCGCCAGAATGCCCATATCCTTGTCGCCGCGGCCGGAGAGATTCACCACCAGGATTTCGGTTGCTGTCATCGTCGGCGCGAGGCGCATCGCCTCGGCTACCGCATGCGCGCTTTCGAGCGCCGGCAGTATCCCCTCCGTCCGCGCCAGCTTTACCACCGCGTCCAGCGCCGCAGCGTCGTCCTGCGAAACGTACTCCGCCCGCCCCGTATCGTGCAGCATGGCGTGCTCGGGGCCAATGGAAGCATAATCCAATCCGGCAGAGACCGAATGCGTGAGCGCAATCTGCCCGTCGTCATCCTGCAAAACGTACGAATACGTGCCCTGCAAAACTCCCGGCGCGCCACCCTGGAACCGTGCCGCGTGTTCACCCAGCGCCGTCCCGCGCCCGCCCGCTTCGACGCCGATCAGCCGGACACTCTTGTCATTCAGGAACTCGTAAAACGCGCCGATCGCATTCGACCCTCCGCCCACGCACGCGATCACTGCGCTCGGCAACCGGCCCTCCTTCTCGAGGATCTGCTTCTTCATCTCCCGGCTGATGCAGCGATGAAAGTCGCGCACCATGGTGGGATAAGGATGCGCTCCCAGCGCGCTGCCCAGCAGATAGTAGGTGCTGCGGACATTGGTGACCCAGTCGCGCATGGCTTCGCTGATCGCGTCCTTCAGCGTCTTCGAGCCCGAGCTCACGCCGCGCACCTCCGCACCCAGCAGGCGCATGCGCTTTACGTTCAGCTCCTGCCGCTCCATGTCCACGTCACCCATGTAGATGACGCATTCGAGGCCGAGCAGCGCACAGGCGCTCGCCGTGGCCACGCCGTGCTGGCCCGCGCCGGTTTCGGCGATGACGCGCTTCTTGCCCATGCGCCGGGCAAGCAGTCCCTGCCCCAGCGCGTTGTTGATCTTGTGCGCGCCGGTGTGCAGCAGGTCTTCGCGCTTCAAATAAATCTTCGCCCCGCCCAGCGACTCGGTTAGACGCTTCGCGAAGTAAAGCGGCGTCGGCCGGCCGGCGTAGTCGGTGAGCAGGGAAGCGAGCTCGGCCTGGAACGCCGCGTCGGCCTTGGCGACTTCGTACTCGCGCTCGAGCTCGAGCAGCGCGGCCATCAGCGTCTCCGGCACATAGCGGCCGCCGTAGATGCCGAAGCGCCCGGGCCGCGCCTCGCTGGGATTTGCCGGAAGAAGGATCGACGCCATGGGAAGCTCCTGGTCAATGCCCGCAAGATGCGGCGTCGCAAGATGCGGAAGTTCCAGTGTACTAGGAGGCCTGGCGCCGGGCGCGAAGCTACTTCTTCCTGCCGATCTCGCACAACATATCGGAATGGATGTTCAGCCCGATATTCGTCATGTTGTACACATGCTCGCTCGCCACCAGCCACACAATCTCGCAGATGGCGCGCTCGGAAAAATGGTTCCTCATCCGCTCGAAGGTCGCCGGGTTCACCTTCTTGTCCCGGGTCAGCTCGGTCACGTAATCGAGCGCGGCGCGGTCCGCCTCGCTGAAGAGGGGGCTGGTTGCGTAGTCATCCATGGCATCGAACTTGGCCTGGTTCATTTTGGACTTGATGGTGAAGAAGCGCCCGATATCGATGCAGAACAGGCATTGGTTCAGCCGCGCCACGCGCTCGCGCACCAGCATCTGCGTCTCCGCCGGCAGCGCGAGCTTTTTATCCAGCTTGGCGATCTTCGAAATGAACATGCCAAAGGCCGCCGGCATGCGCGCATACACCACCTTCACCGGCGTCAGCACCTTGCCGAACTGCCGCCTGGTTCCGGCATAGGCCAGTTTGTTGATGAGTCCGTGCGGCTTTTCAATGGGGGCAAGAAAAGTGGCCATGG
>DATJRT010000007.1:0-18327 GCA_035504495.1 Occallatibacter sp.
TGACCACTGACCACTGTAGTTAGACACCGCGGCCGGCCGGACTGTTCCCCGGGGTGCGGCGCAGATGCCGTAGAATCGCGTACAGCATGAAGTGTCCTTATTGCGGGTTCGGGCAGGATCGCGTGGTGGATTCGCGCGAGAGCAAGGAGGCCGACTCGATCCGGCGGCGGCGGGAGTGCGAGCAGTGCGGGCGGCGGTTCACCACCTACGAGCGGATCGACGAGATTCCCTACATGGTGGTGAAGAAGGACGGCCGGCGCGAGCGCTTCGACCGGCAGAAGGTGCTGAGCGGCCTGCTGCGGGCGTGCGAAAAGCGGCCGGTGCCCTCGAACGAGCTGGGTAAGATCGTGGACGCCGTTGAAGGGTTCGTGATGGATGCGCCGGAACGGGAGCGGTCCACGACCGAGATCGGCGAGCGGATCATGGAGTACCTGAAGGGGCTGGATACGGTGGCGTATATCCGGTTTGCTTCAGTGTACCGGGACTTCAAGGACGTGCGCGAGTTCAAGGAAGAGCTGGAGGGGCTGCTGGAAGGGCACAGAGCGGGGAAGAATAAGACAGGGACCAGGGACTGAGAGACAAAGGGGCTGACTAACAGGAGAACTTGTGGCGGAGCAGAAGACGCACAGGGTGACGTTGATTCCCGGGGACGGGATCGGGCCGGAGGTGACGGGGGCGGTGGTGCGCATCCTGGAAGCCACGGGGGTGAGGTTCGAGTGGGAGCGGTTCGCGGCCGGGGCCGAGGCCTTCGAGGTGCACGGGGAGTACATTCCGGCGGCGCTTTACGACTCGATCGAGCGCAACCGCGTCGCGCTCAAGGGGCCGGTGACCACGCCCATCGGCGGCGGCTTCAAGAGCATCAACGTAACGTTGCGCAAGAGGTTCGACCTGTTTGCCAACTTCAGGCCTATCCGCAATCTGCCCGGCCTCGAGACCCACTGGCCGGGCGTGGACCTGATCATCGTGCGCGAGAACACGGAGGGCGAGTACGTGGGCCTGGAGCACGAGGTGGTTCCGGGGGTGGTCGAGAGCATCAAGGTGATCAGCGAGAAGGGCTCGACGCGCATTGCGCGGTTCGCGTTCGAGTACGCGCGCAAGCACGGACGCAAGAAGATCCACTCCATCCACAAGGCCAACATCATGAAGCTCTCGGATGGGTTATTTTTGCGCTGCGCGCGCAAGGTGTCGGAGGAGTTTGCGGAGATCGTATACGGCGAGCACCTGATCGACAACACCTGCATGCAGCTGGTGATGAATCCCTTCCAGTACGACATGCTGCTGCTCGAGAACCTCTACGGCGACATTGTGAGCGATCTTTGCGCGGGGCTGGTGGGCGGGCTGGGACTGGTTCCGGGAGCGAACCTGGGCGCGGAGTGCGCGATCTTCGAGGCGGTGCACGGGTCGGCGCCGGACATCGCGGGCAAGAACGTGGCCAACCCGACGGCGCTGCTGCAGTCGGCGATCCTGATGCTGCGTCATCTCGACGAATCCACTGCGGCGGACAAAGTGCAGACGGCGCTGGAGACCGTGTACGCGGAGCGCAAGACGCTGACGCGCGACGTGGGCGGCGCGGCGGGAACGAGCCAGTTTGCCGACGCGGTGCTGGCGGCGATGGGGTAACCACGCCCGGAGCCGGCGCTACGATTTTTCGTCGAGCCGGCGCCACACGCTGACCACGCCGGTGGTGCAGCCGTTCTCTTTATCGATGATGGGCGAGGCGCTGACCTCGACGCGCATTGCGTTTCGTTCGCGGTCGAGCACGGTGGCGATGCCCTTGGCTGGTCCGCACAGGGCCATCTGGAAGCTGAGCTCCCAGCGGCCGGTGTTCGAGTAGAGCAACAGGGGAATCTTCTTTTCGATGATCTGGCCGACGAGCTCGCCGGCCTTCCAGCCGAACATGTCTTCGGCGGCGCGGTTGGCGGAACGCACAAAGCCCAAAGCGTCGGTGACGATGATGGCTTCGGCGACGGAGTCGAGGATGCTCTCGAGCCACTGGCGGGCCTGGTGGGCCTCCTGGTGTGCGACCTCCAGTTCGGTGACGTCGAAGACGACCGCGCGGATGCCCACGACATGGCCGTGGCTGTCATGCATGAGGCTGCGATGAATCTCGTGGCTGCGAAAGCCCGCTCTGCCCGTGTAGAGTGAACGGCGAATGACGGGCGGCTCGTGGCCCGAGCGCATCAACTCGAGGTATTCGCCCCGTTGCGCTTCGGCCTCGCGCGGCGCGAGGTTGTCCCACGGGGTCTTGCCTGTCAGGCAGCCCTCGTCACCGCAGTTTTGCATGCAGCCATGGCGATTGGCGCAGACGATCCGGCCTTCGGTATCCAATTCGAAATAGCATACGGGGAGGTCGTCGATGGCGATGGTTTCGGCCGCGGCCTTCGTTCGAGCGCACGTATCGTTCATGGGTTTCACCAGGCGGCTGCCGGCTCCATCGACAGCCTGTAAAGATCGTCGGCCGCGTGCAGGGCAGAGATCGGGGTGATTTTGAAGTCCAGGGGGATGCGCAGCATGATGTTGCGTCCCTCGACGTTGACGGTGATGTCGCGATTGCGGGCGACGATGCGCTGCAGCTCCGCATTTACGACCTGCTCGTTGACGCGGTTCTGGAGGACGGCGAGCAGCTCGGAGTCGCTCCAGTGGTAGATGACGTCGTCGCGGTGGAGGCTGTGGGTGAGGAAGGCCGACACGGCCATAAGGGAGTCCTGCACGGTCTCCTCGCCAAAGCGCTCGATGATCATGTCGAGGCAGCCGAGGCGGAAGTGGGCAATGTAGCCTTTGCCGCCGCGGTCCATGATCGTCTTGACGAACTCGACGGCGCTGCCGCCTCCGCGCAGGCCGGCGGCGTTGTTATTGGTGGTGGTCAGGTCGGCAACTTTCAACGGAGACGGCGGCTGGTTGTTGTCGCTGCTGGCCGGTGGGTGCAGGAACTCCTCGAGGAGCGCCCGGCAGGCCTGAATCTCTTCGGCGGTGGTAAGGGACGCGGCCTTGCGGACCAGTTGTGCGGCTGCGGGTTTGGCGGGGTCGACATTGAGGGTCGCCAGGAGCTCGCGCAGCAGCGTTTCTGTGAGCGAGCGCCAGCGGGCCAGCCGTTCGCGCAGGGTTGCCTCGGAGCCATTGCGGTAACTTTCGAACTCGTGCAGGATGGCGCGGATGAGAGCCAGCTTCTCCTCGTCGGGCAGACGGTCTGGCAGGCGCAGGGACAGCTTGTTCACACTCGCGCGGAACGCGTTGCAGGCCGCCGCGTCCACTTCGGGCATGCCCCGCGCTGCGCCTTCGGCCAGCAGAGTGAGGAAGCGTTCGGGGTTGGGAAGCTGGTTGGCTTCTCCGGCCGCCGGCGGCTGGTCTTTCCCGGCCATCGGGCGAAGGTTCAATGCGAACGCTCCTTCTCTGAGATCATCGGCTGAAGTCGCCGTAACAAGAGCCGGCGCGGCTAAGTTTGGCTCCGGGCCGAGTCAGCCCGGCTAAAGCCGCGCTCATGGGGCAGGCTGCGATCTCCGGGCTGACACCTGTAGCTTTCAAGACGCGATAGAGCCGAACCGCCCCGCACTGAATCGGAAGGCTTTCTCCTGTACACTAGAGTGTTTACGACCATGAAAAGCAGATATCCCATCGGCATCCTGGGCGCGACCGGAATGGTCGGCCAGCGCTACATCCAACTGCTCGAAGACCATCCCTGGTTCGAGATTACGTGGCTGGCGGCCAGCGACCGCTCCAGCGGGAAGCGTTATGGCGAGGCCGTGAAGTGGCGGCTGGATACGGCGCTGCCGGAGCGGATCGCGAAGCTGACCGTGTCGCCGGCGGAGCCTGACGGCGCGCCGCGGATTATCTTTGCCAGCGTGGACGCCGGCATCGCCCGCGAGCTGGAGCCGAAGTTTGCGGCCGCCGGGTGCGCGGTGATCTCGAACTCGAGCGCCTTCCGCATGGCCGCGAACGTGCCGCTGGTGCTGCCGGAGGTGAATGCCGGGCACCTGGCGATGATCGAGGAGCAGCCTTGGCGCAAGGAGGCAGGCGGCTACATTGTCACCAACTCGAACTGTTCGGCGATGGGGCTGGTGCTGGCGCTCAAACCGATCGAGGAGCGGTTCGGGCTGGAGCAGATCTTTGTGACCACGATGCAGGCGGTGAGCGGCGCCGGGTACCCGGGCGTGGCGTCGATGGACATCCTGGACAACGTGGTCCCGTATATCGGCGGCGAGGAAGAGAAGATGGAGACCGAGACGCTGAAGCTGCTGGGCAAGCTCGATGGCTCCGCGGTGGCGCCGCTGGCCGCGAAGATGACCGCGCACTGCAACCGCGTGCCGGTGCTGGATGGGCACACGGAGTGCGTGTCAATTAAGCTGGGCAACAAGCTGGGCCGCGCCGTGACGCGCGAGGAGATCCTGGCGGCGTGGGCGGAGTTCCGGCCGCTGGCGGGGCGGGGGCTGCCGTTCGCGCCGGAGCAGCCGATCGAGTGGAACGGGCAGAACGACCGGCCGCAGCCGCGGCTGGACCGCAATCGCGGCAAGGGGATGACGGTGACGGTGGGCCGGCTGCGGCCTTGCAACCTGCTCGACTGGAAGTTCGTGCTGCTCTCGCACAACACGGTGCGGGGCGCGGCGGGCGCGACCATCCTGAACGCGGAGATGCTGGCCAGCCTGGGAAAACTGGAGCCGGTGGCCGCGGCGGTGACGGCGTGAGGCGCGAACGGTGCGAGCCGATGCGGCAACGAACGATGGGAACCTGCGCATGAACCTGGTGGTGATGAAGTTTGGCGGCACATCGGTCGAGGACCCGGCCGCCATCGGGCGCACTGCGGCCATCGTGGCCGGACGCGTGGCCAGCGGCAAGCGGCCGGTGGTGGTGGTGAGCGCGATGGCCAAGGTCACCGACCAGTTGCTGCGCGCGGCCGCGGCGGCCTCGCAGGGTGACCGGGCGGGAGCGCTGGCGATCAGCTCGCGGCTGCGCTCGCGGCATCGCGATACGGCGGCGGCGCTGGTGAAGCCGGGGGCCGAGTGCGGCGAGCTGGTGAGCTGGATCGACCAGAAGTTCGACGCGCTCGACGAGGTGCTGCGCGGGCTGGCGGCCATTCTCGAGCTCACGCCGCGGATCAGCGACCTGATCGTGAGCTACGGCGAGCGCATCTCCAGCCGCATGGTGGCGGCGGCCTTCCGCGAGCGCGGCATCGACGCGGCGCATGTGGACGCGCGCGAGGTGATTGTCACCGACTCGCAGTACCAGAAGGCGGTTCCGCAGGACGACATCATCGAGAAGCGCGCGGCCGAGAAGCTGCGGCCGCTGGTGAACGAGGGCAAGGTGCCGGTGATGGGCGGCTTCATCGCGTCGAACGAGGCGGGCATTACCACGACGCTGGGCCGCGGCGGCTCCGACTTTACGGGAGCGCTGGTGGGCGGGGCGCTGACGGCCGAGGCCATCGAGATCTGGACGGACGTGGACGGCATCATGACCGCCGACCCGCGGGTGTGCCCGGACGCGCTGCGCGTGAAGGTGATCAGCTTCGAGGAGGCGGCGGAGCTGGCCTACTTCGGGGCCAAGGTGCTGCACCCGGCCACGATTCTGCCGGCGGTGAAGAAAAACATCCCGGTGCTGGTGCTGAACAGCCGCAACGCGAGCTGCGAGGGCACGCGCATCATCTCCATGGCGCCGCACTGCAGGAGCCCGTTCAAGTCGATCTCGGTGAAGAAGAAGCTGAGCATCATCGACGTGGTGGCCAGCCGGATGCTGATGACCCACGGCTACCTGAGCCAGATCTTCGCCATCTTCGACAGGCACAAGTGCCCGGTAGATATGGTTTCGACCAGCGAGGTCTCGGTGTCGCTGACGGTGGATTCGAACGAGAAGCTGCCGGCGATTGCCGCCGACCTGGGCGCGCTGGCCGATGTGAAGTACGAAGGCAGGAAGGCGCTGGTGTGCATGGTGGGCGAGGATATCCGCGGCCAGAACGGCATTGCCGCGCAGGTCTTCGCGGCGGTGCGGCACATCAACGTGCGCATGATCTCGCAGGGGGCGAGCGAGATCAACATGAGCTTCATGATCGAGGAGGACGACGCCGATGAGGCGGTGCGGTCGCTGCACGCGGCGTTCTTCCAGGAGCCCGATCCGGCGATCTTCGACGTGGGGGCAAGAAAGCAGCTTCAAACAGTCGACAGTCGACAGTGAACAGTGAACAGTGGACAGTGAACATTGAAGACATTTGGTCAGTCTTATGGTGCAGTCATTTCGAGATTTGCTTGTCTGGCAGCGTTCAATGGAGTCGGCGGTTGCGGTCTATCGGCTCACCGGCGCTTTCCCGCGCGAAGAACTGTACGGACTGACGAGCCAGATGCCACGCAGCTCTGTCTCAATTCCCAGCAATATTGCGGAAGGGCAGGCTCGGAACAGTACTGGGGAGTTCCGCCAATTTCTTGGGATGGCGCGCGGGTCAAACTCGGAGCTGCAAACGCAGCTTGAAGTCGCTCGAAGCCTACAGCTCGGAGATTCCGACTTACTGAATCAGGTGGAAGGTTTGGCGCACGAGGTCGGGAAGATGCTCTTTTCAATGCTCGACTCGCTCAAGACAGCCAATCACCGACTGCCATCCTGTTCACTGTTCACTGTTCGCTTTGCGAGGCCGTCATGCTGATTCTCGTACTCGGTAAGGGAAAGACCGGCAGCCTGGTGGCCGAGGTTGCTCGGGAGCGGGGGCACGGGGTGCGCGCGCTCGATGTGGCGGAGAACAGCCACGCCTCCGCGCTGACGGCGGCCAACCTCGCCAGCGTGGACGTGGTCATCGACTTCACCGCACCCGAGGCCGCGCTCGAAAACATGCGCGCGGTGCTCGCGGTGGGCGGACGTATTGTGGTGGGCACCACGGGATGGTATGCAAGTTTGGACGAGATGCGGGCGAAGGCGCAAAAGGGCGGGGCGCTGCTCTACGGCACCAACTTCTCGATTGGCGTGCAGAAGCTCTTCCGGTTGACGGCGGAGCTGGCGCGGCTGGATGGCTATAAATTCTCGATCGCCGAGACGCACCATACTTCGAAGGTAGATGCGCCTTCGGGCACGGCGCTCACGCTCAGGGAGATCATTCAATCCGTGCGGCCGGGGGCTGAGGTCGAGATCGCTTCGCACCGCATCGGCGACGCCAAGGGCGAGCACGTGGTGACGGCGAGGAGTGGCGACGACACACTGGAGTTGCGTCACGACGCGCATTCGCGGCGCGCCTTCGCGCTGGGCGCCGTTCGCGCGGCCGAGTGGCTGGCGGGGAAGACGGGCGTGTGGGATTTTCGCGAGATCTTCGAGCAGTTGCAGGGTGGTCAGATGACCGGCGGCACATAGAGAATCCCGAGCCCGCCAACAGCAGCGACCAGCCGCTTATCGCGTGTCCAGAACTTCAGTCCCTGTGCAATCGCCGCCGCCACGAGGTGGGCGTCGATGTAGCCGATTCCTTTCCCCATGAGTTGATGCTTTTCAATGAAGAAGAGTACTTCGTCTTCGCGCGCCACGGTTACTGGTGGCAACATGCGCAGTCTCTTGAGCACCTCGGCCCGGTTTTGAATGTTACCGCAGGCGATCTCTCCCACGATCCACGGATGCGCACTCACGGCGTTCCGTATGAGCAGCGCGGTCAGATGCGGATGGCCCGAACGCAGATGATCGACCCAGATGGAAGTGTCGACGAGAACCATCCCCACTCTCCGCGGCTACTGATCGAAATCGCGCCTGCGCGGAATGTCTTCGAGGTGAGGCTCCGATCCACCCAGACGGGCAAGGCGGAGAGCGCTCTCGCGCTGGATCAGCGATTCAAGGGCGGCACGAATCAGCGGCCCGGTCTCCTTGAGGCCGGTAAGCTCGCGTGCGTCCGCCAGCAGCTTATCGTCGACCGAGATCGTGGTTCGCACTGTCTTGCGCCTCCAATGAGTTCAATTATGGCATAAATGATGCGCAATTCGATGTAAAAGTGCCGTTGATCCGGGGGATGTACACTCTTCTGTTATGGAAACGACGGGTTGCGGTACTGCCATCATTACGCCCTTTCTAACGGACGGATCGATTGACGAAGCGGCGCTCCGGGCGCTGGTCGAGTGGCAGGTCGAGTCGGGGATCGACTTCATTGTGGCCTGCGGGTCGACGGGCGAGGCGGCCACGCTCGACGAAGACGAGTGGATTCGCGCCGTGCGCGTCGTGATCGAAGCCGCCGCCGGCCGCGTGCCGGTGTGGGCCGGCTGCACACACAACTCCACGCGCACGCTGGTGCGGCAGGCGACGCGGGTGAGCCAGGTAGAGGGCGTGGCGGCGGTGCTTTCGGCCAATCCCTACTACAACAAGCCCACGCAGGAGGGGCAGTTCCAGCACTTTCTAGCGCTCGCGCGCGCGATCGATCCGCTGCCGGTGTGCCTGTACAACGTGCCGGGGCGGACGGCGGTCAATCTGGAGCCGGCGACGGTGGCGCGGCTGGCAGGCGAGGCGCGGAATATTCAGGGCATCAAGGAGGCGAGCGGCAAGCTGCCGCAGATCGCCGAGCTGGTGCACACGATGCCGCGCGGGTTCAAAGTCTTCTCGGGGGACGACAACATGGCGCTGGCCGCAATCGGCATCGGGGCGCATGGACTGATCAGCGTGGCGTCGAACGAGGCGCCGGCGGAGATCGGGCGCATGATCCGCTCGGCGCTGATGAACGACTGGCCGCAGGCGCGCGAGATCGAGCGCAAGTACGCGACGCTGTTCGAGGCGAACTTCTGGGAGTCGAACCCGGGGCCGGTGAAGACCGTGCTCAACGCGATGGGCAAGTGCGGGGACACGGTGCGTCTGCCGCTGGTGCCGCCGGCGGCGGGAACGCGCGCGAAGCTGGAGAAGCTGGCGGGCGAGCTGGGACTGCTGCGCCATGCCCCGCCGCCGGAGGGCGGGCTGGGGCTGTTCTGAGGCGGGTTTGCGCGGGACAGGGTTGCCGGTCGTGAATCGCCGGTGCGTGGCGGCAGCTTCTTCATCGCTGACCGCTCCTGCGGTAGCCTGCGCGCCTACGCTGCCACGCGCCGCCGCACGGCAAAGAAGAACGGGAGCGAGGCGATGCCGGCTGCTACGCAGAATGCCACCGCGGCGTGCACCGAGACATCGTACAGGAACCCGATGGCCGCGCTGCCGGCGAACCAGAAGACGCCGTAGGCCGCAGTGAACAGTCCATAGGCGGAGGGCCGCCGCTCGGGCGGCACCATGGCGGCTACCGCTGCCGGAATGATGGACTCATGCACGCCCATCCCCAGGCCCCACAGCGCTGCGCCGGCCAGGGCCACGCCAAACCCGCCGAGAAACACGAGAGGCGCGGAGACGATGGAGAGAAAGGTGAGAGGGATGAGCACCGCGACTCCAAACCGGTCGAAGAGGCGGCCGAAGACAAGCGATCCCGCGCCGCTGGTGGCCATGGCGATGGAGTAGAAGATGGGTATCCAGATGGCCGAAGCGATACCGTGCTTCTCGAGGTGGAAGGCGATCAACTGATAATCGGCGAAGCCGGCCGCCACCAGCGATGCGCCGACGAGATAGATCCAGAAGGCGCGGCCCATGCCCGCCGCGTGAATGGCCGGTGTGTGGGCCTCAAGATCTTCCGGGCGCGGATAGAGGAACCGCGTGACGACGATGAGCAAGGCCGTGATAAGGGCGGGGATGAGCAGGGCGGCAAAGGCGATGCGGTACTGGCCGCGATGGGCCAGGATCAGCGCCAGCATCAGCGGCCCAAGGAGCGCGCCGGCCTGGTCCATGCCCTCGTGGACGCCAAAGGCCCATCCGATGCCCATCTGGCGGCCGGCGTGCGAGAGCATCACGTCGCGCGGAGGATTGCGGATGGCCTTGCCCACCCGCTCCAGCACGATGAGCAGCGCGGCCGCCTGCCAGCTCCGCGCCAGCGCCAGCGCCGGCACCGCGGCCATCTGCACAAAGTAGCCGAAGAGGGTGATGGGCCAGAACTGCCGCGTGCGCTCGCTGAGGCGCCCGGAGAAGAAGCGCAGGCCGTAGCCGAGCAGCTCGCCGAGGCCGGCCACCACGCCGACGACGGCGGCGCTGGCGCCCAGGGTGGCCAGGAACGGCCCGGTAATGCTGCGCGAGCCTTCGTAGGTGAAGTCCGCAAAGAAGCTGACCACGCCGATCATGAGCACGAAGCGCAGGGCGATCCGGCCGGCGCCGGTCCGCCTGCCCGCTGACCCGGTTTCTCTTTCGAGGGGCATCGAGCCTCCGCCGTTAGGGGCGATCGTGGGCCGCCGGGATCAGAACAGGTCGGCGATGGGCGGAAACATGAGCAGCAGGCTGAGCGCGAGCAGCACCAGGGCCCAGGCGGCGATGCGCCCCAGCGCGACGCTGCGGCTCTTCCAGCGGGCGTCGAGGAGGGCCCAGGCGATGAGCCAGATGATGATTGCGGAAGTGGTGACGCCGGAGAGCGGCCCGGTGGGCCTGTAGAAGATCATCGCGCTTTTGACCGCGGCGATCTGGTCGCCGGCGATGGCCAGCACGGAAAGAGCGAACGCGCCGATGCCGGCCGCGAGCAGGGCCGCGGCGCCGGAGCCGTTGGGAATTTCTGGAACCGCAGGAGCCGAAGTCCGATGAGCGGTCATGGTCACTCTCCCTGCATGATGTGGATGGTCGCGCCGCCTTTGACGGGGGCGTTCTTGTTGATCATGGCGCCGAAGAAGCCGGCGATGCCGGCGGCGAGAAACGAGACGGCAACAAAGCCCAGGACCGCGTTGCGCAGGGCCGGGTGATTCCTGATGCTGCGGCCGTACTTGCGGAAGACGGCTGCGGCCATGGTGATGGAGATGGGCGCGAGCCAGGCAACGTGCTCCTTCCACTCCATGCCGATGGAGTGCCAGCCGATGGTGGCGGGGCTCGACATCAGGAAGCGCTGGGGGAAGGCCGCGAGGCTGGCGCCCGGCGGCGGCGTGGCGCGATACCACGGGTAGACGATATAAGCGCCGGTGAAGACGGCCAGCCAGGCCAGCAGCGCCATGACGGCGAGATAGACGCGCAGGAAGGCTTCGTCGCGGGAGCTTGCGGGCACTTCCGCAGCGGGCGCGTAGCGGCGCCAGAGCTCGACGAGGGCCCCGGAGCAGGCCAGCAGGTAGAGCGCGCCGAAGCCCATGCCGTGAATCGTGGTCCAGAGACCGCGTGCGGTGATTTCCATGGTTGACCTCCGCGGCCGGAGAGGCGATGTCGCCGAGAGCCCCGCCGCAGTTTGCGTGTTATTGAATTCCGCCCGCACCCAGGGGCGGATGGAGCCAGGCCTGGCCGGGGCCCGGCTTCTGGTCGCCTTTGCCGCCCCAGGTCCAGTACATGCCCACGTAGGCGTAGTTTTCGGTCTGGCCGGCGACCGAGTGGCCGTAACAGAAGAGAAACTGCTGGTTGGGATTGTGCTTGAAGTGGTAGTAGCCGCCGAGGTCGATCATGGTGGAGGCCTGGGTCTGCGGGGCGGCGAAGCCTTCCTTGCCGTGCGAGAAGACTTCGCCGCCAAACTCGAGCCGGTCGCCGGGGAAGGTGTATTTGAGGAGGAAGCCGCCGTAGGGAAAATCGCGGTAGCCGGTCTGCGGCACGACTGTTTCGCCGGCGCCGCCGTCGAGCAGCCAGGGGCCGATGTTTTTTTGCAGCCACACAGGGAGCCTGTACCAGACCTTGCCGATGCCCAGGCCCTTGTCGTAGTTGCCGGTGGGCATCTCGAACATGGTGAAGGTGCCGATCTGGGGGATGTGCTTGCTCTCCTTGATGTAGGCAATCTTGGCGCCGAGCTCCATGTCGGTGAGGCCAAACTCGGTGGGCCCCTGGCCGGCGCCCTCGGCTGCGTAGACCGGGTGGTTGAGCGGGGCGGCCACGCCCCAGGGCAGGATGGCGTGAAGCTGCACGCGGGGAACCGCGCCCCAGTTGAACTCGAAGGCGGGGCCGGTGGAGTCCACTTCGACGGGGGTGCCGTCGGCGCCGCCGAAGATGTAGAACTCGTAGTGGTGCAGGTCGACGGGGACGGGATCGTCGGTCTGGTAGGGCGGACCCTGGGCCAGGAGTTTCAGGCCGGATAGGAGAAACAGAAGAAAGAATGCCACCGCCGCGCGCTTCCCACGAGCTTTCATTCGGGAGTTCCTTCCGGGGACGATCGAGGTCCGGCTGCCGGGGCCACCTGCTGCCGAAGTTATATCGAAATTCGATAAGAGTCAAGGCCGGAACGAAGGCGGATGGGGGGAAATCGATGTATATTAACCGTGTGGCAAACCAGACGCGGGAGCTGTTCTACGGCCTGATCCGGATTCACGTGCTGCTGCACGCGGCCGAAGAGCCGATCTTCGGGCTGGCGATGATGGAGGAACTGGGGCATCACGGCTATCGCATCGGGCCGGGGACGCTATATCCGCTGCTGCACGGGCTGGAGCGCGCGGGACTTTTGAAATCCCATTCCGTGAAGGAAGAGGGCCGGCGGCGGCGGCTTTATCGGATCACCACGAGGGGCAAAAGGGCCCTGCAGGCGGCCCGCGCCAAGGTGGATGAGTTATACCTCGAGCTGCACGAGGAGCATCCGCGGCGGCTGGGCGGCCCTGTGGCTGGCGCGCGCCATAAATAGGTTTTCCTGGCCAAGCCTCAGTGCGGGATTTGCCGAGCCCGCATCGGCACTCAGTGCAGGCTGGCTGGCCGGCGGTTTGGAGGTTGATCCTTCTTCACGTTGCGAAAGAACAGCAGGAACGGCATGCAGAAGAGGCTCAACCAGCCCAGCAGCTTGAAGTCGTCGATATAGGAGGCGAGCGCGGCCTGCTGCAGCAGGTCCCGGTAGATCATGCCCATGGCCATGTGATGGGCGCCGGGCCCGCCGCCGCTCAGGGCGAAGTAGTGCGTGAGCTTCTGGATGCTGCTCTGGTAAACGGGATCGCTGTTGTTCAAGTGCGCGGCCAGGTAGTTCTGGTGGGTCTGCTCGCCGCGGATGAGCAGGGTGGTGACGGAGGAGATGCCGAGGCTGGCGCCCAGGTTGCGGACCAGGTTGTAGAGGCCGGTGCCGGCGCCCATCAGCTCGTTGGGCAGGGTCTTCATAGCCATGGTGGTCAGCGGCACGAACAGAAAGCCGTTGGCGAAGCCGTTGACGATGTTGGGCCAGATGACGCTGGACATGCTCATGGTCAGGTTGAGATGGCCGAGCATGAAGAGGGAGGCGGCGCGGATGACGATGCCGATGGCCATCATGAGGCGCTCGTCCATGCGGCCGATGAGGCGGCCGGCGATGAGCATGGAGAGGATGGCGCCGATGCCGCGCGGGGCCACGGCGTAGCCGCTGAGGAAGGCCGTGTAGCCGATGAGCTCCTGCAGAAAGAGGGGGAGGATGGCGGTGGTACCGTAGATGATCACGCCCAAGAGGCCGATGAGGAAGGTTCCGGTGGCCAGATTCCGGTCGGCGAAGATGCGCAGGTTGACGATGGGGGTGGGCGTGCGCAGCTCGCGGACGATGAAGGCAACCAGGCTGAAGGCGGCGATGGCGACAAACCAGCGCACCCAGACGGCCGAGAACCAGTCGGATTCCTGGCCCTTGTCGAAGACGACCTGCAGCGTGGTGAATGCCGTGGTCATGAACGCGAAGCCGATGTAGTCGATGGTCATGTCCCTGGGCCTGTGGATGTAGGGCGGGTCCTCGACGAAGGTGTGGATCATGAGCAGGGCGAGGATGCCGATGGGGACGTTGATGTAGAAGATCCAGCGCCAGGTGTAGTTGTCGGTGATCCAGCCGCCCAGGAGCGGACCGAGCAGGGGCGCGACGATGATGCCCATACCGTAGGCGGCCATGGCCTGGCCGCGCTTGTTGACCGGGAAGCTCTCAAGCAGGACGGCCTGCGAGACCGGCTGCAGGCCGCCGCCGGCCGCGCCCTGCAGCACGCGCGCGGCGATGAGCATGGGCAGGCTGACGGCCGCGCCGCAGGCCATCGAAGCGAGCGTGAACACGGCCACGGACCAGAGCTGATAGTTCTTGCGGCCCAGGCGGTTGCTGAGCCAGCCGGAGGAGGGAAGGATGATGGCGTTCGAGATGAGGTAGCTGGTGAGGACCCAAGTGGACTCGTCGGTGGTGGCGGAGAGGCTGCCGGCGATGTGCGGGAGCGAGACCGTGGCCACGGAGGTGTCGAGCACCTCCATGAAGGTGGCCAGCATGACGGAGAAGGCGATGAGCCAGACGTTGTGGCTGGGCTGCCAGCCGCTCTCGGCGGTACCGGATTCCGCGTTGCTTCCTGCTGCCAATCTGCACCGCTCGCTTCCCGCATGGACCGCGAGCGATCCCGCGAACCGCTTGCATGCCGGCTTGCCGCGGCCTCAAACCAGGCGGACTTTGCCTAGTACTACAGTTGTAGTTCACTCGGATGGGCTTAATCCGGGCCTTCTATGAGACGGCTGGGGCTGTCAAGGTTTTTGTCTTTGCATTTGTTTTTTCCTTATTGGCGTTTTTGTTTTTGGCTTTGCTTTCGCCTTTTCTCGTGAGTTGCATTCATCTCGGGCTTCTATCCGCACTCTGGGTGAACCCGCTTTTGGGTTCGGTGCCTGTTGGTGTCCGATGATGATGAAGGGGCGCTGCTATCTAAAGGACGGCCTCTGTGGCCAAGGCCCGGGTCGCAGTCGCCGGAACACGAGCTTGAGTAAGCGCTTTGGCAAGAAGTTCATTTCCTGTTGGGGGGCAGGTTTTGGTTAGGCCGGGCAGATGTTCTTGCCGGCAGGAATGGGTGCAGATTGCGGGAAGGCTTGCCAGGGCTTGCCGGTTTGCCAGATGCGATGCAGGATGACGGCCAGTTTGCGGGCTACGGCGACGATGGCTCGCTTCTTTCCGCGCTTGCCGCCTGAGGCGGCCAGCTTCAAGCCCCATCGGCGCAGCTCGGAGTCGGGCCCGAAGCGGCCCAGCACGTAATGGGCCGCCTGCACCAGCAGGCTGCGCAGATAAACGTTTCCGGTTTTTGAGATGCGATGCTGCGGGTCCGAGTCTCCGGACTGGCTTTGTCGCGGACGCAGACCGAGGAATGCGCCCGCCTGGCGGCTGTGCTGGACCGCATCCGGGCGGTCCAGTGTGAGCACATAGGCCGCGGCGATCAGAGGTCCCACGCCGGGGACGGTGCGCAGGGTCTTGATCTCCGCATACCGTTCGGCCAGTTGCTCGATGCTGCGATCCATGTGCTGGATGCTGGTGTTGAGCGCGACGATCTGGTCGAGCAGGGGGCGCGCCGCCTCGGCAAGGGTCGGGGGGATCGAAGGCACAACGCGTGCCTGGAAGCTCTGCGGCGAACAGGCCG
Organism: Occallatibacter sp.; assembly: GCA_035504495.1. Lineage (GTDB taxonomy): Bacteria > Acidobacteriota > Terriglobia > Terriglobales > Acidobacteriaceae > Telmatobacter. The sequence goes on from DATJRT010000007.1 coordinate 15,255, forward strand.
GCAGTCGTCCGCCGGCACTTTTAACCAGACCACGCAATGCGTTGACGATCATGGTCCGGGCACGGACCAGGGTGGAGCGCGCCTGAATCAGGTTCAGGTCCTGTTGCCGCTCGGGGCTGCGATGGCGGATGGGAGACAGCAGGCGCGGATCGCAAAAGGCAAAGCGGGCCAGCTTCTCGGCGTCGTTCCTGTCGTTCTTCGATTCGCTGGCGGTGATAGCGCGGATCTTGCGTGTGTTGGCCACGATCACCTGGTGGCCCAGCTGCTCAAGCAGGCGGCTGACCCAAGGCGAATGAGTTCCGCATTCCAGGGCAAAACGCATGGTTGGCTCGCCTTCGAAATGGCGCCGCAAGGCCCCTTCGCTGGTTTGAATGCGACCCGATTCGATCGCGTCACCGTCTTCGTTGAGCATGCAGTAATGACTGAACCGATCCCCAAGATCAACACCGATTGTGACCTCCGGCTTTTCCACCCGTACCGCTCCTCTGCTAACCTTCGTCATTGGCTGGTCTCCTTTTGCACTCCGAGTGCGTTGCGAACAGCTTAATGCCGATTCGCGAGACCAGCCGTCTCATCCCATCTGAAGGCCACGCAAATCGGCCGTATTTCAGGGGGTTGAAACCCCCTGCTCCCTCCGGATTTTTCCATCTACAGCCGGGGCAATCGGATTTGGATTTGCAACCATGAACAGCGGCGGCTTTGAAAGGCCAGGGCTTCAGCCGTGCCGATGGATTATGTCAAAAAAACATCCTCGGCTCTAGCCGCGGAGGGATGTATTTCCCGGCGCAACCCCGTCAGGGCCTGAAGGCCGGGCATTTTCCCAGCAGCTCTCTACGGCACGGCTGAAGCCGTGCCCTTTCAAGACAAATTCTTTCTGTATCTTGAAATGCGATTGCCCAATTTACAGCTGGAGTCAGATTGACATGTGCATAACATGCAAATATGCTTGAAGCATGGAACGCATGATTCAGGTCCGCAATGTTCCGGATGCTCTTCATCGCAGGCTCAAGGCCCGGGCTGCGATGGCGGGCATGTCGCTCTCCGACTATTTGCTCGGGGAGCTGCGCGAGGTCGCGGAGCGTCCGACGCTGGCCGAGTTCCGCACGCGTCTGCATGCGCGCAAGCCGGTTTCCGGCGATTTTGACACCGGCGCTCTGGTGCGCGAGGAACGCGCTGCGCGATGATCGTGCTCGACGCTTCGGCGGCCGTCGACTGGCTGCTTCAAACCCCGGCCGGAGAGCGCATCGAGCAGCGCATCTATGGGCGCCCTCACACGCAGGCTGAAACCCTGCACACCGTGCACTTGCTCGACGTGGAATTTGCCCAGGTGCTGCGGCGCCTGGTGCGCGAGGGAACATTGACGCCCAAACGGGCCGCGGAGGCCATTGAGGACCTGACGGCTCTTCGCGTCACACGCTATGCTCCTGTAGTGCTGCTCGACCGGATCTGGCGGCTGCGGCACAATCTGAGTGCTTCCGATGCGGCCTATGTGGCGCTCGCCGAAGAGTTGAAGGCTCCGTTAATCACGCGCGACCAGAGGCTTGCCGCCGCGCCCGGCCATGGGGCGGCGGTCGAGGTCTTCTAGCGTCTGTTGAAAAACTCCCGCAGCGGGCCAGGTTTTGAAAGGGCACGACTTCAAGGGACGATCCGAAGTTAGCCCCGGGTGAAACCCGGGGAAGTGCGTCCCCTCAAAAACGGTGCGCGCCCCGGAGGGGCGCGGCGACAAAAGCGAGTAAGTTCCGGATAGGCGGTTAACCACCCTGGAGCGACTTTGCCGGTAGCGCCTTTCTTGGATATTCGACCTGCGACCGTCGCAATAGCAGAAGGTAGATCAGGGCCGTTGAGCCCGAAACCACCGTAGATATGCAAGCGCAGTAGTAGTAGTCGGTGAGTTGGGTCGGTAGATTGTCGAGCGAACGTCTCAGAAGTGAGTGAAACAATGGGCTGAGAACAAGAGCTGGCCCAATCCCGCTTCCAAGCGCAAGGTAGATCCAGAAGCGCCATCCTTTGCTGTTTCGCACGAGCAATACGTAGGGTATTCCGAGCAACCATCCGAAGGTGCTGACGGCAAACACGGAGATAAGGCACGCCAGGAAAGCACCGAACACGCCGGATAATACATCGGCTACCGTGTCGGTTCGTTTAATCGGAGATTGTGCGAGCACCCAAATCGGAAAAAGAAGACTAACCGCACACGTTGCGACGACCCAGCCCGATATCCCATAAAGCAGCCGCTTCCACCATGGAACCATGGCTCTTGCATACCTCTTTGTCAGGTTACCTCAAGCTGAGACCGTAGACTGCATTAGACCTCTTTGTTCTGGACGTATCGTCGTCAATTCGGAACTATCGGCCTGCTTGACTGTTTCGCGCCGCCCCTACGGGGCTGACAATCCTATTTTGCAGCGACCCCAGGACTGCGTTCGCTGGCGCGAACTTGTACTGGGCTAAATTCGCTGGCCACTACGGGGCCGATGGTGCGGGCGGTTGGTCTCCTACTCGGAAGTATCGCCACTCTTGGTTTCAGAAGAGCGACCGCAGTCCTTCGCCTCCGCTTCGCTCCCCTCAAAATCACAAGGCCCCTTTTGGTTGCCGATGGACCACCACCCATCGATGCCGTCCCGCGCCGCCCATCGACTGTGATGAAACACACATTCAGCCCCATGCCCGCGGGCGTATTCGTACTACCGGCTTAGATTTGTCCCGCGGCGCTGTCCCAAATTGCGGGTGACCCGCGCCTGGCCTGCCGAAAACCCATTGGGAAAGATGGCGCGCTGAGGCTCTGTTCCGTTACCCTGTGCTATGGACCGCCGTTGCGGAAACCAACACACGGAGGCTTTATCTCATGACCCAGGGCGTGATGGAGCGGCCGGCTGCCGAGACAGCGGGCGAAACCTCAACCTCTACGAAATACGTTTACTTTTTTGGCGGCGGCAAGGCCGACGGCAACGGCAAGATGAAGGACGTGCTGGGCGGCAAGGGCGCGGGCCTGGCGGAGATGACCAACGCGGGTCTGCCGGTGCCTCCGGGATTCACGATTCAAACCGAAGCTTGTCGCGAATTCATGCGCGGC
>DATJRT010000008.1:0-17750 GCA_035504495.1 Occallatibacter sp.
TCGGCCAGGTGCACTGCCTTGCCAAACGACATATCCCAGCTCAGGTAGCGCGGCCCGTAGATGTCGCCTTCCGCCACGCCGGCGTTGCCGAAGACGAATCCCTGCGGCTGCGAGAAGCAGCTGGTGTCGAACCACTCGGAAACGGTGTGCGGATTGACCGCCTCCGCGCAGTTGAAATTGGCGCGCTGCCCGCCGTTTTGGCCCAGCAGGGCTCCGCTTTGCGCACCCATCAGCAGCGGCGCGCCGGAACGGAACCAGGTAACGCCGCTGACTGACCACCCGCCGACGAAGGCATCCTCCAACGGCGAAACCGAGTTCGCGAACTGCTGATTGCGCCCGAACGGCAGCGTGTAAACGTAGGTTGCGGTGAGGGTCTGCGGGAAGTTGTTGCGCTGCCAGCCCGCCGTGTCCAGCTCTTCCTTCTGCCAGTAGGAATCGAGCGGGTTGTTGATGTTATCCATCATCTTCGACCAGGTGTACGCCGCGGTGAAGGTCAGGTTGGCTCCGGCGCGCCGTTCGAACACGAACTGGCCGGCGTTGTAGTGCGACTTGCCGCCGCTGTTGCGGAAGTCCAGGGTGGACACGCCGGGAGCAAGGCCGTAATACGGCGTGCACTCGGGAAAGTTCGGATACTGCGTCGTCCCGTATTGGGTTTGCAGCTGGGCGTACGTCGGACCCTCGGTAAACGACGTCGGGTTGCACTGGTTGAGCTGGTAGTCGTGATAGAGATGGTTGCCCGCCGTGCCCACGTATGCGGCATGGAGCGTCATGTTCGCGCCGAACTGCCTCTCGACGCTGACGTTCCAGTCCGCCGCCTGATCCGGGCGGAAGTTGCTGGCCACCTCATACACGCCGAATCCCTGCGGCGATGCGATCGCCCCGCCCGCCGCCACCGAATAAGGAACCAGCGGCTGGTACACCGGCGACCCGGATGTCGAGTCGCCCGGCAGACCGTTGGCCAGGATAAGCGAGCCGCAGTTCGAGTACTCCGCCGGATTGGGATTGACGTTCCCCGATGCGCCCGTATACGGCGACGTGCAGTTATTCAGGGGCGCGGCGTTGTTTTCCATATCCAGTTCGGGGAAGTTCCGTTCCAGCGTGCCGCCGTCCGCGCCAAAGTTGTCATTGAAGTAGCTCATCCCGAACGCGGCATGGAATGCGGTCTTGCCTCCGTCCGGCGTGTAGGCAAAGCCCAGGCGCGGCGAGACGTCGCCAAAATACGTGTTCACATTGGGGCCGCGGTTGCTGGACGAAGCCACTTGTATCAGCCCCGCATCCGCACCCGTGGTCACAAAGTTGCTCTGCAGATTCTTGGTATCCACAGGGTGCGTGTAAACGTCGTAGCGCACGCCCAGGTTCAGCGTCAGCTTGTTGGTCATGCGGAAATCGTCCTGCGCGAACTCTCCGATGGCCGTGGTGCGCGTGTTGGGCTTGTCGAAGAAATGGTCGCGGCAAACGGCTGCTCCCTGGCAATTGCCATTTCCCATGGCGCCCACCAGCCAGTCGGCCAGCGCCGCGCCGGCGCTGCCGCCGCCCGTGTAGTTGCCGGTGGCGCTGAACTGCCCGCGCGGATCGTTCTGCGAATTGAAAACCCGCGCCTGGATGGGTTCGATCGCGATGCCGAATTTCAGATTGTGCCGGCCATGGACGATCGTGAGCGCGTCGTTGATCTGGTAGATGTTGGAAAGGCGGCCCAAAGCTTGCGGCACCCATCCCGGGTCTCCCGTGCCCATAAACCCGCCGCTGATGTTCACGGCAGCCACGCCGCTGGTGTCCGGGTAGGCGGCGATGTTGCCGTTGGGAACCCCCAGGGCATTGTTCTCCGCAATTCCGTACGCGGTGGTGAAGTCCGTGGTGGCGAAGCGGCTGAAGCCGAGCCGCAGCTGATTGATCATGGCTGGCGAAAACGTGTGGTCCCAACCCGCCACGTCGTTGGTGGTCTGGTTGGTTGCGTTGATGTTGCCATCGTTCATGAAGATGGCCGGCTTCGCGTCGGTGCCCAGCATCAGCGGCTGGGTGAGCGACCGATTGCTGTACCCCATGCGGGCAAAGAAGCGGTCGTTCTGCGAGAGCACCCAGTCCACGCGGACGTCTTCCTGCGGCTCGGATGCATCGTTCAATTGCACATAGCTGGCATTGTTGAGTTGCCCGTTCTGGGTCCCGCTAAGGTTGGGCAACGGCCACACCGAGGGTTGCAGGAAGCCCGACGTCGCCCCCGCAATGGGAACGATGTCCGCTGCGGGCACCGTGTCGTACGTCCCCGCAACCGTCACCGCGGAGCTCGCAGTGCACGGCGTCGGGTTCAGAAGTCCATTGGCAAGCGCGCTGTAGTAGCAGGCCATGGCATTGGTGATCGGACCGGCTCCGTTCGCGACGAACCCCGACAGATTGCCGCCGCGCGCCGCCGCCGTGGGCAGGCTGGTAACGCCGGAGGATCCTTCGGCCAGCTTGAGCCACTGCAAATCTCCCGTGAAGAACAGCTTGTCCTTGATGATCGGTCCATCCACTTCGCCGCCGAACTGGTTGTAGTGGAACGGCGGATTCACTTTGCTGAAGTGGTCGGGCTCATTGAAGTCGGTATTGCGGTTGTACTCAAACACCTGGCCATGAAACCTGTTGGTTCCGCTCTTGGTTGTGATGTTGGAGACCTGCGCGCCAAAGCTGCCGTATTCCGCGGTGGGATCGCTCGTCTCGAGCTTCATTTCGCCAATGAAGTCGAAGGGAATCTGCAGCCCCATATACGCGTTTTCCAGTTCCACGTCGCTCACGCCATCCACCAGGTAGAGATTTGCCTGGAAGGGAAAGCCGTTTGTGGAAGTGTAGGCGCCGCCGCCGCCGCCGCCCGGCGCCGTCGTCGATGCGGTGGACGAATCTTCGCCATTGCCTGCGCCCCATGCCGCCGGCGTGGATCCCGGAGCCAGTTGCATCAGCATCGCGGGGATTCTCCCGTTGACGGGCAGATTGTTGATCTGCGTCTGGTCGATGGTCGTGCCCAGGTCGGAGGTCGTGGTCTCCACCAGCGGCGTCGAGCCGCTCACCGTGATCTGCTGATTCACGGCGCCCGGTGACAGGCTGAAGTCCACGCGGGTGGACTGCTCCACCAGCACCTGGTTGTGGCTCGAGATCTCCGTTTTGAACCCCTGCGCCTCCACCGTCACGCTGTACTGGCCCGGCGTCAGGTCGGGAAATGTGTAAAATCCCTGCGCTCCCGTCGTGGTTTTGTTCACCACATTGGTGCCTTCGTTCGTGAGCGTAACATTCGCATTGGGAATCACCGCTCCGGATGGGTCTTCGACCGATCCCAGCAGCGTCCCCGTGACCGCCTGCGCCCTCGTCGTCTTCGCCCCCAGCGCCAGCATCGTCAGCAGCCCGGCAGCCGCACAGTACGTCATCCATCGCATTTGCATATTGCCTCCAAAGTTACGGTTCCGGCCCGGGCTCGTCCCCTCGCTTTTCCGCCGCCCCAGCCTTCACGCCCCACTGCTTCTCCACCCCGATCTTGCAATCGCCGCGGTTGCTGGTGGAAACCTTTCCATTTCCCTTGATCGGATTGGCCATGCCTCGCCGCGGCGCACGCTGCTTGCTGGTATCGCCGCGGCAAACCGGGGAAGGGAGCACCGCTGAACATCTTGGTGGCTGGGAAGGCGGCTGCCTAGTTACGGGGGGGTTACGGCATTTTGAAACATTGGCGTCAAAGCGCCCATTCTGAGCGCCTTCAAGGGAAAGATTTCCCGGTCTCCGCAAACGTTAACGAAGCGTTACATCCGCTATCTACCCTGTGGGCAGTTGTTTGCACCTGCGCGGCTGGTTCGAGCGCGCGTGCGGATTAACGCTCCCGGCCGCTCCGCCCGCGGAAACATCCCTCCGGATTGTCCCTCTTTCAGGCCGTCGTGCCCACGCTCACCTGGCCGCCTGCGCCCACGGCCACCCGCACCGATGACGTCGCCTGCCCGCCCTCGGCCGTCTCCACACTCGCCGCCATCGGCTGGCCATTTACGAACAGCTTTTCCTGCCGGCCCGCGAACGCCGCGCGCCAAATCAGCGCCGGGCCGCGTTCATTGGTGAACGTGGTCTTCTGCGTCCCCTCGTGCCGCACCGTCACCTCGCAGGCACGGATGGGCAGATTGCGCATCTCCGCCCACGCAATCGCCGTGCCCAGCCCGGGCAGAGTCCGCACCGTCACTTCCACCCAGCCTCCATCCACCGCGGCCTCGAGCGGCGATCGGAACTCGAGCGTTACCCCCATCAGGTCGGTCACCAGGTCGCCGATGCGCGAGAAGGAAACCTCCGGATATTCGAGCCGCGCGTGGCTCAGGTCCAGAAGCCGTGCCACCTCTTCGTCGCTCGTTGCCTCCCGCGGAGACCCTCCCGCATCGGCGCTTACATCCCTCCGCCAGTCAATCCCCGGCAAGCTGTCCGCGCGCTTCGGCCCGCACCCCTCAAGCTCATGGTTTGCCGTCAACCGCTGGTAGAAGCACTGCCCCTCCTTGTTCCACCACTTGTTCTCCATCAGCGCCTCTAGCGCCGCCGCCTTTTGGAGAAACTCCTGCGCCTGCTCCGCGTTCCCGCGCACCTGCTGGATGTGCGCGTAGGCAAGATAAGCCGCGCGCTCCGTCGCCAGCACGTCGAATCCCACCACGTACTCGTGCTCGCCTTCGTTGTACCCGGGAATCCCGCGCGCCGGCGGAAACTTCTTTTTCGGGTCGTAGATTCCGCGCATGTTCAGCAGGCGCGGCCGGCTCATGATCTCGTCCACGCCCAGGCCCCAGCGTTCCACGTAATCGTTTACAGTGCGCTCGTAAAAATTCAGGAACACCGGATCCTCGACGTACGTCCGGTCGCCCGTCCACACGTACATCCTGAAGCAGCAATCCACCAGGTCGAAGTTCGCCGGAAGGTTGTACCAGAAGGCCGCGTCGTTCTCATAATCCACCGGGGCCGGCCGGTTGTAGCGGTCGATCTCCCAGTAGCTGCACCAGTCCCTCGAATCGGAAATGTTCTCGGCGAACTTCCGCAGCATATTCAGGTTGAAGCGCGCGAGCCCCAGCGCCTGCGCTCCCAGCGCCTGGTGGCAGGTGTCGCGGATGCAGAACCCTTCCCGCCCCGGCTCCACGGCCTCATACCACGGTCCCACCGGGTCGCCCTCGTCGAACGCATACGCCATGGCCTGGCTGCGCGCCCAGTGAAAAACCTCCGCCAGTTTGTCGCTCGACGAGCTCAGGTCGAGCTTCGAGTCGAGCCCGCCCGCCATCGGCAGCACGTGGCTCTGGCCGGTGATGAGCTGCGCCAGTCCCCGGCCCATCCCCGCGCCGTACACGCTGCATCCGCTCAACATGGCGCACATCGCGCGACGGGTCATTTTTTTCATGCGCAACATACTACCATCGCCGCACCGGTGACGTTCTTGCGGCAAGCCGCGCCGGCCTGAGGTTCGAAGAGAAACAGCGCTGGCTCCGGCAATGCTTGGGGCTGGCGGCGGTTCCTGTTCTTAGAGCGCGCGGTGGCGCATGAATGCTGCTTTTTTTCGTAGGCGGGAATGATTGCCGCAATTGGGAGCGATGGAGGGTCTACCAGGAATAGACGGCCTGAAGGGACGGCGCGCCGGTCTTGCCTTCGATCACGTTGACCTTGAGAACGGCTTCGATGTTGGCGCTGGATAGATCGGCGCCCAGGCGCTGGCGAAGAAGCTCAAGATAGTGCGGGCTGGTGACGAACTGCGCAGCCGCCTCCGTGCCGTTGCGGCCCACGCCGGCCAGCACCACCACCCAGCCATCGACGGTGGGATCGCGAAAGCGGGCCACGATGGCGTAATCGTCCGCGCTTGAATAGGGAAGCGAAACGTCGCGCTTCCACTGCGTCTGCGGATGTTGCCGGTCGACAATCACTTCGTCGTCTCCGGGCAGAAAGTAATAGCGCAGCGGCCCCTGCAGGCGCATGGTCCATTGATTGTTGTAAGCGCCGAGCAGCGTCACCGAGTGCTCGCGCAGGTCGGTGATGGGCGTAGAGGGAGCCGAAGCCAGCTGCGTGGTGATCCCCAGGCGCGACAACACGCTGCTGATCTGGACCGCGGCGGAGATGCTCTGCCACGACACAAAGGGATAATCGATATCCTTGTTGGCCGTCGCAACGCCGGAATAGTTTCTGCTGTCGAAGACCGAGCTGCCCGTGCACACGATGAGATTGTGCTGGCCGCGGATCACGGGAGCCCAGAATGCGTCCACCTGGTTCGGCGTGAGGCCTGCGCCGTATCTCCACGAAATGCCCGCCGCCAGGGCGAGCAGGAACAGGGTGGCCGCCGCAGCCCGGAAAAGACGCCTGAGACCGGGCGAGCGCCTTGCCTGCGGCACGGCGGAATCCTGTTTTTCTCCTGCGCCAGCCCGCGGGCCGCTCCATACAGGTTCGTGGTGCTCCGAGGCGCCGTGTGCCCAGCCGCCGGGCTCACCTGCGGCAGCGGCGCGGGAGGCCGCGTCGGCCGCCGCGCCCAGGTGGGCGAATTCGGGAACATACGAGCCCGCCGGCAATGAGATGCGGATGGACGATGCGCCGTCCTGCTCGGAGTAATAAAGTAGGAGCCGCTTCCGCACTTCGCCGGCCGTATAGCGGACCACGGTATCGGCATTGGTGTCGTAGTCGGGAGGCCGGTCGAAAACCTCAACCCCCAGCGTGCGCTCCTTCAGCAGATCGGTTCTTCCCGCGAGCGCGTTCTTCACGATAAAACCGAGCAGGGCTGGATAGCGCTTGCTGTTGCAGAAGTGGGGGCTGGCCAGGATGGCTTCAAGCTCGCTAAGAACCGCATCCCGGTCCTGCCGCGTCTGGGGTTGCCATACATCGTGGATGGCATGGGTGCTATGCATCGGATTTTCGCATGATACGCGCCCATTCACGTCCCGCGCAACCACGTTTGACACAAGCGGGATGCCATGGGGAACTTCCTGATTACGAAAGAGATCCCCCTTCGCCGTGGAGCCAAACCGTGAGTCACTTGCCAGCGGCGGAAACCGCCGGTAGATTCCGTCTGCAATCAGGGGCAAGCCGCCTATGCCGGATGTGGACGTCCGCGGAAGGCCTCTGCGCGGCTCGGTTACCGCACGCGTTCGCGTGAGTGAGAGTGGGTTCTTTTGCCCGGGGAAAGGCAGCGTCCGGCGGCTGCCGGAGCCCCGGGGCAAGAGCGGCCGGCTCACGCAAGGTGCGCCCATAACCAGGCGAGCCGCGATGCGAAGTGAGGCAATGTTTGTTCGATCCGGCCCGTAGACAGTTTCTGCAGGCAGCCACGATTTCTGCCGCCGGCTTCATGCTGTCCTCCGCTCTTCAGGCTGCAGCTCGCGCCGATCGCGGAGCCGGCAGCGAAGCTGGAGCGAGCGGCGAGCACTTTTTCCGGCTCGACGGCGCGTGGGAGTTCCACGCCGGAAACATGAGCGCGGCCGGGGAGGCGTGGCTGCCGGAGCCGCAACGGGTGTGGGAACCGGTCACCCTGCCGCACTGCTTCAACGCCAGGGACGCGTGCGATCCTGACAAGCCCTACTTTCGCGGCCAGGGATGGTACCGGCGGCGGCTCAAAGTCGAAAATCCGTATCCCGGCGGGAGAACGATTCTGCTCTTTCAGGGCGCCGGCCAAACCACGACCCTATGGATCGGATCGACGCGCGTAGGCGCCCACGTGGGAGGCTACGACGAATTCGCGTTTGACATCACCGGCGCCATCGCCCAGCTTGCGCCTGGGGAACGGCCACAAAGCGTGCCCGTGGCCGTGCTCTCTGACAACTCGCCCGATCGCGACCGGATGCCTTCCGAGTTAAGCGACTTCTGTCTTTACGGCGGACTCTACCGGCATGTGAACCTGGTTTATCTTCCCGCGGTGGCGCTGGATGCGGTTCATGTTCTGCCCCAGGTGCAACCGGGCGGGCCGGCGCAGGTCGCTCTCCGCGCGCGCCTTTATAACACCGCGGCGTCCGCCGTTCCCTGCGAAGTCGCGGTGGAGGTCATGGACCCGCGCGGGACCACGATCCATCGGTCCTCGCAAGGCCTTGCCGCGTGGAGCGGATTCGCGCCGCTGACGCAGTTTCAGGTGGACGCGCCGGAGTTGTGGTCGCCTGCGTCGCCGAGCCTCTACCGTTGCCGCGTCACGCTCACCACGCCCGCCGGAGCCATGCAGCTCGAGCAGCGCTTCGGCATTCGCCACGTGGAGTTCGTCGAGCATGGAGCCTTCAAGCTCAATGGAGAGCGCATTCTGCTGCGCGGAACACAGCGCCACCAGGATCATGCGGGCGTGGCCGCGGGAATGAGCGACGAGCAGACCCGCGAAGAGATGCGCATGATCCGCGAGATGGGGGCGAACTTCGTCCGCCTGGCGCACTACCAGCAGGACCGGCTGGTGCTCGACCTCTGTGACGAGCTGGGCCTGCTGGTGTGGGAGGAACTGCCCTGGTGCCGCTCCGGCGTGGGCGGCGAAGCCTTCCGGCAGAATGGCGCCGCCATGCTCACGCACATGATCGAGCAGCACTATAACCATCCATCCATCGTTTTCTGGGGTCTGGGCAATGAAGACGACTGGCCCGGCGAGTACCCCAGCATGGACAAGGAAGCCATCCGCTCCTTCATGACCCGGATGCGCGACCTGGCCCATGAGCTCGACGGCTCCCGCCTCACCGCCTGCCGGCGCTGCGACTTCGCGCGCGACATCCCCGATGTGTACTCTCCCTCGATCTGGGCCGGATGGTACCGGGGCAGCTATCGCGAGTATGAGCAGAGCCTTATGCAGGAACGCGAGCGCGTGGACCGGTTCATTCACATCGAATGGGGCGCTGACAGCCATGCCGGCCGCCATGCGGAAGATCCCGACGAGATCCTGCGCCACATCTCCACCGGCGATGGAACCGACGAACGCGGCCTGGACTATTTGAAAACCGGCGGCGAGCCGCGGGTTTCGAGCGACGGCGACTGGTCGGAGACTTACGCCTGCAACCTCTTCGACTGGCACCTGAAGACCCAGGAAAGCCTCGACTGGCTCTCCGGTGCGGCGCAGTGGATCTTCAAGGACTTTGTCTCGCCCATGCGCGGCGACAACGACATTCCCTATGTGAATCAAAAGGGGGTTGTGGAGCGCGACCTGGTGCGGAAGGAGTCTTACTACGTCTTTCAGTCCTACTGGTCGGATAGGCCCATGGCGCATATTTACGGCCATAGCTGGCCTGTCCGGTGGGGAAAGCCCGGCCAGTTGCGCAAGGTTCATGTTTACTCCAACTGTGACCGCGCGGAGCTCTTCCTGAACGGCGTTTCCCAGGGCGTGCGCCAACGGAACAGCCAGAATTTTCCTGCCGCCGGGCTGCGCTGGGACGTGGCCTTCGCCGCCGGCTCCAACCGCCTCCGCGTCGAAGCCCACCGGGACGGCGCAACCGTCACCGATGAGATCGGCCTGGCCTACCAGACCGAAACCTGGGGCAAGCCCGCCGCCCTCGCGCTCTACGAAAAGGCGCGCGACGGCGATCGCGTGACCGTGGAAGCGAAGCTCCATGACGCCCAGGGCGTGTTGTGCCTCGATGCGCGGGAACTTGTCCGCTTTTCGCTGGCCGGAGACGGCCGGCTCATTGACAACATGGGCACCACGCGCGCTTCCCGGGAGCTGCGCTTGGCCAACGGCCGCGCGCAGATTTCGCTGGTTGCAGCCGGCGCCTGCGCCGTCCAGGCAGCCGTGGACGGGTTAACGGCCGCCACGCTGAAAGTTGGGTCGTGATGCAGGATTTCCCTCTGCTGGTTCGGCCAGGGGCGTCAGACGGAAGCGGCGTGTACCCCGGCAGTGGCCGCGCGAGCTTTGGCCCGCGCGCGCTCCTGTCACGTTTGACACAAGCCGGATTGCTTCCGTATGGGGCAGACTCCGGAACACTTAGCTCCATCCTCATGGGTCAAACCGTAAGTCACTTGCCAATCATTGATTGGCCTCTGGTACAACCCCATCGGCACCACAGAGTGTGCCTGCGCCGCACTTCGCCGTTTCCGCAGATCAGACCGGCACAGGCCGCACAGAGTCACAGAAATCCAGGCGTGGACGTTCCGGAACGCCGCTTGAGACAGGAATAGGCAGGCGCTCCGGCACCCGGCTTGGGCGGAGTTCCTCAACAGGGAGTCAACCTTCGGGAGGGCAGGATGAAACAAAGAAAACTGGCAGGTCGCGTGTTCTCAGGCTCGGGCGTGTCCCTTCTGGCGCTGCTCGTGCTCGCTTTCGGCGGCGCTTTTTCCGCTTTCAGCCAGCAGATCACCGGCACCATCGTAGGCACAGTGAAGGATTCGTCGGGCGCAGTGGTCAACACGGCCACCGTCCGGGCCGTGAACACGGAAACGGGCTTTTCGCGTTCCGCGCCCGCCAACGACTATGGGGAGTTCCGCATCGACTATCTCCCCGTGGGCAATTACAGCGTTGAGGTCACGGCGCCGAACTTCAAGAAGTTCGTCCAGAGGAACATCAATGTCACCGTCGACCTCACCCAGACCCTGCAGATCGCGCTCGAGGTGGGCGCGCAAACCCAGACGATCACCGTTTCCACGGCGCCGCCGCTCGTCAATACCAGCGACGCGGAGCTGGGCACCACCATCCCCCAGAGCCAGGTGATCGGTTTGCCCCTGGTGAATCGCAACGCCTACGCCGAGCTCTCGCTCACGCCGGGCGTGATGGCCAACAGCGCCAGCCAGCAGAGCAATCCCAGTGGCACGCCCAACTTCACCATCGGCCTGCCCTCGGCGGACGTGCAGATTAACGGCTCCATCGACGGCGGCAATCCTGAAGTGAGCTTTTATCTCGATGGCGGCAGCAACGTGACCGGGATCCGCAACTATGGCAATCAGCTGCCCAATCCCGACGCTCTCGAAGAGTTCCGCGTCGAGACCAGCGATTTTTCCGCGCAGTACGGGCACATGTCGGCCGCGGTGGTCACCGCGGTGACCAAGTCGGGCACAAACGAGTTCCACGGATCGCTGTTTGAGTTCAACCGCAATACCGATTTCAACGCGTATCCCTGGAACGCGCCCAAAAACTCGGCGGGGCAATTCATCAACGCTCCCTACCATCGCAATCAGTACGGCGGCGTAATAGGAGGCCCGATCAAGAAAGACAAGGCCTTCTTCTTCTTCAGCTACGGCGCATTGAAGCAGGTTGTGGGGCAGTACGTAAGCGGCGGGCGCGTGCCCACGGCCGCCGAGCGGCTCGGCGACTTCTCCCAGGATCTGCCCAATCCCAACAACAACGCCGGCAAGTTCTCCTACTACGGTTCGACCCCGTTTACCATCAAGAATCCCATCAGCAAGGCAACCATGACGGGACAGACCAACACCGGGCCGGGCTGCACCAGCGTGGGCGTGAATCCGCTCAATCCTACCAACGAAAATTGCGTCCCCACCACCAGTTCCGCCACCATTGTGGGAGCCGATCCAGTGGCGGTGACCCTCCTGTCGGGCGCCAACACGAACGCGCAGATTCCCTTGCCTAACGTGACTCCGGCCGGGGCCACCGTGCCCCTCGACTGGTCCGGCTACTTCACCGGACCCACGGACGAAAGCGAGTATCTGGGCAAATTCGATGAGAGCCTCTCCGACAACGATCATCTTGCCGTGACTTATTTCTTCGTTCACACCACCCAGAACGCCTTTGGCGGCAGTAATATCGCGCCGTGGACAATCAACCAGTCTTACACTGACCAGACCAACGCCAACATCAGTGACGTTCATACCTTCAGCGCCACCACGGCCAATCAGGCCTGGCTCACCTTTACCCGCGCCGCCGGCGGGCGCGTGAATCTGCCCGCCATCAATGTCGGCGACCTGGGATCGAACTACACCATCCAGGGACCGTCGACGCTGCCCAATATCGCCGTGTCGGGCTACTTTACCGCGGGCGTATCGCTGGCCGGCCCGGTCACCACCTCTGACTTCTATTCCCTCCGCGACATGGTGACCATGACCAAGGGCAAGCACACCGTGATTTACGGCGGAGAGTTTGCGCTCGACAAGGGCATGTTCTCCGGCAACCTCTACAACTACGGGCAATTCAGCTATTCGAGCTCCGCTCCCACCACCACCGGCAATGCCCTGTCTGACTTCTACACCGGCATGCTTTCCACCATGGAGCAGGACACGCCTTACCAGACGCTCACCAGCGCCTGGCACACCGCCGTTTTCCTCCAGGACAACTACCGCATCACGCCGCGATTCACCGCCAACCTGGGAATCCGGTGGGATATCGATACGGCTCCGGTGGAGTCGCGCAACCACACGGCAACTTTTGTTCCCGGCAAGGCAGCGCTCACCACGGTTGCCGGTTCCACCGGCACGGAGTCTACGGTGATCCCGGAAGCGCCTCCGGGCATGTTCTTCCCCGGCGATTCGGGCGTGGGTCGCGGCATCGCCACCACCAAATATCACCACATCGCGCCCCGTATCGGTTTTGCCTGGGATCCGTTCGGAGACGGCAAGACCGCCATTCGCGCCGGGGCCGGCCTCTTTTATGGCACCACCGCGGGGAACGAGTGGAACCAGCCGGGCAATGCCAATCCCTACGCGGTGCGTCAGACTTTCTCTTCCGTCCGCTCCACCTCTGATCCGTACAACCCTGAGATGGTGACCGGGGCGCCGTCGGCCTTCCCCAATGGAGATCCCTTCCCCTACACCTTCAACCCCAGCAGCCCGCGCTTCCTCGAGCCGGCGGCCATTGAGACCATCGGGCTGAACGTGCAGTGGCCTTACATCTATCAGTTCAACCTCGCCGTGCAGCGGCAACTGCCGGGGGCGCTGACCCTCACCGCGGCGTATGTGGGCACCCTCTCTCGCGACGTGCCCACCATGATCGACGAAAACTACGGCCCCTATGTTCCCGGGATCACCAACTCCACATCCCAGGGCAATGAAAACTCGCGCCGTCCGTACGATGAAAACGCCACCGGCACCGGCACCCTGGCGCAGAATATTTTTCTCATCTCCAACCAGACGGCCAACTACCATTCCCTCCAGGTCTCGGCCGTGCGGCCGCTCACGCATCACCTGATGCTCGGCGGCTTCTACGTCTGGAGCCACGCTCTGCAAAGCTCGAACGAGTCGGCCGATGGGCAGATGACGGCGCAGGACTTCGACAACTTGTCGGAAGATAGGGGCGCCATGTCCGTTGACCGGCGCAACGTAGCCGTCATCAACGGCATGTGGAAGATCGATTACTTCCACGGATCGAATTTCTTCATGAAGCAGGTGGTGAACGGCTGGACCGTCTCGCCCATCTGGACCATGCAGAGCGGAGCGCCGTTCGAAATCACCACCGGCGCCGACGAGAACTTCGATACCGAAAACCACAACCGCCCCGATCTGGTCGCCGGCGTCAATCCCATCATGAGCGCACACCGCAGCCGCGCTGCCGAAGCGGCGGAATGGTTCAACACCGCAGCCTATGTTTACAACGGCCCCGGCGTCGCCGGCGGCATCGGCCCGGGCGGCGCCGATGGCAACACTCCGCGCGATTCATTGCGCGCCCCCGGTTATCGCGACGTGGATTTGGGCGTCTTCCGTGACATCGCGCTGGAGCGCGGCATCGTGTTCCAGCTTCGCGGGGAAGCCACCAATGCCTTCAACCTTGTTAGCCTCAACTCACCCAGCTCGAGCGGTCCGCCCAAGACGGTGGGAGCGGCCAACGCCTCTTCAACCTTCGGCACCATCACCGGCGCTGCCAGTCCAAGAATCATCCAGGTGGGAGCAAGGCTTACCTTTTAGTGGACCGCTTGAATGGAACAACGGCATGCTCTCTTCTCCCCCTTTGCGATTGAGAGAGCGTGCCGTTTGCTTTTGCCCGGCCGGCCGCAGGCGAAATGCTGCCATGAGGGGGAAAGATTCAGAAGAGCCCCGTGCCGTAGTTGGCGCGCCTTCTCGCGCCGATCGCTTTTATCCTTGGGGTGCGGGCAAGCGCCGGAAAGCAGTGCCACGCCCTTGCGAGATTGTATGGCCCATCTAAGCCGCCGTGAGTGTCTTCTGCTGTTGAGCGCCGCAGCCGCAACCGCGCCGGCAGGGCTCGCGCTCGAAGATCGGCCCTGGACCCATCCCCGCGTTGAGGTCGCCCGGCTCGAGCGTCCCCGCGTGCTTCGCGCCGCGCGCGCCTATCTGCAGGACGAGCCGCGCACCATCGTCGCGGTTCCCGCTCCGCGCAGCGCCGGGGGCTTGCACGACTATTTCTCCCAAGGCGATTATTGGTGGCCCGATCCGAAGAATCCATCCGGCCCTTACATCGAGCACGACGGCCAATCGAACCCGGACAACTTCAACGCACATCGCGAGCTGCTGATTCGCCTCAGCCTCCAGGCCCCATGCCTCACCGTTGCATGGATGCTCACCCGCGAGCGCCTCTTTGCAGACAAGGCGGCTGCCCATCTGCGCGCGTGGTTCGTCGATCCCTCCACGCGTATGAACCCGAACCTGCAGTATGCGCAGGCCGTTCATGGCCTCAACACCGGCCGCAGCATCGGCATTATCGATACCGTTCACCTTGCCGAAGTGGCGCGCTCGGCTTCAATCCTCGATCGCGGGGGAGCCCTCGACCGCTCGATCGCCGATGGCACGCGCGCCTGGTTTGCCGATTATCTCCAATGGCTCACCCAGTCCGGCTTCGGACAAAAGGAGCGCGATAACCGGAACAATCATGAATCCTGCTGGGTGTTGCAGGTGGCTGCCTTTGCCGGCCTGACGGGAGACTCCGGGCTCAGGGAATTCTGCCGCTCGCGCCTGAAGACCAGGACCTTCAACCTCCAGATCGCCCCGGACGGAAGCTTTCCCCTGGAGCTCAGGCGCACCAAGCCGTACGGCTATTGCCTCTTCAATCTCGACATCCTGGGCATGTGCGCGCAGATCCTCTCCACTTCTGCAGACAATCTCTGGACCTTCAAACTCGCTGACGGCCGCGGCCTGGAGAGCTGCTTTCGCTTCATGACCCCGTTTATCGCAAACAAGCAGTCCTGGCCATACCGGCACGACGTCGAGTACTTTGACGATCTGCCCGTGCGCCAGCCAAGCCTTCTTTTCGCCGGACTGGCCTATGCCCGGCCCGGCTATATCGACCTTTGGCAGCGCCTGGACCCCGATCCCACCGTGCCCGAAGTCATCCGCAATCATCCGCTTCGTCAGCCCCTGCTATGGATCGAAAGCTCTGCCGGCTGAACCCGCTCAACCCCCCGGGCGGCGGGTGCTTGCTTGCAGCGTTCAACGGGCCAACTTAACCAGCTCGCTGCGTAACTGAAAAGTTGCGGGTTAAAGACGGCGCAGTCTGGTGCGTGTAATGACCCGCCTGCGATGCATCGATCCAACCCGTGACCGCGGTCTTCACAACGTTTCCGCGCGCAAGTGCGTCCGGCAGAGTCTCGCATTCTCAAAATGAATAGTTCCTTCCCTCTTCGAACGCTATGGAAAGACCCTGTACGCAATGCCAACATGAAAACCATTGGGAGTCAGCGGATGGTCGGGCTCATTGGCATAGCCGGGCGAGTCAAGCCAGTCCTGGTACTCGTACTCGATGCGCAGAATCCAGCGGCCGCCTGCGCGATATTCGGTGCCTGCCCCGGGCGCCAGCGCCAGGTAGCTCGCGTTGCCAACCGCAAATGGGTAATGAATCTTTCCCACCCCGATAAGCAGCTTGCCGTAGGGGCGGAATCTTCCTCTGGCAAACAGGAAGACCCTTGGTCCGGCAAGATAGCTCTTTTCCGTCGAGCCTTCGAATCCGCCAAAGGTTAAAAAGCGGGCATCGCCTTCGAGGCTGATGCGGGACTTCAGGTGGAAATCGGCGAATGCCCCTGCGCCCTCGAGTCGCTGGCCGCTCTGGTAGGGAAACGAGGCGCTGATATTGGAGTATTCCCCGCCGGCCCAGAGCGAATCCGCCGGCCCAAACGCCGACGGGACCACCTGCGCCCGGGCAGGCACAAGCCAGAGCGCGCTTGAGAGCGTTGTCAGCATTGCCATGCAGCAGGACCTTCTCAACCAATCCATCCAACGCCTCAGAACAGGGATTTGACCGTAAGCGTGACAACGGTTGAATGCGTGAGAGTCGGGCCCGCTCCCGCAGTGGTGGCCGTCACTCCAACCTGATAAGTGCCCGCTGGAGTTCCGCCGGTGATTGGATCGGCTGACCCGCATGCGCTCATCCCCAACGCAATGCCGGCCGCGAGCAAAACGGCGCACAACCGAGCGAGGAAGCTGCGCCGGCGCTTCCACGCCGGCAACAGCAGCAAGGTGAGCGCGCCAAGCACAGCCGCGGAGGAACCGGTGGTGTGTTGTGGAGCCTCTGTCTGGATGACCAGCTTCGCGGCTCCTTGCCCCTGGGGCAAGGTCGCCGGGCTGAAGCTGCAAGTCGCATTCGCCGGCAGACCGGAACAAGTGAGTGCAAGCGGCTGGCTAAAGCCCTGCAGGCTGGCCACGCTCACCTGGACTGCGGCCGCCTGGCCGGTATAGAGACTGGCCGTCGTGGGCGTCGCGCTGATGGAGAAATTCCCCGCGACAATCGTCTCCTGAAACACGGCCGAGGTGCTGGTGGAAAAGTCCGCATCGCCGGCGTAGACGGCCGTGAGGTTATGGATGCCCACCGTGGTGAAGCTTGCAGCCAGACTGGCCGTGACGCTTCCCGTGATCATCGCTGAGTTTGCCGTCACCGGCGCGGAGCCGAGCAGATTGGGGCCATCGTAGAAGGCGACGTTCCCGCTGCCCGCCAGGGTGGAGGAGGAAGAGGACGGCGCGGAGACAGTCGCCGTCAGCGTGACCGGTTGGTTGAGGTCGCCGGGATTGGGCGCACCGGTGAGAGTGATGGCGGTCGGAGCGGCCGTGATGACTTCCGTAAGCGATGCTGAGCTGGCAAGAAGGTTGTTGTTGCCCGCGAAGCTGGCCGTGACCGGATAGCTGTTGGGCACAAGCGTGGAGATGGAGTAGGTGGCTGAACCGGTAGCGCCCGTAGTGAGAGGGATGATCTGGCCGTTGATGCTGAGCTGGATGGTGATGCCCGCCCCAGCGGGTTGGCCGTTGACGGTGAGGCCGGCCGTGAAAGTGACGGCATTACCATAGATCGCGGGATTGGCGCTGGAGCTGAGAGTGAGCGCCGTGGGCGCCGCATTGACGGTAACGGGGACGGAATTGCAGTTGCTTGTGGCGTAGATCGAGCTTCCGCCGTACATGCAGGTGAGGTTGTAGCTTCCGCCGGGAAGGGAGAATGAGGGCAGAGTCGCAATCCCGTCGGTGAGTGTGCCGGTGCCGATGGCCGCAGCGCCGTTCAGGAAGGTCACCACGCCAGTGGGAGTGCTGGGAGCGGGCAGCGTCGCGGAGGCGACCGTGGCCGTGAGTGTGACCGTGGAGCCGTAAGTGGAAGTGGCCGGAGCAACGGTCAGGGTAGACGTGGTTGGAAGCGGGTTCACGACTTCAGAGCAGGTGGCCGAACCTGCGGCAAAGGGACCGGTCGGTGTGTAGGTCGCGGTGATGTTGTGCGTTCCGGCAATCGAGCCGGTGTAGGTAAGACTCGTTGTGCCGCCGGCCAGGCCGTTTGTAGCCAGCAAGGTTCCATCGTCGGTAAAGGAGACCGATCCCGTGGGTGTTCCGTCGGCGGAAGTCACGGTCGCGGTGAGCTGCGCCGTACCGTAGATATCGATGGGGTTCGGCAGGCAGGTGAGAGCCGTGCTGGTCGTATCGCCGTCGATCACCTCGATGAGCGAAGCCGTGCTCGCGCTGAAGCTTCCCGTGGGTTGATAGTTCGCAGTGAT
>DATJRT010000009.1:0-14998 GCA_035504495.1 Occallatibacter sp.
GCGTGGAGTCACTGATCTCGCGCAGGGTCAGGCCAAGGCTCGGAGCCGACCAGATTTCAGAAGTGGTCACCAGCGGGACGTCGTTGCCGATCCGGCCCACCGGGACGGTATGCGTGATGCGCGTGCCGTGCACTTCAACGCCCAGAATCGTGTCGTCGCCCAGATCTTCGCGCTGCGGCCGTATGGGTGCAGGACGTGGCGCGGAGGCCGGAGGGCTAGGAGGACTGTCGGGCAACTGGACAGGGAGAGACGATGAGCCGGTAACGCCTCCACCGCCTCCGGAGAGCACTGCCGCACTCCTGCCTCCATTGCGGGTCATCGTGCCGCCCGACGAGGTGGCCCAGCAGCCCTGGAGCTCGTCCTGAGGGGGCATTTTGGTTATATGCGCCTGCCTGGTCCTCGAATCCCAGTTGATTTCCGTGTTCTCGACCGGGTCGTGGACAAAGGTGAAGGTGATTCCGGGCTGGCCGTCCGACGCGGAAATCTGCGTGGTCGCGCGCAGGGTGCGGCCCTGCGAGTCCCGCGCCACGACTTCTTTCGTCTCCCGGGTGATGGTGCCGCCGTCAGCGAGCGTCTGCACGCGCGTGATCCTGAATTCCACGGTGTACGGCGCTTGCGGCACGGAGCCGGAACCGGACCTCGAAATCTGCGCAACCGCGGGGAGCGCCGCAGAGAGAACGACGGCGAAAGCTGCACAGGCCGATTCCCGCGCCAGGCGAAAGGCGAGGCTTCGATGGTTCATTGGAAATCCCCCGATTGCAGGAATGGACGAATTCCCGGCTTGCGAGTCAACAGATTTTTGGGGGGAGTTGTGGACTCAGGGATGGCTTTTTCCCGGAAGCGAATCGCTGGCTTCTCCCGTCGGGCTTGAGCGCCCGTTCCCCCCTGGATCCCTGGCAAACGATCGCGCGGCAAATGTTGGCCGAATTATTGTCCCGGGCGGCGGGCAGGGTCAAATGAATTCTTGAGTGCGGGGATGACTCTTCCGGTACCGGAACGGCGCGGGGCGCGATGGTAGCCTCGGAACGGACGGGTGCGGGACCCCATGTCGGAGCGCCGGAAGTCGATTTTCTGGTGGTGGGCGCAGGCGTGGCCGGGCTGCGGGCCGCGGTGGAGCTCGCCGCAGAGGGCGACGTGCTGGTGGTCGCCAAGGAGTCGCTGGGCGGAGGGTAAAATGATCTTCGAACCCTGGTAACCAAAGGGCATTGGCCAAAAGAAAGATGAACTTTCACCGGGCTGGCGCGTCCAACCTGGAATAGAACGCGGGAGGCAAACTCAATACAGGCTCCAATCCCCATGGGGTGACCGCTTGCGCGCCATACACATTCTCCACTCCTGGGGCAAAGTCCTCAGGGGCCACACGCCTTTACTTTCCGTTGAGATCACGCGGGAGTGCCCGCTGCGCTGCCCGGGCTGCTACGCCTACGGCGAGAACCACCTGGGCGGCGAGGTGACCCTGCGCGAGCTGAGCGACAAGCGCGGCGACGAGCTGGTACAGGGCGTGCTCTCCCTGGCCGACCGGCACCGGCCGCTGCAGATAACGCTGGTGGGAGGCGAGCCCATGGTGCGCCACCGCGAACTCGGTCGCATTCTGCCTGAGCTTACGGCACGCGGCATCTTCACCATGGTGGTCACCAGCGGCATCATCCCCATTCCCATGGAGTGGATGCGGCTGAAGAATTTTGTCGCGGCGGTTTCAATCGACGGGCTGCCCGAGCACCACGATGTGCGCCGTCACCCAGCCACCTATGAGCGCATTCTCCGCAACCTCGAGGGCCGGCGGGTAAACATTCACTGGACCGTCACTGCGCCCATGCTCGGGCGCAGCGGGTACATGGAGGAATATGTCCGCTTCTGGAACGCGCGGCCGGAGGTTTGGAAGATCTGGGTGAGCCTCTACTCGCCCCAGCGCGGGGAGCAGAGCGCGGAAATGCTGAGCGCGGAGCAGCGGGCCTTTGTGGCCGGCGAACTGCCGCGGCTGCGCCGGCTCTATCCCAAGCTGCTCACGCCCGAGGGTTACGCTCAGGCGCTGCTGCATCCGCCGGCCTCGCCCGCCGAGTGCACCTTCTCGCGGCTCTCGAAGAATTATTCGGCCGACCTGAAGACCCACGTCGAACCCTGCGTCTTTGGCGGCGATCCGGATTGCGCGCAGTGCGGCTGCTCGGCCAGCGCCGCCGCGCACTGGGTCAGCGGAGTGCGCGTCGCCGGCCCGCTCAGGGCCCGGCATCTTCTGCACGGATCGATGGCGATTGGAAGCGCGGTGGCGCACCTGAAAAAGCTTGCGCTGCCCGCGTGGCGCGAGCGCGGGCAAGCCGCGCCGGCGCGCGAGAAGGAGCTGGTGCAGATTTCGCTGGGGTGAAGCAGCAGGGAATGGGGCTTTGGCCTCACGGGGCGGTGGTCAGGAATTCAATTTGGCTGCGCCCTCCTTTCCTATTCCCAATTCCCTGTTCCCTGTTCCCTGTTCTCTGTTCTCTTTTCTCTTTTCTCTTTTCTCTGTTCTCTGTTCCCCGTTCTCTGTTCCCTGCTCCCTGCTCCCTGCTCCCTGTTCCCTGTTCTCTGTTCTCTGTTCTCTGTTCTCTGTTCTCTGTTCCCTGTTCCCTGCTCCCTGTTCTCTGTCCCTGTTCCCTGTTCCCTGTATTCATGCTTCCCTGCCCTTCCGCCACAACGAGAGGACGGCGAAGATCGCCAGAATGGCGCCGATCACGGCCAGCGAAGGCACGATGGGAATCTCGATCCAGCGCGCGGCGAGCATTTTGAAGGCGGCAAAGGCGAGCAGCGCGGCAAGGCCGTAGTGGAGTGAGCGGAAGCGGTCGAGCATGGCGGCCAGGGCGAAGTAAAGCGAACGCAGGCCAAGAATGGCGGCAATGTTCGAGGTATAGGCGACAAAGGGGTTGTGAGTGACGGAGAGCACGGCGGGGATGGAGTCCGTGGCAAAGACGAGATCTGTGACTTCAACCGCGAGGATGACGGGCAGGAGCGAGCCGCGCGCAGGCTGAAGGCGGCGGATCCACCGTGGGATGACGGCGCGGGCGGATCCGCCGCGCAAGAGGCGCCAGGAGGCGTAGAGCAGAATCAGGCCAAAGAGCCACGTGATCCAGTGAACGCGGGCAAGCAGCGTGACCCCGGCGGAGATGAAGGCGGCGCGCAGCACCACCGCGCAACCTACGCCCCAGAGCAGGGCCTTGTGCTGACGCGCGCGGCTGATCTGGAAGCCGCGAAACAGGACCAGGAAAACAAGGAGGTTATCCACGCTGAGTGAGGCCTCGATGGTGTAGCCGGCCACGAACTCGAACGCGGGCTGGCGTCCCTGGGCAAAGCCGATCCAGAGGGCGAACCCTGCGGCGGCGAGAGCGAAGCCACCCGTGCCAACCCAGGCCCACTTCTCGGGATGGCGGGACCGGCCGCGATAGCCGGGAAGCAGCGCATCGGCCACGAGCAGCATGGCCACGGCTGCATGAAAGCCCAGCCACCAGAGCCACGAAGCGCCAGCAATCATAAGCTGGATGCTATCGCACGGCAGCGGAGTCAGCGCGTTAGCAAGTCAGCAGGCTTGCAAGGCTGAGACGGATGGCGGGCTTTCCGCATCTGCTAGATAAGTACCGGAGGTGCGCGTGACCGAGGAGCGTGTGACCCAGGAGGCGGTTGCAGCAAGAGACGGGAACAAGCGCCCGCGGCCTCGCGTGGTGATCGTGGGCGGAGGTTTTGCCGGCATTCACGCGGCGCGGAGCCTGGCCCATCTGGACGTGGACGTGACCGTGGTCGACCGGCGCAACCATCATCTGTTTCAGCCGCTGCTGTACCAGGTGGCTCTGGCGGTATTGTCGCCGGCCGATATTGCCCAGCCCATCCGCAGCATCCTGCGCCAGCAGCCGAATGCCGAAGTGCTGATGGACGAGGTGGTGGGCATCGATACAGGCGCGTGCCAGATTTCGCTCGCGAGCGGGGCGCGGATCGGTTACGACTACCTGGCTTTGGCTACCGGCGCCACGCATTCTTACTTCGGGCACGAAAGCTGGACGCCGCTGGCCCCGGGGCTGAAGACGATCGAGGACGCGCTGGAAATTCGCCGCCGGGTGCTGCTGGCCTTCGAGCTGGCGGAGCGGCAGATGGTGGAGCACGGCTGGCATCCGCCGCTGAATTTTGTGGTCATTGGCGGAGGGCCCACGGGGGTGGAGCTGGCAGGCGCCATCAGCGACATTGCGCAGCTCTACATGCGCCACGATTTCCGCCACATCCAGCCGGGCAAGTCGCGCGTTCTGCTGCTCGACGGCGGACATCGGGTTCTGGCGGCTTATCCCGAGGACTTATCGGCCAAGGCCGAGGCCACGCTGAAGCGGCTGGGCGTGGAGGTGCACACGGGCACTCAGGTGACGGGTGTGGGTCCGGGATGGGTGGAGGCCAACGGGCAGCGTATGGAAGCGGCGGTAATCCTGTGGGCCGCGGGGGTGCAGGCTTCGCCTCTGGGAAAGATGCTGGGCGCGCCCCCCAATGCCCAGGCGAATTTCGACCGCCGCGGCTGCGTGCTGGTGGACGACCGGCTGAATCCGCCGGGGCTCCCGGAGGTGTTCGTGCTCGGCGACCTGGCGCACGTGGAGCAGGAAGGTCACCAGGTGCCCGGCGTGGCCCAGCCGGCCATGCAGATGGGCGACTATGTGGGCAAGGCCATTGCCGCCGACCTTGCGGGCAAGCCGCGCCCGGCGTTCCGCTATTTCGACAAGGGAGACATGGCCACGATCGGACGCATGGATGCCGTGGCCGACGTGAAGTGGCCGTTCCGCGCGCACATGAGCGGCATGCCGGCTTGGTTCACCTGGCTCACGGTGCACATCTTCTTTCTCGTCGGCTTCCGCAACCGGCTCTCGGTGCTGGCCAACTGGATGTGGACTTACTTCACCTTCAGCCGCGGGGCCCGGCTGATCACCGGCGACCAGCGGCTGCCGGGCTGGCAGGAACAGGTGAAGTCGCGGCAGGAGAACAAGGCCGCGGATTGAGCAAAGCTCAGTTCGCCGGAAGCGGGGACCGTCTTCTGCGGGCAAAGAGAAAATGCGCGAGCAGCAGGCCGGCCGCGATGGCGCTCAGGACTGCGTCTGTGCCCGGCATGGCGCGCGGGCCCCAGAGGGCGTAACCGCGGCCGTCGGCCCAGGCCATATAAGCGACGGGAAGATTGCCGAGTGAGTTGATGATGGCGTAGCGCGCGCTGCCGCTCTTGCCGGAGCTGCCGAGGAACTCGAGCGAAACCGCGGTGAAGAGCGCCCAGCAGGCGCCGATGGTGAAGAGAAAGAGCACGGTGCCGGCGAAGTAGACAGCCGGACGCTGCGGCCCGAGCGCGAGGATGGCCAGCGAAGCCGCATTGACGAGACCGGCCACGAGAAATGCGATGGGCGCGCGTACGCGCACGGGGATAAGCGCGGCGGCAAGCGCGCCCGCGGAGGTCAGCAGCGCGCCGGCGATGCCGTTGATCCACGCGACTTGTCCGCCGCTCACGCCGTAGTCTCGGGCGAGCTCGGGAAGCAGGCCGAGCATGCCGCCGCTGCACATCGGAAAGGTGATCAAGAGCGTGTAGGGAATGGCTTCCCTGCGCAGAAACGTGGATTTGAACTCGCGCCAGATGCGTTGCGCCGTCTGGCGCGCGGTGTGCCCGCTGAGCATGGCTTGCGGCGGCGTGGCCAGGGCCGCGAGCGCAGGCAGGACAATGAGGGCGGCGACGATGCAACCGAGCGCAAGCAGGCTGAAGCGCCGCGATCCGGTGACCAGAAGAAAGGTGGCGACGGCGCCCAGGGCGAGCGAGCCGGTCTGATAAAAGGAGCCGGCGCGGCGGCGGTTGAGTTCGCTGCGCATGGCGCCCATCATGCCGCCGCAGGCAGCCGGGACCACCACGCCGATGCACGCGGCGAGAAACAGAAGCGCAATGGCCCAGGACGTGGACAGCTGCGGCTGGCAAAAAGCGGCGAGAAGCGTGAGCGCAGAGACAACGGCGGCAAGCAGGAGCCAGGTGCGGCGGCGCATCCAGAAATCGGTGACCGGGCCCCAGAGAAAATAGATGGCGTGGGGAAGCGAGAGCAGGGCGACGAGGCTGGCCGCGCGCGCGGGATTGACTCCCTCGTCGCGCAACAGGTAGCCGAGGCCGCCGTTGACCAGACCGATGGCGATCACTGCATCCGGCGCGATGAGAAAGGCGTAGAGCCAGGGGCGCTCGCGGGAGACAGACGCGGACTCTCGCCGCGCGAGCGCGCTTGCCGCTGGTTGCATGGAAATAAGCCTACGGCATTTCTCTTTCCCCTGTAGCTCTCTTCCCGCCGCCCATCATGGCAATTTCCTCAGGGAACATCTGCCCCTGAGCGCATTTGCTTCAAGATGCGGCAGAAGGAGAAATGCTTGCTCAGAATGCGGCATTTTCGCCCGCCCTGTGCGGCGAGCGACTGCGCGCGCGTCGGGTAAACTGGAAGAGCGATGCTCGACCTGGGGTTTGTCCGGGGGAACCTGGAATTTGTGGAGGAGAAACTGCGTGCGCGGGGCGCCGATCCCGCAGCTTTGCTGGGCGATTTTCGCGCCCTCGACAAGAGCCGGCGCGAGGCGATCACGCAGTCGGAGCGGCTCAAGGCGCGGCGCAACGAGCTGAGCCAGCAGGTGGGCGGGCTTAAGAAGGCGGGCCGGAACGATGAAGCCGCGGCGGCGATGGACGAAACCCGGGCGCTCAAGGAAAAACTGGAGGAGCTGGACAAGAGCGCGGCTGCACTGGACGAAGAGCTGCGGCTGGCCCTGGCGCGGATTCCCAACCTCACCCGCGGCGAAGTGCCGGTGGGGACCTCCGAAGGTGACAACTTCACCGTCAAGACCTGGGGCGAGAAAAGGAGTTTCGACTTCGAGCCCAGGCCGCACTGGGAAATCGGCGAAGGGCTGGGGATTCTCGATCTGGAGCGCGCGGCCAAGCTGAGCGGGGCGCGGTTTGCCGTCTATATGGGCGCGGGAGCGCGCCTCGAGCGGGCGCTGATCGGCTTTATGCTCGACATGCACACCCAGAAGCACGGGTACAAGGAAGTGCTGCCGCCTTTCATGGTGAACTCGAAGTCGCTCTTCGGCACCGGCAATTTGCCCAAGTTTGCCGAGGACCTGTTTCGCTGCTCCGATGCCGATGCCGAGGCCGCATCGCGCGGCGAGTACAGGGACAACGACCACTGGCTGATCCCCACCGCCGAGGTGCCGGTGACCAATCTCTATCGCGACGAGATTCTGGACGAGGCACGGCTGCCCATTTCGCTCACCGCGTACACGCCGTGCTTTCGCGCCGAGGCCGGCGCGGCGGGAAAAGATACACGCGGCATCATCCGGCAGCATCAATTCCAGAAGGTGGAACTGGTGAAGTTCACGCGGCCCGAGGAGTCCGATGCGGAGCATGAGAAGTTGACGCGCGACGCGGAGGAGATTCTGGAGGCATTGGAGCTGCCTTATCGCCGCGTGCTGCTGTGCACCGGGGACACCAGTTTTTCGTCTGCCAAGACGTTCGACCTGGAAGTGTGGCTCCCCGGGCAGCAGCTTTACCGGGAGATTTCTTCCTGCTCGAACTTTGAGGCGTTTCAGGCGCGCCGGGCCAACATCCGCTACCGGCCGAGCGCGGGACTGCAAGGCGGCGCGCGGGCGAAGACCGAGTTTGTGCACACCCTCAACGGCAGCGGGCTGGCCGTGGGCCGCACCTGGCTGGCGATTCTGGAAAACTACCAGCAGGCGGACGGGTCAGTGAACGTGCCCGAGGCCCTGAAGCCGTTTATGGGCGGAGCGGATAGGATTACGAAGGAGTGTTGATGGAGTCTCAAAGCGCGGCCATGCCAGCATCGCAGCCGGAATCACGGGCACAGGATCACGGCATCGGCCGGGTCCTGAAGAGCTATTTTTACTGGACGCACGCGCGCGGATCGTTTCACTACGATGTGATGGTCACGCTGATCCTGCTGTTCATCTTCGTCACGCCGTTTCTGTGGAATTTTGGCGACCGGCCATCGACCATGCCCGGGCCGCAACATCCGATCATGGTGACCACCAATGGCGGCCACGGGGTGATTATCACCGTCCAGGCCGCGGACGTTTCGGTGCCGCCGGGCGCGACCGACAGGCAGGTAAGAAAGGCCCTGCGCGCGGCCATCGAGCCGGTGACCGGAGACGATGTCTTCGTGGAGCGCTGGGAGACGGTGAGGGACGGGAACGGGAACCTTGCCTGGAGGGTATGGGCCCATAAATAGGATCGCGGATTTTTTCTGCGGCCAGTCGATCCTATCCCGCGCCGTTCTCCTTTTCCCGGACCGCACCGATATTTCCCGGACCCGCCGCGGCCACGCGCGCATCCAAAGGGAGTTATGCATTCAAGAAGACTGTTTGTGCTGGCTGCGCTTATGGGTTTGAGCCTGCTCCCCTGCCGGGCGGCGCCGGCCGCCGACAACCTGGGCGCCGTGATCAGCAAGCTCAATGCGGCGGCTGCCGCCTTCCATACCACCTCGGCCGACGTGGAGTTTGACTCGGAGCAGACCAATCCCGTTCCCGACACCGACGTGCAGAAGGGCGTGGTTTACTACGAGCGCAACGATTCGACCTTTCACATGGGCGTACACATCGCCACCGACGACGGCCAGCCCTCGCCCAAGGTGGTGGTTTGCTGCGCCAAGGGATCTATCCAGCTCTACGAAAAGCTGACCGACCAGGTGACCACGCTGAGCAAACTGAGCCAGTACGAGAGCTGGTTCATGCTCGGCTTCGGCGCCAGCGGCTCGCAGCTCGAGGAGAAGTGGGACGTCACCTACGACGGCCCCGAGACGGTGGACGGGGTTGAGACCGCCAAGCTCGAGCTGGTGCCCAAGGACCCCACGGTGCGCGAGAAACTACCCAAAGTGATCCTGTGGATGGACACGAGCCGCGCCATCAGCCTGAAGCAATATTTCGACGAGGGCAACGGCCAGTCGCGCACCTGCCACTACACCAACGTCAAGGTCAACGCAAAGCTGCCCAGGGACGCGTTTACTTTCAAGACTGACAGTAAGACGAGTTATACGACGCACTGAGCACATTCAGGGACCTGAAGGCCCCTGCTCCCTCCCCATTCGAAAACGGAAGCAGACCGCGGGTCTGAGGGCCATTCAGCCTGCTGCGCTGCGGCGAAGGAACCTGTGCGCCGCCGCTGCCGCGGCAACGCCGCCCAGCGCAAACAGCATGGGGAACCACTCGAGGGTGTAGCGCGTCTCCGGCGCGGCAACGGTGAGCGCGAGCATCGCGCCCCGCAACACCATGTAGGCAAGCAGCGCCCAGCGGAAGCGGGGACGCAGGCAAAAGCCGGCGGCGCCGAGCCCGAGATAAAACACGTTAAGCGCTGCATAAGCCCAGCTGAATTCCGTTTCCGCGTGATGATGCGCATAGTTCCACCAGTCGAGATCGATGGGCAAATTATCGACGCGCGGGCGCAAAGCCATGTCGGCGAGGCGCCCCAGCGGCAGCCACAGGTAGTAGCGCAGAGGATGCGCGGCGATGCGCTCCCGCGCAAGCTGCGCAAAGCGGGCGTCGAGACCCGGCAAAAAGTCCTCGCCGTTGTCCTCATAGCCGTCCGCCAGGGCGGCGGTCTCCGCGTATTGCGCCGGCGAGTCGAAGGCGCGGCTGGGAAGATCGCGCAGGTTGAACGGGCCGCCGGGCACGTTCCAGTAGATCTGGTAGGTGGAGATGTAGTCGAGTGACCAGGTTTTGACCCACCGTTCCCAGCCGGGTTGCGGCAGCTCGCCGGGATCGTTGGCCAGGCGTGGCACGAGCGGTTCGACCACGTGAAACGTCTTCCAATTGCGGACAGTCCAGGCGGCAAAGGGAGACAGAGCAAGCAGAGCGCAGACGCAGGCCATGCGCATGAGTTTTGCCGGCGCAATTTTCCCTTGAGGAAGCCCGATCACGAGCGCGGGAGCAAAGGCGACCGCGGCCAGGGCGCCATCCGGACGCAGGAGCGCACAGGCGCAAACGGCAAACGTGAACCAGAGCGCATTCTTCCATCCGGGATGCTCGCGGAAGCGCGCCATGGCCCAGAGGGCCAGGGCGAGAGTGAAGAGCGTGGGGGCTTCCGTGAGCGGAAGCGCAGCGTAAGAGGCGGTGAAGGGGCAAAGTGCCGCAAGCCAGAGCGTGGCCAGCGCGGCGCTCGACCGCTGCGCCGGCGGAGCCGTGCGGCGCGCGTAGTCCGCAAGCAGCAGGCACGCGGCGAGATCGAGCGCAATCTGCACGCAGCAGGCGGCGTAATAATTGTCCATGCCGAAGAGGCGGAAGCAGAACGCGAGGAAGAGAGGATAGCCGGGAAGGCGGATCAAAGTGGGAATAAGAGGGGTGGGAATGAGCGCGCCGCCGGAACCGCCGAGGGCGTAGCGCCCATGGCGGAGCAAGTTCCGGGCGAGTGCGCCGTAGAGGAGAGAATCGCCTTCGACCTCAAAAACCAGCTTGAGCATCCAAAGACGCAGCGCCAGGCCCGCGGCCAGCGGCCATGCCACGCGCGCCCAGCGCCTGAGCTTTGATTGACTCCCGAGGTCAGCTTCCATACGATTCGTAATGTATAGCGTACGGCATTTTCAAGACGGCTTTACGGTCTTCCGATGCGATCGAAAGGGCCGGCATTGCCGGCTGCGTGCGCGCGGGAACTTGCACTCTCCGGCATTCGTTATCCTGAAGTACGGAAGCCGTCTCCGCGGAGCTTGACTGGATTAGGAAAACACGCAAGGAGTTTGCATGTGTACAAGGCGCCGTTATCTTCCACACCGGCGGCATACGCCGCTGAGCACCCCGGATTGAGAAAAACGGCACTTGAGAACACCGACCCTTCCTTGAGCATTTCCTGATCCGGTTTCGCCTGCGCGGAGATGAAATCACCGATGCCTGATCGACAGATTTTCTTCGACCCCGAACGCAAACGCTGGAAGCGCCTGCGCCGCATTCTCGACGCGGCCGCGGTGCTTTCCACGCTGGTGGTGGTCGGATTCGTCTTCAACGTGGTGCGCAATCAGGCGCTTCCGGAGCTGCTGCTGCCTACGCCGCGGCACAATTTCCGCGCCCTGCCCGATCGCTCGATTCTGCCGCGCGGCATCAAGCCTCCGCGCCCGGCGCGGCGCAAGACCAACCGCCGGCCATCGGAGATCCCCTTCAATACCGGCGAGGGTCTGCGGGCAGCCTACTACGTTCCCTACGACGAAGCCAGCTACTCCTCGTTCAAACAGCATGTTCATCAGATCGACATGCTGTTTCCCGAGTGGCTGCACGTGTTTTCGTCCGGGCCGGTGCTGCTGGCTATCAATAACGGCAGCCATCTGGCGTACCCGGTGATCGACGGCGCAATGGTGCATGACCCGGACGACCTGGATCGCATCAAGCGCGTCATCCAGCAGGCGCGGGAAGATACGGAAATCTTTCCCCACCTCAACAATTTCAATTCCAGCACCCAGGCGTGGGACGGGAACGTGGGCACGATGCTGGCCGATCCTGGCAAGCGGGCCATCCTTTGCGGGCAGATCGTGCGCTTTCTCGGCGCGTACCCCATGTATCGCGGCATCTCTCTCGACTTTGAGAACCTTCCCGACGAGACCACGCCGGCCTACCTGAGCTTCATCCAGGAGCTGTACGCGCAGATGCATCCGCGCAACCTGCGCCTCTACGTCAACGTGGCCGTGGCCACGCCCGACGACGAGCTGAAGCAGATTGCCGCGAACTCCGACGGCGTAATCCTGATGAATTATGACCAGCACCAGGTCACCAGCGATCCCGGACCGATCGCCGCGCAACAGTGGTTCATCGGCAACCTGGTGCGCGTGCTCAAGGTGGTGCCCAAAAGCAAGATCATCTGCGCGCTGGGCAACTACGGCTACGACTGGACGCTCTCCATTCCGCCCAGGCGCAGGGGGAGAAAGCCGGCCAAGCCGCAGGTGCTCAATACCGAGGACATGTCCGTCTCCGACACCTGGCAGGAGGCCTCCGACGCCGACGCCGATCTCGACCTCGACTACGATACCCTCAATCCGCACTTCGAATACATTGACGAAGACGCCAATCAAAGGCACGTGGTGTGGTTTCTCGACGGGGTCACGCTGCTCGACGAGATGCGCGGGGCGCGCCAGCTCGGCCTGCAGACCTTTGCGCTGTGGCGCCTGGGCACGGAAGACAATTCGCTGTGGAACGTGTGGGACAAGCCCAGCAGTCCCGACTCGCTCAACGATCTCGCCTCCGTGCAGCCGGGCCACGACGTGGACATCGGGGGCAGCGGCGACATCATGCGCGTAACCGGGCTGCCGCAGCCGGGCAAGCGCACCGTGGAAGTGGACACCGACGAGCCCGATCCGCGCAAGAAGCTCATCGTCGATGAGCATATGGACGTCTACCCGCGCAATTACAGCGTGGAGTACTACGGATACCATGCCAACGAGGTTTCGCTTTCCTTCGACGACGGCCCCGACCCTACCTGGACGCCGAAGATTCTCGACATCCTGAAGCAGAAGCACGTAAAGGGCACGTTCATGATCATCGGCGCGGAGGCGGCGCAGAACGTGGGCCTGCTGAAGCGCATTGTGCGCGAGGGCAACGAGATCGGCAATCACACCTGGAGCCATCCCGACATCAGCGACATCTCCCTTCGCCAGCTGGAGCTGCAGGTCAGGCTGACGGAGAGCCTGTTTGCCAGCAAGCTGGGGGTGCAGCCGCTCTACTTCCGGCCGCCGTACGACATTGACGAAGAGCCGGAGACCGACGACCAGGCCGCGCCGATTGTGCCCGTGCAAAACGAGGGCTATATCGTCATCGGCAACAAGATCGACACCGACGACTGGAACGAGCACCCGCACAAGACGCCCCAGGAGATTACAGACTCGGTCCTGACGCAGCTCAATATCATGAAGACCAAGCCGCAGTTCCAGGGCTCTGTGATCCTGATGCACGACGGCGGGGGCAACCGCCAGGCCACCGTGGATGCGCTGCCGCTGCTCATCGATACCCTGCGCGCGCACGGCTACACCTTCGTTCCCGTCTCCGCGCTGATGGGCAAGACTACCGCGGAGGTAATGCCGCCGCTCACTTTCTGGCAGCGCGTGCGCACCATCCCCGACTCCATCGCGTTTTCGGTGGTGGACATCATCGGCAACTTCATCGTCATGGTGTTCTTCATCGGCGACGTGCTGATGAGCGCGCGCCTGGTGATTGTCGGTCTTATGGCGATCATCGACCGCCTGAGCCGTCCGCGCCGCCAGGCCGCGCCCGGGTACTCTCCCCGCGTGGCCGTGCTCATTCCCGCTTACAATGAAGAGGCCGTGATCGTGCGCACGGTGCGCTCCGTGCTCAACTCCGATTACCGCAACCTGCACATCATCATCGTCGACGACGGCTCCGAGGACCGGACCGCGGAAGTGGCGGCCGCGGACTTTGCGGAGGAGATCCGCGCCGGACGCGTGCAGGTGCTCAGCAAGCCCAATGCGGGCAAGGCCGCCGCGCTCAACTACGCGCTCGATCGCACGCGCGAAGAGATTTATATCGGCATCGACGCGGATACGGTGATCGCGCCCGACGCGATTTCGAAGCTGGTGTGCCACTTTGAAGACGCGCGCATCGGGGCCATGGCCGGCAACGCCAAGGTGG
Source organism: Occallatibacter sp. (assembly GCA_035504495.1). Lineage (GTDB taxonomy): Bacteria > Acidobacteriota > Terriglobia > Terriglobales > Acidobacteriaceae > Telmatobacter. The sequence goes on from DATJRT010000009.1 coordinate 13,621, forward strand.
GCAACCGCGTGAACCTGTGGACGCGCTGGCAGGCGCTCGAATACATCACCAGCCAGAACTTCGAGCGGCGCGCGCTGGACCTGTTTCACGTGGTCACCGTGGTTCCCGGCGCCATCGGCGCATGGCGCACCGAGCCGGTCAAGGCCGCCGGCGGCTATCCCCTGAACACCGTGGCCGAGGACGCCGACCTCACCATGAGCCTGCTGGAGCGGGGCTGGAAGGTGGACTACGAGGACCGCTCGCTGGCCTTTACGGAAGCGCCCATCGATGCAAAAGGGCTGATGCGGCAGCGGTTCCGCTGGTCGTTCGGCACGCTGCAGGCCATCTGGAAACATCGCGCCGCGTTTGTGCGCAACAAGGCGATGGGGCTGTTCGCGCTGCCCAACATTCTCATCTTCCAGATGTTTTTGCCATTGGTTTCGCCGTTCATCGATCTCCTGTTCCTCTGGGGCATCGTGAACTACGTCATGGATCGCCACTACCATCCGGAATCGGCTTCGCCGGCCAGCTTTGAAAAACTGGTCATCTATTTCCTGGGATTCCTGGTGATCGATTTCCTTACCTCTTCCGTCGCGTTCTCGCTGGAGCGGCGCCATCCCGCCTGCAAGGGCGACGGCTGGCTGCTCTTTCACATCTGGCTGCAGCGCTTTGCTTACCGGCAGCTCTTCTCCGTGGTGCTGTTCAAGACGCTGGTGCGCGCCATCGACGGCAAGCCCTTCAATTGGGACAAGCTGGAGCGCACGGCCAAGATGAGCCGGAGCACCGAGGTGCTGACGGCCACGAACCAGTGAGCGGACTTGCCGTTTGCGCAGCGGCCGCGATGAGTGAGGGATTCCGCTATGGCCCGAGATAAAGCTGCACGCCGGGCGGCGAGAAGCTGAGAGTCTTCGTCTTGGGATCGTAGGCCAGATCGAGGGCGTCGCTCTTGCGCCCGTTGAAGAGCACGGCCACCAGCAGCACGTTGCCGTACATGCGCGCAGCCACGATTTTGTGGCTCTGGATGGCGCCGTATTCGTTGTCGGGGCTCTGCGGACTCCAATCCTGCTCAAAACGGCCGAAGGGATAGACGCTGTACCGCTGCGGGTGCTGCTGCCAGTCTTTGTCGTGCATCCAGATGCCGTAAGCGGCAGTGAGGTCGTTCTTTTCCACAGCGGTCAGGAAGTGATTCACGGCGCGGCGGCCGAAGAGATGCGCGTCCCAGTTCCAGGGCCAGGCCACGGGATGGCTGGCCGCCAGCCACCAGGCGATGATCAGCACTCCGAGAACGCTGGCGGAGATGGATAGAATTGCGCGGCGGCGGCGATCCCGCGCCTCGTCAAATTGGGGAGCATCGAGCAGGGTCATTGCTGCAGGTTCCTCGGATTCAGGATACGGCAAT
>DATJRT010000010.1:0-5993 GCA_035504495.1 Occallatibacter sp.
ATGGTGAGCAGGACGTAGTTGCCGTCAGAAAACTTGCGCACCACGTAGGCCAGCTTGCGGCGGCCCATCTTCTCCACCGATTTGACCGTGCCGCCTCCATTGGTCACGGTGGAAGTAAAGCCGGCAATCAGCTTGTCGGCATCCTCTTCGGCCACATCCGGCCGGAGAATAAACATAACCTCATACAATCGCGACATCAGATTTCCTCACATTCGACAGTGATCAGAAGACAGTGATCAGTGGTCAGAAGACAGTGATCAGTGGTCAGTGGTCAGCGCGTGGCTTGCAGCGACGACTCTTTCCGATCCCTGTTCTCTACTCCGTATTCCCTGTCTTCTCATCCTTCCGGTTGAACTCGTTCATCGCCGGGCCGGGGCCATCCTGAATAATGCGCCGGGTAGCCGCGGCCACTTTGTCCAGCACTTCGTCCATTACGGCCAGATCGGCCTTGCGCATGGGCGAGAGCAGGTAATCCCTGCCCGGACGCCTGACGCCGGCGGCAAAGGCCTCCGGCGGCAGATCCGGCCCCACGCCGATGCGCAGGCGAAGCCACTCTTCCGTTCCCAGGGCCGCGGTGACGCTGCGGGCTCCGTTGTGCCCCGCGGGCGAACCGCGCTCCCTGATCTTCAATGTCCCCAGGACGAAATCGAGCTCGTCGTAGATCACGAGCAGATCGCGTGCCGGGTCTATCGCAAACTCGCGAATCAGAGCGGAAACGGCAACTCCGCTCAGATTCATGAACGTCTCCGGCTTGGCCAGGACGACCTGCCTGCCGGCAATACGGCAAGAAGCAGTCATCGCCCGGCAGCGCCGGTTCTGGACCACAACGCCTTCCTGTTGGGCGATGCGGTCGATGGCCATGAACCCTGCGTTGTGCGGGGTCCACAGATAATCGGGTCCGGGGTTGCCGAGCCCCACCACAAGAAAAGGGCCGCGCAATGCGCCCGATTCGAGTTCCCTGGCGAGCGCCCGTTGCTCGCTGGGATGGCCGGACTCGGCATTCCCGGACAAGTCTTACTTCTTGGCCTCGGGCTTTTTGCCCGCGGCCGGCTCGGCCTCCGCGGTCTTGCCCTTCTTGGCCACTTCCGGTTCCGCAGGAGCAGCACCCGCTTCGCCCGCTGGCGCCACCGCAGCCGCTTCGGCTTCCGGCGTAGCCACCACCTCTTCACGAATCGACACTACGTGCGCCACGGTCGCATCCTCGGAGCTGAGATACCTGATCTTCTCCGAATGAGGCAGGCCGTTGACGCGCAGGACCTGGTGCATTCCCAGCCCGCTCACATCCACGTCGATGTGGCTGGGAATATCGGCGGGGAGGCATTCGATCTCGACTTCACGCAACACCTGGTCGAGAATGCCGCCCTCGGTCTTGACACCCACGGGCACGCCCATCAGCTTGACCCGCACCTTGACGCGGAGGGTCTTGTCGAGAGCGATGCGCTTGAGGTCGATGTGGATGAGCTGATCCTTGATCGGCTCGCGCTGCCAGTCGACGATCATGGCCTTGGCCGTGGCCTGGCCGTCAAGCTGGACGTCGAAGATGGTGTTGTGGCCGGTCTCGGAAAAGAGAATCCGGGAGATCTGCTTCGGCTCCACTTCCACGGCCACCGGCTCATGGCCGGGGCCGTAAAGCACAGCGGGAATCTTGCCCGCGGCGCGCACGCGGCGCGCGGCGTTCTTGTTGAATTTGCCCTTGCGGGGCCTGGCGACGACAACTTCGGACATGCAGGTTTCTCGTTTCCTTGGAATCGGGCACGGGTTTTTTAGGTCCGCTCCCTTTGTGAGGGCCAGTTGTCAGTGATCAGTGGTCAGTGGTCAGAAAAACGAACCGACGCACGACAATGAAAAATGACCGACTAGCTGGTTTCCGGTTCTGATCACTGATCACTGATCACTGACCACTCAGTTAAACAGCGTGCTGACGCTGGTTTCCATGTGAATGCTTTCGATGGCCGCGCCCAGCAGGCCGGCGATGGAGAGCACCTTGATCTTTTGCAATTTCTGCCCCGCTTCGCGCAGCGGGATGGTATCGGTGACCACAAGCTGTTCGAGGCGCGAGGCGGCGATGCGGTCGATGGCCGGGCCCGAGAGCACGGCGTGGCTGGCGCAGGCGTGCACGGCCGTGGCGCCGACTTCAAGAAGCACGTCGACGGTTTTGACGAGCGTGCCGGCGGTGTCGATGATGTCGTCGATGACCAGGCAGGTTTTGCCTTTCACGTCGCCCACGACGTTCATTACCTCGGCCACGTTGATGTCGGTGCGGCGCTTGTCCACGATGGCGAGCGGCGCGCCCATCTTCTGGGCGAAGAACCGCGCCCGCTCCACGCCGCCCGGGTCGGGCGAGATGACCATGAGGTTGGGCAGGTTCAGCTCGCGAAAATGACTCACCAGCACCGGGCTGGCATAGAGGTGATCGACGGGAATATTGAAAAAGCCCTGAATCTGCGCGGCGTGCAAGTCGACAAAGAGGGCGCGGTTGGCGCCGGCCACGGTGAGAAGATCGGCGACGAGCTTGGCGCTGATGGCCACGCGGGGACGGTCTTTGCGATCCTGGCGGGCGTAGCCGTAGTAGGGCACCACCACCGTGATCCGGGCCGCCGAAGCGCGCTTGAGCGCATCAATCATCACCAATAACTCCACCAGGTGCTGATCCACCGGAAAGCAGGTGGGCTGGACCACAAAGACATCCACGCCGCGCACGTTCTCAAGAAGCTGGAAGAAGACCTCGCCGTCAGCAAAGCGCTGCAACTTGGTCTCGCCCACCTTGACCCCGATATGCTCGCCGATTTTGCGCGCGAGCTCAGGATTGGCGGTGCCGGAGAAGAGCTTGAAGCGCTTGTCTTCGCTCAGATTGCGGCTGCGCTTGCGTTCCGGCGCGGGTTTGGCGTCTTTGGCTTTCGCGGCTGGATCTTGCGCCGGCTCTCTCTGCCCGCCCTCGCGGGGCTTTGCCGGCTCATTGTCCTTGGGCTTGTTTTCGTCCCTTACCAGGGTTTCCACTTCCATTTGAGAATCACCTCCACGCTGGTTGGCTATGGCTGCAATCTTGCATCCGTGCGAACGCGTTGAAACCTGGCTGGGCGACCAGGATTCGAACCTGGATAAGTGCCTCCAAAGGGCACTGTCCTACCATTGAACGATCGCCCAACTTCAACAGCCGCAGGCGAGTTTTACCCGTTCGGCGGCACACTGTCAATGGCTACGAAAGCATGTTTTGCCAGTACCCGGCACGGGGCAAAGTGCGCGTTACGGTGACGCTGCGCACCTTGATTTCCGCGGCCGGGAGTTCCCCGGCTTGCGCGCCGAGCCGGCTTTGCGCTGCTAAAGCATCTCCGCGAGTCTGGTACAACCCGAAGAGCGCTGAACCGGACCCCGAGAGCGAGGCGTAAATAGCTGCCTCCGGCGTGCCCGAACCCAGAAGAATGCGCTTGATTTCGCGAAGGGAGGGATGCTGGGCGAAGACGACTTGCTCGAAGTCGTTTTCGATCCAGCTCGTGATCCCGGTGCGGACAAGCGCGGACCCTTCTGGTCCGGCGAGGTCGTTTCCGCTGGAAACGACACCGGAGGAGCCCGGCTCTTGCCCGTCCCCCGGAGTTTTCACTCCGAAGGCGCTCAAGTAGGCACGGCTCAACTTCTTTAGTTTATCGGTACTTGCCTCGGCGGTCAAACCCGCCCGGGTGCAGAGGGCGTCCCAGTGACGAAAGGCCTGCGGGGTGGAAACGCCGGTTTCCGGCACGGCGATTACGCACCAGGTGGGTTCGAGGTCGGGGAGCGGGGAGACCTGCTGGCCGCGGTCGAGGCCGAGGACTGTGCCGCCCACGAGGAAAAGGGGAACGTCGGAACCGACCTGGGCGGCAAGGGCCAGCCGGCGCTTGCTTCCCCAGGTCTCAAAATCGAGACCTGGGCCACCCGGCTGACTTGCTAACTTGTTGATTTGCTGACTCCTTATCCCTAGTTCGGCTTCCAGCCCGATGAGCGCAGCCACGGCGTTGGCCGATCCCGCGCCCAGGCCGCCCTGGACGGGAAGCCGCTTCTCGATGTGGATGTCGACTTCGGCCCGGATCTGGAACCCTTCCAAAGCCAGGGAAACCATTTTCCAGGCGGTGTTGCGCTCGTCGGTGGGAACTTCGGGGTGATTGGTGGTGATCCGGATGGCCGTCGAGGCCGCGGGCCGGGCGGTGACGGTGACCAGGTCGTGCATCTCCAGGGTCTGGTAGACGGTGACGAGGGAGTGGAAGCCGTCCGCGCGCGGCGCGCCGATGCCCAGGCCGAGGTTGATTTTGGCGTGCGAGCGGACCTGGGTGGGCATGCTGGATTGATTGTAATGACCGGTTGCCGCGGGAAGGCAGCGAGGATGCCCGAGGCGCAACTGGCCAGCGGGAACTTTCGCGGCCGCGATTGCGTAGACCAAGAGGAACAACGCGGAGCCTGTATGCACTTCCTGGTCTTCGGCATCGGATTCTATTTCCTCCCCGCGATTCTTGCGGCGGTGCGGCACACGCACAATGCGGCCGGCATCCTGCTGCTGAACCTGTTCTTCGGCTGGACCGGCGTGGGCTGGATCATTCTGCTGGTGATGGCCCTGGTGTCGCAGCCAAGGTGCGCGTATTACTACTACCACCGGGGATGGTGACGCCGCAGGCGCGCGGCCCTCTGCCCGCGTAATCTGCTAGCTTCTTCTTCATGGCGTTGCAGCCTGTGCATCCTGACGGATGCCGTCCGCGCTCCGGAACACGCATCCGGGCGCACGTGGACGCTGCGCGACGCACTGGCTGCAGCCGCGCTGTTTCTGGGAACCGCGGGGACGATTCTCTGGCAGAACGCGCACATCGTGGTGCTGTGGGACTTCAGCTATGTGCTCGACAGCGCGGTGCGCATGGCCGAGGGGCAGATGCCCTACCGCGACTTTCCCTTTGTCCATGCGCCGCTGACGTTTCTCATTCAGGCGGCGATCGTCCGGCTCTTCGGCCGCGTGTTTTTTCATCAGGTGCTTTACTCGGCGGTTGCGGGCGGCGCGGGCACCGTGCTCGCCTGGCGCATCGGGTTGGAAACGCTGCGCGGGCGCGTGCGCGCGGCGTGGGCCATTTCGGTTCTGCTGGCTGCGCCGCTCACGGTGCTGGGAATCTATTGCATTGTGCCGCTGCCGAATTACGACTGCGACTGCGCGCTGGCAGTTCTGGTTGCGGTGTGGATGCTGCGGCGCGTCGAGGCCGAGCCGCTGGGCACGCGACGGAGGGATGAGCGCGGATTTCCTGCGCGATCGAAGGCGTGGCACGGGTTTGCGGCCGGCATCGCGGCGTGTTTGCCGCTCTTCTTCAAGCAGAATATGGGCCTTCCTTTTCTGGTAGCGGTTGCGGGTGCGGCCGTGTGGGTGCTGGTGATGCGCACGCTGCCGCGCGCAAGGCCGGATGAATGCGCGCGTGCGCCTTTGGTGGCTCTGATTGCGGGCGAGATGAGTGCGCTGCTGGCCGCGGCCCTGGTGCTTCATTTAACTACGGGACTCGGCAACTACCTGCACTGGACAATTCAGTTCGCAGCGCAACGCAGGTTGCCGGGATCGAGCGTCATGCTGGGCGTGTATCGCGATCCCAGTCTGCTTTGGACGCTGCCCTGCGTGGCCGCGGCGGTCCTTCTCCTGCGCAGCCGTGGCGGCGCGTCGCCGCGGTCGCGGATTGCCGCCTTTGCGCTCTTCGCCGCGCCATTTCTGTTCACGCTTTCCTCGCTGATCCGTTACGACGACGCCGACGAGCGCGGCGACAGCCTGCTGGCGCTGTGGCCGCTGCTGCTGGTGCTGGCCGCGGCGCTTGTCCTCGCCAGGCTGATTCGCTTGGGGCGCAGGGTAGATTTGCGTGCGCTCACGCCCATCCTGCTGCTGGCGGCGATTCAGGGCGCGTTTCTTTCGCAGCAGCTTTGGGGATCGACTTATGGCATCTGGCCGCTGCTGATTCTGCTGCTGGCGGAGACGATCGCGGTTGCGGGCGGGCTGCGGCCGGGAA
>DATJRT010000011.1:0-15245 GCA_035504495.1 Occallatibacter sp.
TGAGCACGGCGTGGACGTGGACCGGCCGCGCAACCTGTCGAAGGCCGTGGTCGAACGATAGGGGATGTAGAAGAGTCAGTCCTGGTGCACGGTCGTTCCGCCCCACGACTCCGGCGCCACGTCGGCGAGCGTCTCCGTGAATGTCCACTGGTGGCCGGCCAGGTCGGCGGCGGTGTACTGGCGCTCGCCGTATTCGAAATCTCTCAGCTCGTCCAGGATGATTGCTCCGTTGGCTTTGGCCCGCTCGCAGTGGGCGCGCGCATCGTCCACGCGCACCATCACGCCGTGCGTCACCTCGCCCTCGCGCGGGGGTCGGCGATCGTGGCGAATGTCGCCGAGAATCACAGCGCCGCCGCCTTCGCCAATCATCATCTGCGACCGGTGGCTCTCGCCAATCTGCACCCGCTCCTTGAAGCCGAAGGCGGCGCTGAGCCACGCGACCGCCGCGCGCACATCAGGATAGTAAAGGACGGGGATCACCGTGGATGACGGAATGGAGCGGTTCGCTTTCATGCCGGTTTCAAGGTTATTGTATGGACTTGCGGCAGGCAAACGCAGCAGGCTAGAAACCGGGGGCCGTCTTTCCTTCGAAGTGCGCTTCGATCTCTTCGAGCGTCTTGCCCTTGGTCTCTGGCAAGAAAAGCGTGGCCACGAGGAAATATACCAGCGTGAAGGCCGCGAAGAGGAAGAACATCGACGAGTAGCCATGTCGGGCCACGAAGGGCAGAAAGATGGCGGCCAGCGTGGTGGAGACGAGCTGGTTGATCAGCAGCGCAATGCTCATGCCGTTGGAGCGGATGCGCGTGGGCATGAGCTCAGAGAGCGCCAGCCAAACCACCACGCCGGGGCCCATGGCGTAAAACGCCATAAAGACATAAATGCCCAGGGCCACCAGCCATCCGTGGCCCGGCGCCGGAACCTCGCCCACCAAGGCCTTTTGAATAATGAGCGGCGCGGTGCGCGCGGCCTTCAAATGGGCAAAGGGATTTTTGAACAGCGATTCGACGCGATTTGACGGCAGGCAGTTGGCGCGCGTGATGGCCACCGGGGTCGCGGCGGCGTCATCGGAGCGGGCAAAGTCCGTGGCCGCGGTGAAGTCTCCGTAGGAGTAGATGATGGCGAGCGAGGCGCGCCGGCTGTCGATCCGGCCTCCGGCATAGCCCTGCGCCGCAAGCAGCTTTTGCGCAGTGGCGGGGTCAAAGCGCAGGCTGAGCTGCTGGTCCGGGCCCACAAGCGCCTGCACCGCGGCGCGGCAATCCACGGAAAGCGTTTCTGTGGTCTTGAACAGAATGCCCACGAACGACTGCGCCAGGATGATGCCGGCCGTTCCCAGGATCATCAGGAAACGGCGTCCCTTGCGATCCACCAGCATCATGCCCACGCTGGTCATGAGGAAGTTCACGCAGGTGAAGATCACGTAGCCCCAGTGCGCGGAGAGATCGCTCAGTCCGCTCTGCATGAGGATGCCGGTGTTGTAGCCGATGATGGAGTTGACGCCGGTAGCCGTGTTGCAGGCAAGAATGGCGCAGGCCAGGAAAAAGGGGATCACATATTTGCGGCGCAGAAGGGATTCGCGAAGGCCCGTACCCAGGATCTGCGCTCTGGCTGCGCTCGCGGCGTTGCGCGCGGAGGCATCCATCTCCTCGAGCTCGAGCGCGGCCTGTTCCGGGCTGCGCGAGCGCAGCAGCGCCGCGTGCGCGCGTTCCCGCCGGCCGCGGCGAAAGAGCCAGCGCGGCGATTCGGTAACCATCAGGCTGCCGATCACGAACAGCAACCCGGGCGGCAGCGAAACCCAGAAGATGCCGCGCCACGCGTGCTCCTTGAAGCGGAACAGCGCCGCGGCATCGGCCAGCTTCGCCACTGCATCCACGCGATAGCTGAAGTACATGCCCACCAGCGCCGCGGCCACAATGCCGAGCGTAAGCATCCACTGAAAAATGGCCGTGCCTCTGCCGCGATGCGAAGCCGACAGGCATTCGGCCAGGTAGAGCGGCACCACCACGCCGATCAATCCGGCGCTTACGCCCTGAAGCAAACGGCCGAGGAGCAGAGAGCCGAATCCGTGCGAAAGCGCGATGACCGGGATGCTCAGCGCGAACGCGAGACCGCTCAGGCTCATCAGGGTCTTGCGTCCCAGCCAGTCCGCAAGCAGGCCGGCGAAGAGCGTGGAGAAGACGCTGCCCAGCAGCACCGCGGCCACCACGTCAGAGAGTTGCGCGGGCGTGAAGCCGGAGGTAGCTTCGAGATATGGATACGCGCCGCCGATGATGCCCACGTCGATGCCATACAGCAAGCCGCCCAATCCTGAGACCAGCAGCAGGAAGGCGTTATAGCGGCGCGCAGCAGCAGAGGCATCGGGCAGCGCGGGATGCGTGGGGCCGTTGGCGCTCATTGGGGCAAAAATCTCCTGGGCCGGCACTTCGCGCGGCTTTTCGGCGAATCCGCGCAAGGACCGGATAACCGTGAATTCCTAGTCTACAATGATCGTATTCAATTCAAACGCTCATATTTTTGAGCTGAAGGTCCATCCCATGCAGCGCCTCCGCCTTGTAATCGCCTCCCTGGTTTCCGTTCTTGTCGCGCCTCCCCTGCTCACCGCCCAATCCTCTTCGCAGGAAACGGCCCAGGCTCCGCTCCCGCTGCTTCCGGCGCCCCGTGAAGCGCACTGGGGAGCCCCGGTCGACCTGCCGGCGCGCATCTTCGTTTCCGTGCCCGGCCGAAGCCCGGAAGACGAGTTTGCCGCGAGCGATCTGGAAGAGGCAATCAAACAGCTCCCGCCCGCCACGGCGCCGGACAGTCTGCTGACCTATCGCGTGGTCCTGCTGCGCGCGGATTCGTTTGAGGCCAAGGCGCTGCTCGCACGCGAGCACCTTGCCTTCGATCCGGCCATGGAATCGGAGGGCTACATTCTGGTTCTCGACGCGCACGGGGCGACGATTGTGGGGGAAACCGGCTCCGGGGTTTTTTATGGCGTGCAGACTTTCAAGCAGTTGCTTCCCTTGTCGGGCGCGCCGCGCGTCATACCCACAGGAACCATTCGCGACTGGCCGGCGATGGCTTACCGCGGCATCGACGACGATCTCTCGCGCGGACCGTTTCCCACGCTCGATTTTCAGAAGCACCAGATCCGCGTCTTTGCCTCCTTCAAGATCAACATCTATTCGCCTTATTTCGAGCACACGCTGCTCTATCCCGACCATCCGCTGCCCGCGCCGCCGGGCAGCGCGCTTACGCCGGCTGAAGTTGCGGAGCTGGTGGCCTATGCCCGCCAGTACCACGTGACCATTGTTCCCGAGCAGGAAGCCTTCGGGCATCTTCACCATGTGTTGAAATACGAGATTTATCAGGATGTAGCGGAGACGCCGGAGGGTCACGTCCTGGCGCCGGGCCAGCCGGGCACGCTGCCGCTCATCAAGGACTGGTTTACCGACATTGCTCAGGAATTTCCCTCGCCGTTTATCCACATCGGAGCCGACGAGACCTTTGAGCTGGGCGCGGGCCGGACGCAGGCGCAGGTGCAGGCGCAGGGCTACGGGCCGGTGTACGTGAATTTCCTGAAGCAGATTCACGATGCGCTGGCGCCGCTCAATCGCCGGCTGCTTTTCTGGGGCGACATCGGCGACGCCAATCCCGATGCGGTCCCGGGACTGCCCAAGGACATGATCGCGCTTCCATGGATTTACTCGCCCACCGGGGACTTCGACAAGGCCATCGAACCTTTCGCCAAGGCCGGCATGGAAACCTGGGTGGCTCCGGGCGACGCCAACTGGAACTCGGTTTACCCGGTCGAAAAGAACGCGTTGTGGAACATTCAGGGATTTATCCGCGAGGGCCAGCGGCTGGGCTCGACCGGCGCGCTGACCACGGTGTGGAACGACGATGGCGAAGGGCTCTTCAACATGGATTGGTACGGCGTGCTCTTTGGCGCCGTGGCCGCGTGGCAGCCGGGCGAGAGCTCGATTGCCGATTACCAGGATGCGTACGGACAACTGTTTCACGGCGACGCGAGCGGCAAAATCAACGCCGCCGAAAAGGAGCTGATGGCTGCCGAAGAGGCGCTGGACAATGCGCAGACGGGCATGACCAGCGATACGGTTTTCTGGCTTGATCCGTGGAGCGCGCAAGGGCAGGCGGTTGCCGCAAAACTGCAGCCAACCATCAGCGATCTGCGCACGCACGCCGAGCAGGCCATCGTTCTGCTGGAGCAGGCTCGCCAGTCGAACCCCGGCCTGCGCGAGCCGAATGCATTGATCGCCATGGACCTGGGCGCGCGCCGGCTCGATCTGATCGGCTTGAAGTTCGAGCTTGCCGCGCAGATCGCCTCAGGCTACGCGCAGGCGCGGGCGCAGCAGGGCGACAAGACAAAGTCCAGCGCTACCGAGCAGCTCCTCGACGACATCAGCAGCGACAATGGCCGCTGCCAGGACCTGCGCGACGCCTTCTCGGCCCTCAAAGCGGAGTATTCTCAGGTCTGGCTCAGCGAAAACCGGCCTTACTGGCTCAACAATGTCACTGTGCGCTACGACCTTGCGATCCAACGCTGGCAGCGCCGAGGCGATCTCTTCGAGCAAGGCACGCGCGACTGGCAAAACGGCAAGGACCTGCCCGCGCCGGCGTCGCTCGGCTTGCCGGATGTGAGTGCACACTAAGCAAAACCGGCTTTCGTGCACATCGCCGTTCTCCGGCAGGATGCCAGCGGCTATAATGAGAGTCAAAGTCCAATTTGCTCCATGCATACAAAGGCCATGCTCGACCTTGGAGTCCGGCAGGATCAGCTCACGGTTCTGCTTGTCGACGACGATCTCGTCAGCCGCGAGGTGACGGCCACCGTGTTGACCATGAACGGGTTTACCGTGCACACGGCCGACGGCGGAAGCGCAGCGATCGCGAGCCTGGCCGCCGGCGAGGTTGCGCCCGACGTGATTCTGATGGACGCACAGATGCCGGGCCTGAACGGAACCGCGCTGATTGCGGCGCTCCGGGCCAGGAGCCGCGCCCGCATCATCGCGGTTAGCGGCAGCACGCCGTCGGCTGACGTTTCCGCCTCGGCGGACGGCTCGCTGCTCAAGCCGCTGGAAATTGCCGCGCTGCGCCAGCTCCTCGAAGGCCGTTCCGCAATCCAGGAATCGATGGAATCCGCGGCCGCGGATGCCGATGTGCCGGTGGTGAACGTGGGAACCCTGGCCAAGCTTCGCCAGCTCATGCCGGAATCGTCCGTGCGCGAGATCTACCGGGCGATCGTCACCGACCTTTCGCGGCGCTCCAACTTGCTTGAGATCGCCATGGCCAAAGGCGACGCTTCTGAGATTCGCCGCATCGGCCATGCGGTCAAAGGCGGCTGCGCCATGGCTGGGGCCATGCAGGCTGCGCGCGTGGGCGCGCGGCTGGAGGCCATTTCTTTTGAGTCCACAGGTAACCAATCGGATAACAGCGCCCAATTACTCAATGATTTACGTTCCGCCGCCCAAAGCTTGGAGCGTATTCTGGATGGTGAATTGCCCGCCTGACCCATAGCATCAGCATCCATCACGCCGTGGACCGGGCCAACGGAGGCGAGCCGCTCAATGGAGCACAACATACGAATTGTCCTTGCGGACGACCACCCGGTCGTGCGCATCGGTGTGCGCAATATGCTGTCGGAAGCCGATGGCTACGAGATCGTGGGCGAAGCTGCCGACGGGGACGAGGCCATAACGGCTACGCTGGAGCTGGCTCCCGATATTCTTCTCCTCGATGTGCAGATGCCGCGCCTGCCTGGCCTTGAGGCCATGCGCGCCATTGTGAACGGAACTTCGACGGCGAAAATCCTTCTGCTCACCTCCACCATCACCACGCAGCAGATTATTGAGGCATTGCACATCGGCGCGCGCGGCATCGTGCTCAAGGACGCTCTGGCCAGCCACTTGCAGACGGCCATCCGCACCGTGTACGCGGGCGATTATTGGATTGGCGGCAAGAGGGTGGTCAACCTGGTTTCAGCCTTGCACGACCTGATGCAGCAGGCCGCCGTGCCCCAGCGCAAGACCTACGGGCTTACTCCGCGCGAGCTTGAAGTGGTGGGCTGCATTGTGGAAGGCTGCTCCAACCGCGACATCGCCAAGCAGTTCTCGCTGAGTGAGGAAACGGTCAAGCGGCATCTCTCGAATATCTTCGACAAGACCGGCGTTTCCACGCGCCTGGAGCTGGCGCTGTTTGCCATCGCCCATCATCTGGTGACGCCCCAGTAGCGCGGCTGAGGCTGCGACCCCGGTTTCCGTTCTTTCTCAGCGCTCGCGGAGTAGCGGGCGTCTCTGCCGGAGACCGGATCAGGGGTGGTTCTGTCCGCCGCCGGCAATCTCCATCCCGTGCCGTACAAGAGCTGCAACCGCCATCCAGCTTTCTTCCGCTCCACGGCGGCTGCCGGGCAGGTTTACGATCAGCGTGCGTCCACGCAGTCCAGCGATGCCGCGCGAAAGCCATGCGTAGGGATTGCGCTCCGCCCCTTTGGCGCGCATGGCGTCGGCAATTCCGGGCGCTTCGCGATCGATCACCCGCCGCGTCGCCTCCGGCGTACGGTCGCGCGGGCCCAACCCCGTTCCGCCCACGGTGAGCACCAGATCGGCATGCTGCGCACTCAGCTCTTCGAGCGCCGCGGCAAGGGCGTCTTCGTCATCCTCGTACAACTGCGCGCGAATCTCCGCGCCCGGCCACTCGTCTTTCACTCGCGCCACAATCGCCGGACCCGAGGTGTCGGCCATCAAGCCGCGGGCGCAGCGGTCAGAGACGGTAATGACGGCAATCAGCATAGACATCAGACGAAGAGATCATCGCATCTCCAATGGGCGCTTGCAAAATGCACCCGCGCCTGCAAATTGCGGCGGTTCGGAATCGATGCGGTGGGAGGGAATCTACGCGGTCAGGCGCTCGAGCTGCTCAGGCTTGACGATGGTGAGGCTGGTGCCTTTGATGGTGATCCACTGGTCGCGGCGGAACTGGTTCAGCAGGCGCGTCACGGTTTCCCGCGAAGTGCCCGCCATGTTGGCGACTTCCTCGTGGGTGAGCGCCATGGTGAACTTGATCTCAGCCCGGCCGTCGGCGGCCGTCCGGCCCCAGTCCAGCAGCAGGCGCGCCAGCCGGCCCGCAGCGGAGCCGGAGAGCGCCAGACGCTTGGCATCGTGAAACACGGTGAGGTACTCGCTCGAAAGCGACTGCGCCGCATGCATGGAGGCGATGCCGTGCCGGCCGAGAAACTCCACGAATTCCTGCTTGCGCACCGTCTTCACCTGGCAAGGCTCGAGAGCCTCGGCGGTGACTTCGTGGGGCACGTTGGCCAGTACCGCGCTCAGGCCCAGCACGTCGCCGGGCGAGGCAATCTTCAGGATCATGGTTTTGCCGTCGCGCGAGGTGGACGAAATCTTAACCTGGCCGAAGCAGAGGACAAACACGTTGCGGGCCGCGTCGCCCTCGGAGAACAGCTTGGCTCCGCGCGCATGGTTCATCATGATGCCGATCCCATCGTAGTCCGCGAGCGCCTCCGGCGTGAGATTGCAGAACATGCGCAGATGCCGGTGCTCGCAATTGAGGCAATCCTCGGGAGCGTGATGGGGATGAAAACCAGCCATAGCTATACCTGCGGCAACTATTCGAAGTATAGCCCGGATTCAAATGGCCACTGTGACCTGCATCACATGGAATTTGCCTGCCTCCGCCGGGTACGCGCCCCCATCCGGTTGAGAAAGCACAGGGTGTAGGCGCGCGAAACCTCACGTGCCAGCTCCTCGAGCAAATGCATGCGCAGCGGAGGATGGACATCGAAAGCCCGGCTAAGCGTGGCCATGGGCAGCATCAGCAGCGACCCTGCGGAGACCGCGGTGAGCGTGTACGTATGACGCCCGTCGCCGAGCGCGGCTGCCAGTTCCACCAGTTCGCCGGAACGGGCCGTTCCCAGCGCCAGCCGTGTATTCAGCCGGACGGCGCTGCGCGCAAAGCTGCCGGAAGCGAGGAGATACAGGCCCTTGCACGGCTCGTGCTGCCGAAACACCACATAGGCGGCCTCGAAATGGAGGATTTGCGAAGCGCCGGAGAGTAAGTCGCCCGCCTGCGGAGGACACGCCAGCAGCTCGGCCAGCGGATGCGCCGCCGCCGTCAATGCGCGGAATCCTGCTTGAGTGAGCATTGCCGCAACTCGATTCGGACGCCGAAGCGTCGCCGGTCAGGCTTCGACCGGCTGCATCGCCGGCGGGACGCACAGAACGGGCACACGCGAACCCGCGAGTAATGCAAATGCGGTCCCATGCGGCCCTGGCGTTTCGCTCGACCGCTTCACGCCCACAACCAGGATGCTGGGATGGAATTGCGCGATTGCGGAGGCGATTGCGTCTGCGGGAGCGCCATCTTTGACAATGCACCGGACGGATACCTTGCCGCCCGGCTCAATGCCGAACTGCTCGCGCGTGGTGGCGCAGGGATTCAGAAAGGCCGAGGCTTCTGCCGCGGTGCGCGCGTGCAGCAGCACCAGCGGCCGGTCGAACGTCTCCGCCAGGGAATACGCGGTGGCGACGGCCTCCTGCGCGGCTTCGTTCTTCTCCACGGCCAGCAGCACCGGACCGCCGGGAACGGGTCGGAAAGCACCTGCATTCCAGTCCGCCGCAACCGCGAGCACCGGGCAGGGAGCCAGCCGCACAAGCTGCTCCGCAATGGAGCCCACCAGCAGCGGACCCACGCCATCCATGCCCCGGGTCCCAATGACAATCAGCCCGGCACGATACTGCCGCGCCACGTCCACAAGCATTTGCGCCACGGCCCCCTGGCGAATCTCCGAGTGGCTGGGAATGGCTTCTTCGAGCAGGCCGCAGGCAATTTTGTCCAGCGCGTTGCGGGCTTCTTCGGTCATCTTTCTCAACACTCGGCCGGGAACTCCGTCCACGGTGGCATATTCCATCGGGTCCAGGGAGTGCGCCAGCACGATGCGTGCGCCGTAAGAGGCGGCCAGCTTGCGGGCATATTCCAGTGCCGCTTCCTGCTCGCCATCCGGATTCGTGGCCACGACGATTGTTTTCAAGCCCTCGTGAAAGCTCATCTCCGCCTCCTTCTCCCGCCGCTCGCGCCACACCGCGCGCCAGAAACCACGGGTATTACCTGTTGAATTTCGAGTGTGCGCTGCAACGAAAGTAACAGCAGTGACCCGATTCACTTCAATTTGTGATTTAAATCACATCCGTGGAAAGGTCGGCGCCGCGAGTCGAGCAATGGGGGGCGGATTTGCCCTCGCAAGAAATTGCGGCCTCCGTCCGGTTCAGCATGTGCACCGCCGGAGGAGGCCGCTTCAAGTGAGATTCAGTTTTCTAACCGATCGTCCCGCGGGTCTTTCAGAACACCGCGTTAGGATGATCGCTGACCGTCTGGGCCAGGATCGTGGGAGGCGTAACCGCCGGGTCCATCATGCCGTTGTCCTCTTCAAAGAGCCAGCCATTCACTGAGACCACGCCATTCACGGCCAGTCCACTGAAGCTGTCCGGATCGAAGCCCATGTAGGTGGTTTGCGACGTTGTCTGAACGTCGGTGGAAACCAAGGCCACGATGTTCGGGCAGGGGAGAGGCGGCCAGCAGGGCGGCCAGACTGAGTATTGCAATGTGAAGTCCGGCGAGGCAAGGGCCGAGATGTTGCCGGTAACTTGTCCGGGCTCCAGTTGCACGCTATTGGTGGTGAAGGAAACGGACGGGGGTGGTCCCCATCCCGAGGTCGGACCGGTGCCCGTGGAAGTGAGAGATCCCTGCACGTTCACCTTCACCGTCTGGCCTGCGGTGAGATTCTCGACGCCGGCAAAGGTCAGCCCCGAGGGGATCGTGAACCCGTCGGCGTCGACGGAGAAGGTGGTTCCGGTGGCGAACGTGACTGACGCCACGCCGCCGAGCGGCAGAGCCGAATTGAAGGTGGGATTACCGCGGAGAAGGATCTTCATTCCCGTGGCGCTGTAGCTGAATATGATTCCCTCCACGGTCTGCTGGCTGGCTTCTTGCAGATAGGTCACCTGGCTAGCCATCAGGATTCCGCCGCTCTCGATGCCGGAAATCTGCACCTGCACCACCTGGTTCTGCGCCAGGCAGGCGATGCCCGCCGTGGTGCAAGCGCTCGAGGGGAAATCGCTGAACATGGTGCTGCTGCTCGCCTCAATCGTGAAGGTCCTGCCCCAGGGCGTTTGCAGCGTGAACTGGTTCTGGCTGGCGTTCACGCTTTCGACGGTTCCGTTCAGGAAGCCGAACCGCGGGCTTGGCGTGGGCATGGGAGGCAGTTCACCCACCGTAATCCCGTTGGTCACTCCCAGGTTGACCGAGAGATCGGACTGAATGATCGTGTTCAGGTGGAAATCGACGAGAAAGCCGAGAGGCGAGTTCGCGGAGACGGTTACGGGAAAAGGCGCTGAAGTGAGGTTCACCGTGGCGGAGTCGTCATCGATGGTGGGCGTGAGCTGGCACACGCTGCCCACGGCGCAGGTGCTGGCGATCGATGAGTCGGAGGCATTGAAGATCACCAGCAGCGGGCTGCCGAAGGTCAGGCTCAGGCCGGTGTAGCTGCCGGGCGACACGTTGGCCGTGCTCAGGAACGCGGAGAGCGCCTGCAGTTGCGTCACATCGATCTGGATCGGCGTATTGCCGTTGAGCAACGAGACCGGCGACCCGGATGCCGGCGTCAGAGAGGCATCCATGAGGCTCACCTGGAAAAACAGGACTTGCACGCCCTGCGGAGGATCGTCGGTCATGGAGATGGAGACGGGCGCCGAATCGCCGGAGGGTGAAGTTGGATTGGTGGAGGTCACGTTCGACATGCCGCATCCGGAAAGGAGGGACGCAACCGCGGCCGCGGCAAAAGGAAGGGAAAGGGATTTTCGCATGCAAGGCCACCTTTCGTAAGGTCAGCGCGATCGCATTGGGGGGACCCGTGTTCGGGTTCGAAACAACCACGCGTTAGCCGGGAGGCGCAGAAAGGAAACTCTGCCGTGGATTCTGGCTCAATTGGAGAGCCAAGGCATTTTGCTGGGTGCACAGACCCACGCGGGAGCAAGAATCCGGGCAAACACCTCCACCGGTTTCCAATTTGATGGTAGAGACGAATTCTCACATGAAATGTTGAGTCCTGTCGCGGAAAATTCATCTCTTTCGTAAGCGAGCCTGCCGCTTCTATACACGCCTGCCCCCAATGCGCTAACCTTTCCCGTTATGAAATTCAGACCCGGACCCTCCCCTCAAACCCCCTCATTTATCAACTTTTTACCCGTGCTCTTGCTGGGATGCGCTGCCGGATTTGCCGGCCCGGCGCAGGCGCAGGCGCCCGCGCCCGACTCGCCCTCGATTGAAGCCCAGGCGCACGCGATGCTGGCCAAGCTCACCCTGGAGCAGAAAATCGAGCTGCTCGGCGGCGTCGACAACATGTTCACCCGCCCCATGCCCAGCATCGACCTGCCGCGCTTCAAGATGTCCGATGCTTCCGTAGGCGTGCGCACTTGGGGTCCGACAACCGCCTACGCCGGCGGCGTGGCATTGGCCGCCACCTGGGATCCCGACTTTGCGCGCGCCCTGGGCCAGAGCCTGGGACGGGACGCGCGCGCCCGCGGTGTGAATTTTCTCCTCGGTCCCGGCGTCAACCTCGCGCGCTCGCCCGTCGCCGGCCGGAACTTCGAGTATCTTTCCGAAGACCCTTTTCTCAATTCGCAGCTTGTCGTCCCGTTTGTCGAGGGCGTGCAGTCGCAGGGCGTGGTCGCCACGGTGAAGCATTACGCCCTCAATAACCAGGAATTCAATCGTCACAACGCCAGCTCCGACGTGGATGAGCGCACCATGCGCGAGCTGTATCTTCCCGCATTCGAGGCCGCGGTCACCAGGGGCCACGCGGATGCGGTGATGAATTCCTACAACCTGGTGAACGGCGTCCACTCCACGCAGAACGAGTTTCTCAATCTGAAGGTGCTTAAGGGCGAGTGGGGATTCAAGGGCATTCTCATGTCCGATTGGGACGCAACCTACGACGGCGTGGCTGCGGCCAATAACGGGCTTGACCTGGAGATGCCCAGCCCGAAGTTCATGAACGCGAAGAAACTGCTGCCCGCGGTTCAAAGCGGCGAAGTGAAAGAGTCCACCATCGACGACAAGGTGCTGCGCCTGCTGCGCACGGAACTGCGCTACGGTTTCACCACGCGGCCGCAGTTTGACCCCGCCGATTCCACCTATTCCGTGGCCGATCGCGCGGTCGCGCTCAGGGGCGCGCTCGAAAGCATCACGCTGCTCAAGAACGAAGGCGATTTGCTGCCGCTCGATCCGGCGAAGATCAGGACCATCGCCATCATCGGTCCCGATGCCTGGCCGGCTGTTCCCGGAGGCGGCGGATCGTCGGAGGCAACGGCGTTCGATCCCGTCAGTTTCGTCACCGGCATCGGCAACTTTCTCGGGCCCGATGTGCACGTGCTCTATAGCCGCGGACTGCCGCAGATGAACGACGTCTTCAGGAACACGCACTGGGACGGCCAGGTGCAGGTCGAGACCTTCCCCAGCGTCAATTTCTCCGGCACGCCGGAAACCGGTGTCCGGCTTAATGTGGCCGACTGGAAACCCAACCAGTGGGAGCCGGCGGAGCTGGCTCCGCGCAGCATTCGCTATACGGCGGCGTACACCGCATCCGGCGCGGGCAAATACCTGCTGCTGGCCGCGGCCGCAGGCGAAGATTCCTTCAAGGTGCTTGTCGACGGCAAGCCGGTGCTTGACCAGGTGCACGCCGAGGGTCAGGTACCCAAGTTCGCTTCCCTCGATCTCGCCGCCGGGCAAACCGTGAATGTGCAGGCCGATTATCTGCCCCACGCGTCGGGCTCTCGCTTTGGCTTTGGACTTGCCTACGAGCCGGACCTGGTGCAGGCCGAGGCCAGGCAGTTTGCTTCTCTCGCCGATGTGGTGGTTGTGGCTGCGGGCTTTGATGCAGCCACCGAGGGCGAAGGCCACGATCGCACGTTCACGCTGCCCTGGGGCCAGGACGCGCTGATTGAAGCCATTGCTGCCGCGAATCCGCACACTGTGGTCACGCTCACCGGCGGAGGCGGCATGGGCACACTGCGCTGGCTCGACCAGGTGCCCGTGCTGCTCGACAACTACTATCCCGGCCAGGAAGGCGGCACGGCACTGGCCGAGATTCTCTTCGGCAAGCACGATCCCGAGGGCAAGCTGCCGGTAAGCTTCGACCGTCATTGGGAAGACAACCCCTCGTATCCCTGGTACTACGGCGTGCCCGGCGCGGATACGGTGCTCCATACGACCGGCGAGAACGGACGGCCCATGGATTACACCATCCAGCACATCAAGTATGGCGACAAGCTGATGGTCGGCTACCGTTACTGGACCACCACGGGTAAGCATCCGCTGTTTCCCTTCGGATTCGGCCTGAGCTATACCACTTTCAGTTTCTCGAATCTGCACGCGCCTGCCACGGCGGCGGCCGGTTCAGTGGTTCCGGTAAGCTTTGACGTGACCAACACCGGCAAAATGGAGGGCGCGGAAGTGGCCGAGCTTTATGTTTCCGATCCCTCGGCCACCGTGGATCGGCCGGAGCGCGAACTCAAAGGCTTCGAGAAGGTTCGCCTGGCGCCGGGTGAAACCAAGCATGTGACCCTCGAGCTTGACGCGCGCGCCTTCAGTTATTGGGATGAGGCCGCGCACAAGTGGACCATCGATCCCGGCAAGTTTGTCCTTCGCGTAGGCGATTCGAGCGAGAACACGCCGCTCGATGCCGGCCTGGTGCTGCGCTGAGCCTTCGCACCGGTTCAACTGTTTGACCGCATTCCGCATGTCTGCGTCGGCTGCGCCAGGCGTCTGCGCGCGTCCCGCCTCTATTGCCTTTGCTCGAGCAATCTTTTTTCGGCGGATGCGAAGGTGGTGTTTTCCGGCAGCGGCTCGAACTTCGACTTCACATCGTCTTCTTCCTCTGAGATGCTCTTGAACACGAGCGCGTATCCCTCAATGTGCACGTGCGTCTGGGTTATCTGCCATTCATCCTTGCTCAACTGGCGGCGCTCCACCTCGAATGTGCCGCCGGCCTTCAGTTCCCCCAGCAGGCCGTACGCGAACCTCACATCGTGAATAAGGCGTCCCCTGAGGCTCATGATGCGATGCTGCGCGTCATCGACCGTCATATCCCCCTCCATGGCGGCAAAGACGCGCGATTCCCAGGTGGGGGGATCAAAGCTTGGATCGGGCCGGAAATGCAGCGTGGTTGTGCCGTCCTGGGAGCCGGTAATCTTCCAGATGAATGCCTTCGGCAGCAGGCTCAGCATCCGCGTGGCCTGCGCATCGTCATGGCGGTCGGATTTGCGCTGCTTCGCCTGGGCGCTGGAATCCTGGATAAAGGCGTTCATCGCGCTCTGCTGCTCTGCCTGGTTAACGGGCTGTCCGTTGCGCTCCAGCACACGGTGTAACTCGCCCGTGCGCGTGTCCGCCACCCACTCCTTCACGCTCGAGTTCGGCTTGCGGTCCACGTCGTAATAAATCCAGAGCGAATGGTCGGCCGCATCGGCGGCCAGCTCGGTGCGCACGGCCTCGGTCACAATCTGCTTTGCATCCTGGGCCTCCGCCGCGCATGCTCCCAGAAGAATTGCCAAGGCGAGCACGCGCGCATTGTCAAACACAGTTCGCCCTCCGCTCCGGCGCCCCGCTTCAATCGGCGCCAAGCCACGACTCCACCTGCTTGGATGCATGCTGAGGGCGACGCGAAAAAGGAGCGCCGGAAACCGGCTCCCGCCGAGGCTGCCGTTTATGATCCTCCTATGAAGCGAGTTTTGCTTTCCTGGAGCAGCGGCAAAGACAGCGCCTGGACGCTGCACGCGCTGCGCCGCGACCCCTCGATCGAGCTCTGCGGGCTGTTGACAACATTGAACACCAAGTTCGACCGCGTGGCCATGCACGGCGTGCGCCGCTCGGTGCTGGGGGCGCAGGCCGCGGCCGCCGGCGTTCCTCTTTGGATCGTGCCCCTGCCCTGGCCGTGCTCGAATGAAATCTACGAGCAGCGCATGGCCGATGTCTGCCGGCGCGCGGTCGATGAAAAAATCGATGCCGTGGCCTTCGGCGATTTGTTTCTTGAAGACGTTCGCGCCTATCGCGAAAAGAATCTCGCGCCCACCGGTCTCGAGCCCCTCTTTCCCCTCTGGAAAATTCCCACCGATGAACTGGCGCGCACGATGATCGCCGGCGGTTTGCGCGCACGCATCTCCTGCGTCGATACCGAGAAGCTT
>DATJRT010000012.1:0-3464 GCA_035504495.1 Occallatibacter sp.
GGGCCTGTGGTCTGACCATGTTGGTTCCGGCGGCGGACCAGATTGCCGGCTCACGAAAGCTTGGGGAACGCTCGCTCGCCTTTTCCTCCTGGCCGCAAGGGCAGCACCTTTTTGTTCGAACTTAACCGGAAACACGGAGGGTCACCATGGCACCACTCGAGAACAATCGCAGGGATTTTTTGAAGACGGGCAGCGCCGTGCTGGCCGCGGCCGCGGTCAACTGGAACGCGTCGAGCTACGCGCAGATTCTGGGCGCCAACGATCGCGTGCGCGTGGGCATTGTGGGCTGCGGCGATCGCATGAAGCAGGGCGACCTTCCCGCCTTCCAGGCCAACGCCAGGGAGATGAACTTCCAGATCGTGGCCGTCTCCGATATCTGGAACCGGCGCCGGGAAGAAGGCGCCGCGTATATCGAGAAGCTCTGCGGCAATCCGGTGGACCAGGTGCGCAACAACGACGAGCTCTATGCGCGCAAGGACGTGGATGCGGTGATCATCGCCACCGCCGACTTTCAGCACGCCTATCACGGCACGGAAGCCGTGGAAGCGGGGCGCGACGCTTACGTGGAAAAGCCTATTGCCCACACCATGGCCGACGCGCGCATGATCCGCGCCGCGGTGCACAAGAGCGGCAAAATTGTGCAGGTGGGCACGCAGCGCCGGTCGACGCCGAGCTACATGAAGGCCGCCGAGTACATCCAATCGGGAAAGTTCGGCGACATCGTGATGGTGGAGATGACGTGGAACGTGAACCAGCCGGGCCGCTGGCGCAGGCCGGACGTGGTGCCGCTGCTCAAGGAAGAAGATACGGACTGGAAGCGCTATCTGCTCAATCGCACCATGGTCCCGTTCGACGCGCGCCACTATCTCGAGTTCCGGCTGTTCTGGCCTTATTCGTCGGGCATTCCCGATCAGTGGCTGGTGCATCAGATCGACACGGTGCACTGGTTCACGGGCCTGCCCCATCCGCGCTCCTGCGTGGCCAACGGCGGCATTTATCTGTGGAAGGATGGGCGCAAAAACTGGGACACCATGACCGCGGTCTTTGATTACGGCCCGCTCGACGACCCGGCCAAGGGATTCCAGGTGCAGTACACCTCGCGCTTTACCAACTCGGCGGGCGGCGTGAAGGAGCTCTATTACTCGAACGGCGGCATGCTGGACATGGCCAAGCAGACAGTGACGCCCACCGGTGGGCTGACCCAGAAATACGCCGCGGAGATGGACATGCAGGCCAACCTGCTGCCCAGCTTCTCCCTGCTTGAGCAGACTGAAGCCGTGTCGACCGATGCCGGCATGCATGGCGACCCGGAGACGGCTGCCAACATGCGCAACTGGATGGAGTGCGTGCGCTCGCGCAAGACGCCCAACGCGTCCATCGAGGCGGGCTATAGCCATTCGATCGCGCTGTGCATGAACGTGGCGGCGATTCAGACCGGGCTGAAGGTGACCTTCGACGACAAGACGCAGCAGGTGCTGGCCGGCGGGAAGGTGTTTGCGTAAGAGGTGCGCAGCGGCCAACGCCCGAACTTCGATTCCGCTTTCGCGGGCGCCACTGAAGCCGTGCTCTCACGCTTCCTGCCTCTTCCGGTAGCCGCTCTCAACCCGAGGCATCCGTTTTCACCACCAACCATCCGAGGAAGCATCTGATGATCTTCAAGCCCTCACTTGCCCATCTCCTCCCGACACTCGCCGTGTTAGGCCTTATCGCTGCGCTGCCGCTCTTTGCCGCGAGCAAGGGCGTGCAGGTGACGCCGAATGAGGCCGATGGCCGCGTGGACATCACCATCGACGGCAAGCCGTTCACGGCCTACATCTGGCCCACGGCGCTCAAGAAGCCCGTGCTCTTTCCCATCGTGGATGCGGACGGCGTGACCATCACGCGGGGGTGGCCGCTGGAACCGCGGCCGGGCGAACGCACTGACCATCCGCACCACGACGGGCTCTGGTTCAACTACTCCAATGTGAACGGATTCGATTTCTGGAATAACTCAACCGCCATTCCCGCAGCGCGCGCGCCCAAGATGGGCGCGATCGTCTTCGACAGGATTGTCTCCGCGAAGAGCGGCGCGAACCGCGGCGAGCTGGTGACCGACTCGACCTGGATCACCGGTGCGGGCGAGAGGATTATCGCCGAACATACGCGCTACGTCTTTGCCCGCGGCGCGGAAGGGGCGCGCAGCATCGATCTGGTTGTGACCCTGCATGCGCTGGACAAAGTCATTTTTCACGACGACAAGGATGGTTTGCTCGGCCTGCGCGTGGCGCGCTGGCTCGAGTCGCCCGAGGAAAAAGGCGGCACGTTTACCGATGCGAACGGCGTGGCCACCAAGGTTGCCGCGGCAGCCGCCATTCCCGGTGTTGCGCCGCCCACCGGCGAATATCTGACCAGCGAGGGCGTCAAAGGCGAAGCGGCGTGGTCGACGCGGGGCCGCTGGTGCGCGCTTGCCGGGCACAACGGCGACGGCCACACGGACACGATTGCCATCTTCGACCACCCCGGCAATCCTAACTACCCCACCTTCTGGCACGCGCGCGGCTACGGGCTGTTTGCCGCCAATCCGCTGGGGCAGCACATGTTCGATCCCAGGCTGCCGCCGCTCGATTACACGCTCGAGAAGGGCAGGTCGGCGACGTTCCGCTATCGGGTAGTGATCTATCCGCGGCCGGTGACGCCGGACGAGTTGAACCGGGAAGCGGATGCGTTTGCCAAGGAGGCACAATGAACCGACGTGAATTTTCCGCATTACTGCCGCTGCTCGCTGCCGCGCCGTCGCTTGCGCCGGCCGAGGCGCAGATGCCGCAGCCCGCGGCCCACGCGCCGCTCCAGACGCTGGTCTCCGGCCGCTATCCGCCCATCGCCCCGGAGCATCCGCATCCCGGGCCGCGGATGTCCGAACACTACCTGCTCGGGATGCTCCCGGACAACATCCGCTGCGAAGCGCATGAGACGCATCTTGCGCCCGGCTGCCCGCCGGAACCGATCGGCACCCACAAGCACACCGAGATCTGGTTTGTGCGTGAAGGCACGGCGCGGCTGATGACCGCGGGCGTCACGCGCGACCTGGCCGCGGGCGAAATGGGCGTGTGCATCGCCGGCGACCTGCACACCGTTTACAACGCCAGCCAGACCGAGCCCTGCTCTTATTTTGTGATCACCGTGGGGCCGCCGGAGTAAGGCGGCGCGATGCGCACGGACTTCATGATGTCCAGCAAGTGTGCAGTGATCGAGCGGCTCTGCGCCGGCGTGAGCGCCGGAATGCCGTCCAGCGCTCCGGGCAACGCGATGGCCACATCGGTTTCGAAGAGATAGCAAACAGGCTGCACGTAGGCTGCATAGAGGTTCCCGGAAATAGCCTGCGACATGCCGCCTTCTGCGGTCTCGTACGCTGTGAATGGCCTGCCGTTGAAGGTGAGCGTCCGATGCTCCTGCGTCTCGGCGAGCGCGGCGGCCTTTGCCTGGCA
>DATJRT010000013.1:0-5303 GCA_035504495.1 Occallatibacter sp.
ATCAGCAGCTCGCCGTCGACCACATAAAAGAACTCGTCGTCCGCGTCGTGCTTGTGCCAGTGGTATTCGCCTTCGATGGCGGCCATGCGCACCACGGAGCCGTTCACCTTGCAGAGCGTCTGGTTGAACCACTTGAATTCGTTAGCGCCGGGAACGGCGTGCACGTCGATGAGCTCGAGCGGTCCGTGGAGAATGTTGAGGCGGGTCTCGTAGGGATACGGTGCAGCTTCAGCCATGGCAGACCTTCCAGGAAACGGGATGGGCGTTCGCGGACCTCGATTCGCAGCGGAGGAGAAGAGGCCTTTCTCAGTCCGCCTGCGTCTGCCGGAGCACCACGACGATGCCCAGCGCGCAGAGCACGCTGGCCAGCGCAAACAGAAACACGCTGCGGTAGCCGAACCAGCCGATGACGGCGCCGGCGATGGGCCCGACCAGGAAGAAGGAAACGTCGGCGAACGCGGTGTAGACGCCGAGCGCGGTGCCGCGGCTGATTTCGGGAACGCGCTTTACCGCCTCCACGCCGATGGCGGGGAAGACGAGCGAAAAGCCGAAGCCGCCCAGGAACGCGCCGGCCAGGGCAATCCAGGGTGAGTTCGAACCCCATAACAGGACCAGCCCGACCGACTCCACCACCAGGCAGGCCATGGAGACCGGGAATCCGCCGAAGCGGTTGATGGTCTGGATGAAGAACAGGCGCGCGAGAATAAACGCGACGCCAAAGGCGGTGAGGCACAGGGCGGCGCCGTTCCAGTGCCGGCTTATGTAATAGAGAGTGATGAAGGTGGCGAGCACGCTGTAGCAGACGCCGCCGAGGGCGAGACCCATTCCGTGCGGAGCCACGCGGCCGAGCACGTGGCGGAACGGCAGATGCTCGCCCTCGATCACCGGGACCGGCTTTTTGCGCCACGCCATGGCAACGCTGAACAGGCCGAGAGCGATGGTAAGAATTCCCAGCGAACTCAGGCCCCACAGCTGATCCATCACCACGCCCAGGGGCGCGCCCACGGCCATGGCGCCGTAAGTGCAGATGCCGTTGTAGGAGATCACTTTGGCGGTGGCTTCCTGACCCGCGCTGGTGATGCCCCAGAGAGTGGCGCCGGTTGAGCCCAGGCTTTCACCTACGCCCAACACCAGCCGGCTGAGGATGAGCGCCCAGATGCTGAGCCAGTGAATGTGCAAGGAGAAGAGCACGGCTGCGCCCACCAGCAGCGCGCCACTGGCGGTGCACGCGCCCATGCCCCAGATCACGGAGATCTTTGCGCCGCGGCGGTCGCTGATGCGTCCTGCCCAGGGGCGGCTGGCCAGGGTGGCAACGTACTGGATGCTGATGACCAGCCCGGCCAGCATGGCGCTGTAACCCATGCGCAGGTTCACGTAGGGCGGCAGCACGGCCAGGGGCAATCCGATGGAGAGATAGCAGATAAAAGTGAAATAGACGTAGCCCAGAATCTGCCGCACGCCGCTCTTTTGAGCGAGGCGCGTGGAAGTGGTCATGCTGGCAGAAGCGGTAGACATGTTTCAGACTGGAACCCGATTGAAGAACGGGTCTCCATTCAGTATATCGGATGGACAAATTTCTTCCTTGAACCGAAACCGGCCCGGCTGGCGCACAGATCGATCATTCCACGATGGTTCCCTGATGGACTACGATGCGCCATCCCTGCGCAGTCCGTTCCCAGATGGTGGCTCGCCGCGTGGTGCGCGCGCCCGGCTGATCGGGCTTCTGCACCAGGGTGTAGGTGAGCAGATAGACCTCTTCCGCGAGCCTGCGGCAGAGGAAGCCGCCCGCTTCCCAGGGATCGTCGCGCCAGTCCGATCCGGCGTAGCGCCGGTCGAGTTCATCGAGCACAAAGGCGCGGCTGTAGCGGCGTCCTGAAGCGCCCGTTTCCCAGAAATCGGGAGCGGTCATGCGCTCGAAGTCCGCGCGCCGAGTTCCGTGCTCAGGCCGGTGAAAGATGGGCTCGCGCTCCATCAGCTCGCGCAGCACGCCGGCGAGCTCTGGCGCGGTGGTCAGCTTCGGCTCCCCTGGGCCCGGGTCCGGTTGGCTGTGCATGGCGTCATCATAATCCGCCCGAGCTCGCGGGCGGCTAAACTGAGAGAGATGGCCGGCTTTCACGTGGAAAACTTCGGCTGCAGGGCGGCGCGCGCCGATGGCGAAGCGCTGAGCGGCGGCCTGCGTGCGGCCGGGCAGCACTGCGTGCGGCGGCTCTCTGAGGCAGATGTGGTGGTCGTGAATACGTGCAGCGTGACCGCCGAGGCCGACCGGCAGGCGCGGGCCTTCATTCGCCGCGCGCACCGCGTGAATCCGGCGGCGAAGATCGTGGTTACGGGCTGCTACGCGCAGCGCGCGCCCGGCGAAATCGCCGCGCTCGACGGCGTTTCGGCGGTGATCGGCAACAGCCACAAGGCGCTGGCGCCGCAGATCACCGCCGACCAGATCCTCGCGAATCGGTTCACGCGCGGCGGCGCGGAGAGCACATCTGCATCGGCGGAACTGGTCAGCGTGCACACGCTTCTGACCGGAGGCGCGCCGATCTGGGCCGACGAGCGCTTTGCGCACTCCTTTCTCGAAGAAGCGCCGCTTGCACCCGGCGTGCAGACGCGGCCCAACCTGAAAATCCAGGAGGGCTGCGGCAATCGCTGCACCTTCTGCGTGATCCCTTTCACGCGCGGCCCCTCACGCAGTTTGCCCCGGGCGGCGGTGCTGCGCCAGGTGGAGAGCTTTGTGGGCGCGGGCGGCAACGAGCTGGTGCTTTCGGGCATCAATCTGGGCCGCTGGGGACGCGATTTGCCAGGCTCCGGCCGCGACACGCTTTCCGCGCTGGTCCGCGAAATTCTCGAGGAGACGCATCTTCCGCGGCTGCGCCTCAGCTCCATCGAGCCCATGGATTGGGACAGCGAACTGATTGCGCGGATGGCGGAGTATGGCGGCGCGCGCCTGGCGCGCCATGCGCATCTGCCGCTGCAATCGGGCTCGGATGCGGTGCTGCGGCGCATGCATCGCCGCTACCGTCCCTGGCATTACGCGGAGAAGGTGAACGCGCTTCTCTGCGCAGGCGGAGAAGATCTGACCCTGGGCGCCGACGTCATGGTGGGATTTCCCGGGGAAACCGATGGCGAATTCGAAGAGACGCTGGCGTTTGTGCGCGCGCTGCCTTTCGGCTATCTGCACCTGTTCCCGTTTTCGCCGCGACCGGGTACGGCATTGCAGGCAGCAGCGCCCGTAGAAGCCGCGGCGGTGCAAGAGCGCATGGCCGCGCTGCGCGCCTTAATTGCGGAAAAATCCCGCGCCCATCGCGCGCGCTTCCTGGGCCGCGCGCTTGAGGCAATTACGCTGCACACGCCTGCGGAGCTCAATGCCCCTGGCCGCACTCTGGCGCTGACGGAAAATTTTCTTCCCGTCGAGATGGAGGGTTCGTTTCCCGACAACCAGCTGGTGCGCGTTCTTGTTTCGGGATTCACCGCGGAGGGCGCGCTCCGCGGCGCGCCGGCGTAACCTGGGGCCGGCGCCCGCTTCTCGATCGAAGCCAAGCCAATGCTATACTCAGGGTGCGTTCGTGGGCCTACGCCGTTTCCGCGCGGGGCCGGCACGAGAGAAGCGCATGCAGCCCCAGGCTTTGGAGGAAGATCATCGCACTCGATAAGCGTTCGGCCAAGTCCTTTATCCGCATCAACGACCGTATTCGCGCCCGCGAAGTCCGCGTGATCGACGAGAACGGCGAACAGCTGGGCATCCTGCCTCCCTTCGAGGCTCTCAAAATTGCCCGCGAGCGCGGCCTGGATCTGGTTGAGGTTTCCCCCACCGCCGTCCCGCCCGTCTGCCGCATCCAGGATTACGGGCGTTTTCTCTACGAAAAGGAAAAGAGCGAGCGCGCTGCGCGCAAGCGGCAAAAGGTGATCGTGGTCAAGGAGGTCAAGTTCTCCGTGACCGTGGACGAGCACGACTACCAGACCAAGAAGAACCAGGCGGTGCGCTTCCTTACCGAGGGCGACAAGGTGAAGGCCAGCCTGCGCTTCCGCGGCCGGCAGATGGCCCACCGCGAACTGGGCTACGCCATCATCAACCGGCTCATCCAGGACATTGGCGACGCCGGCGTGGTCGAGTTCATGCCGCGGATGGAAGGCACCATTCTGCACGCGATTCTCGCGCCTGCGCGCAAGGAAGCATCCAGGCCCAAGCCGCCTTCTCCGCAGCCGCCCGCGCCGCGCCCACCGGCGTAAAGCTGCGGCGCACCGACGCGAGAACGAAGATTGACATGGATTCCAGTCAGGCCCATCATAGCCGCAGGGGAGCGCTATGAATAACAGAGAAATAGCCGCGGGCAGAGCTAAGACATTCGATGCGAAGGTTGAGAAGGGACTTGCTGGCAAACAAGGTTCCTTCAAGCCTTCTATTCCTGTGAATCTGGTTCGGCCGAAGCCAGTCGCGGTACCGCCAAAGAATGGAAAGTAAGGTAAGGCAAGCTCTCAATGCCCGATAGGCTAGAGGCGTTAGGCGTTCTCCTCGTTCTGCTTCCGGGATTTGCGTGCGCGTACATTGTCCAATTCCTCGCCGTACGGCGCAAACAGTCGGAACTGGACAAAGTTATTGAGGCGCTCCTCTTTAGCCTTATACTTTACCTCCTTACTTTGCCTATCTTCGGATATACGCTTCCACTGTCGTGGAGGCCGATCGCCCCCCAGCAATCCAGCGAATATCAGATCATTGTCAACTGGAAACATCTTGCGTGGCTCGCAGGTACCGCGATCGTCTTTGCCGTGCTTTATTCAGCGAACATTAACCGCGACTGGATCATGTCGTTGCTGCGCTGGATGAAAGTGACTGAGCGGACCGCGCGCATGGCTATCTGGAACGACGCCTTTCAGGAGATTGGCGGGATGGTTCAGGTAGGTATTTCCGGAGACCGAAAAATCCTGGGTTGGCTCCGTTATTACTCCGATGAGGAGGAGGATTCCTCCCTGTTTCTAGAGACAGCCTCCTGGGTGAAGGAGGGTGAGAATGGAGAGGAGATCGAAGAGCCGATTGATGGGCCTGGCATTTTGCTTACCAAGGATTCGGGCATCGAGTACGTGATGTTTCTGAATTGGACAAAGCGAGAGGCGGACGAGGACGCTGGATCATAACCCGCTAAAATTCCTCTATGGCAGCTGCCGCAGTATCTCCGGATGTTCTGGCCAAGTATGAGCCGGTGATCGGTCTCGAAGTGCACGTGCAACTGCTCACGGCGACAAAGGCTTTTTGCGGCTGCGCCAACAAATTCGGCGCGGAGCCGAACACCAACATCTGCCCGGTGTGCCTGGGC
>DATJRT010000014.1:0-18316 GCA_035504495.1 Occallatibacter sp.
CAATCTCATTACCGTTTTCATGTCGATTGAGCTGATGCTCAACGCCGTGAATCTTTCCTTTGTCACCTTCGCCTATCAGTGGCATGCGGTGAAGGGACAGATCTTTGTCTTCTTCGTGATGATGGTGGCCGCGGCCGAGGCAGCGGTGGGCCTGGCCATCATCATCGCCGTCTTCCGCGCCCGGGCCACGCTGGCCGTCGACCGCATCGACCTGATGAAACTATGAACGCACCCCTGCATCTCTGGCTGATTCCGCTGCTGCCGTTCGCGGGATTCCTCCTCAATGGAATCCTGGGCGCGCGCCTGCCCAAGTGGCTGGTGACCTCGATTGGGCTGCTGGCGCCGCTGGCGGCATTCGCGGTGGTGCTGGATGCGGGCTTCTTAGCCTACATTCATGTAACTCCCGGTTTCGGAGATCCGGCTCCCTTTGTCGAGACCTGTCCCTTCTCGTGGATCAGCGTGGGTGCGCTGCACGTCGAATTCAGCTTCGTGCTCGATCAGCTCTCCCTGATCATGCTGCTGGTGATCACCGGCGTGGGCTTTCTCATCCACCTCTACTCCGTGGGCTACATGCGCGGCGACAAAGGATATGCGCGCTACTTCAGCTACCTGAACCTTTTTTTGTTTTTCATGACCACCCTGGTTCTGGCCGGCAATGTGCTGGTGATGTTCGTGGGCTGGGAGGGCGTGGGCCTGGCGTCTTATCTCTTAATCGGGTTCTGGTATCAAAAGACCTCGGCTGCCGACGCGGGCAAGAAGGCGTTCATCGCCAACCGCGTGGGAGACTTTGGATTCCTGATCGGAATCTTTCTGCTGCTGGCCAACTTCGGCACGCTCACCTTCAGTGAGATTGCCGCGATACTCGACGCCAATCCCGCATGGGCGGGTGGCGTTCTGACTGTGATCTGCCTATGCCTGCTGGTGGGCGCGACGGGCAAGAGCGCGCAGTTGCCGCTTTACGTGTGGCTGCCCGATGCGATGGAAGGCCCCACGCCGGTCTCTGCGCTGATTCACGCGGCAACCATGGTCACCGCCGGCGTTTACATGATCGCGCGCACGCACTTCCTCTTCGGCCGCTCGCCCCTGGCGCTCACGGTGGTGGCCATGATCGGCGCAGCCACGGCGCTGTTTGCGGCCACCATGGGCCTGGTGCAGAACGACATCAAACGCGTGCTTGCCTACTCCACCATCTCGCAGCTTGGCTATATGTTTCTGGGCTGCGGTGTGGCGGCGTATTCGGCGGCTATCTTTCACCTGGTGACGCACGCCTTCTTCAAGGCGCTGCTCTTCCTGGCCGCAGGCTCGGTGATCCACGCGCTGGGCGGCGAGCAGGACATGCGCAAGATGGGCGGCCTGTGGAAGAAGCTGCCGGTCACGTTCTGGACCATGACCGCGGCGGTTTTTGCCATCTGCGGAATCTGGCCGTTCGCAGGCTTTTTCTCAAAGGACGCGATTCTGTACGCTGCCTTTCTGCAAGGCGCGGGCGGCGAGGTTCTCTGGTTCGTGGGGCTGGTGACTGCGCTGCTGACGGCGCTCTACATGTTCCGGCTCTGGTATATGACCTTCTTCGGCGAATCGCGCGCGCACGAGGCGCATCCCCACGAAAGCCCGTGGTCAATGCTGGGGCCGCTGGTGATTCTGGGCGCGCTTTCGGTCTGCGGCGGATGGATGGGCAAGGGCGAAGGATTGGGATGGATCGGCGGATTTTTGGCGCCGGCACTCGGCGCGTACAGCTCTGAGTCCACCGTGCCGCATCTTGAATTAACTTTGAGCTGCGTGGCCGTGGCCGTGGCGCTGCTGGGATGGCTGGTGGCGCACATGCTGTATGCGAAGAAAACGGAGCGCCCTGCGCGGCTGGCAGCGGCGATGCCTGGCGTCTATAAACTGCTGGCCAACAAGTATTACGTGGACGAGATTTACGGCGCGATTTTTGTGAAGGGATTGCTGGGCGTTTCGAAGTACCTGCTGAACTTTGTAATTGACGCGGGCATTCTGGGCGGGCTGGCGTGGCTGCTGGGCGGGATTGCGAACCTGGGCGGCGCAATTCTGCAGCGGTGGCAATCGGGCAATCTGCGCTCCTATGCGGCGTGGCTGGCCGCGGGAGCGGCGGCGCTGCTGGTGGTGTTTGTGCTGTTGCCGGCTCTTCTGCATTCGCACGGCGCCGGGATCGGGCTGGGGCATTAAGACGATGAACGCAATCGACCAATCGATCCTCTCCGCGATTCTGCTGGTTCCGCTTGCCGGAGCAATCCTCGTCGCGATCATGCCCGATCGCGCGAAGATACCGAACTGGCTGGCGCTGATTACCACGCTGGCGAGTTTCGTGCTCACGCTGCATCTGCCCGCGCATTTTGTGCCCGGCCTGAAGGGATTTCAGTTCGAGATCGACCGGGCCTGGATCGCCGATCCGCTGATCTCATATCACGTGGGCGTGGACAGCTTGAGCCTGTGGCTGGTGGTGCTCACCGGGCTGCTCGGGCCGGTGGGCGTGCTGGCAAGCTGGAACGCGATCACGGCGCGGCGCAAGATTTTTTATTCGCTGTTTCTGGCGCAGCAGACGGCGATGTACGGCGTCTTTGTCTCGCTGGACCTGATCATTTACTACGGCTTCTGGGAACTGTCGCTGGTGCCCATGGCGATTCTGATCGCCATGTACGGGCGCAAGAACGGGCCCAGGGCCGCGCTCAAGTTCTTCCTGTTCACGTTCATTCCCTCGGCGCCGCTGCTGGTGGGGATCCTCTGGCTCTACGCGCGCACGGGCACGTTTGACTATGTGAACCTGCAGATTTTTCTTGCTCATGACCCCTTGCCCGCGCGCGCGCTGTTCTGGGTGGCGCTGGCGTTTCTGGTTGCGTTTGCCGTGAAGGTGCCGGTGTTTCCCCTGCATGGCTGGCTGGGTGACGCCTTCAGCGAGGCGCCGGTGGCCCTGGCGATGGTGATCGCGGGCAAGCTCGGCCTTTACTCGCTGCTGCGCTTTCACGTGGAGCTCTTCCCTGCCCAGGCGGCGCGCATTGCGCCGTTGATGATCGCGCTTGCCGTCATCGGCGTTCTCTATGGCGCGTGCCTGGCGCTGGTGCAGCGCGACTTCTGGAAGCTGCTGGCCTTTGGCGCCGTTAGCCATTTCAGCCTGGTGGTGCTGGCCATCTACGGCCTTAGGCCGGCGGGATGGAACGGCGCGGTGTTCCAGATTCTCAGTCTCGGCATTGTAGAGGGTGCGATGTTCGTGCTGCTGGGCGCGCTCGACACGCGTTACAGCACCAGCCAGATCTCGGCCTACGGTGGATTGGCGGCCAGGCTGCCGCGCACCGCGAGCTATTTTGTGATTGCCTCGCTGACCATGATCGGCTTGCCGCTGCTGAGCGGGTTCGTGGGCGAGTTCGTGATTCTGTCGAACACCTTTACCGACGTGAGCAAGGGTTGGGCCGTGGCCGCGGCGCTGGGCACGATTCTGAGCGCGGCCTACATGCTCTGGCTGGTGCAGCGGCTCTTCTATGGACCGGAGAGCACGATGGCCGCGGGCAAGCCGGCGGCCGATCTGCGCTTCGGGGAGCTGGCCGCGCTTACGCCCCTTGTCTTGCTGATGCTGGTAATGGGCGTGGCGCCGAATTATTGGTTTCGGACGTTGAAGGGCAGCGTGCAGCCGCAAGCGGCGCAGGCATCGCCGATGCGGACCGTTGCCCCGAGGCCGGACCCGGTTCCTGTGTCTGTGCGTGCGGAGGGCCAGCCGTGACGCAAGTTCAGGATATCGACCGCATCGTTCCCGAGGTGATTCTCACGCTGACGGGCGTGGCCGTGATGCTGATCGACGCCTCGCTCCGGCCCGCGCGCTCGCGCCGCTGGCTGGGATGGGTTGCGGCGATCGGGACCACGCTGGCGCTGTGGGCGAGCCTGTGGCAGCTCTCGCTGCCGGAGGGCACGGGATTTTTCGGCACCGTGGAAACGAGCACGTTCACGGTCTTCTTTCACGTGCTCATCTGCGGCATTGTGCTGGCGGCGCTGCTGGTCTCGCTCGATACGCTGCCCGCGAACAGCCATCATCAGGGCGAATATTACGCGCTGGTGGTGTTTGGTGCGGTGGGCATGTGCCTGCTCACGGGAGCGGTGGAGCTGCTGCTGGTCTTCATTGCGCTGGAGATTTCGTCGATATCGACTTACATTCTGGCCGGCTACCGCAAGCAGACGGGGCGCGGACCGGAGGCGGCGATCAAGTATTTTCTGCTGGGCTCGTTCGCCACCGCTTTTCTGCTTTACGGCATAGCGCTGATCTTCGGCGCCACGGGGACGACGGAAATTTACCGGATCGCTAACCTCGCGCCCACGAGCGAGAACCACATGCTGGTGGTGGCGGCGCTGGCCATGATGCTGGTGGGGATTCTCTTCAAGGTTTCCGCCGCGCCGTTCCACGTGTGGACGCCGGATGTGTACGAAGGGGCGCCTTCGCCGGTGGTGGCGCTGCTCTCCACGGCGCCCAAGGCCGCGGCGTTTGCGCTGCTGCTGCGCGTGGTTTACGAGATGCTGCCCTCGCTGCGCACCCTGTGGGCGCCGCTGCTGTGGGTGGTGGCCGTGCTTTCCATGACCGTGGGCAACCTGGCCGCGCTGCGGCAGCACAATGTAAAGCGCATGCTGGCGTACTCGTCAATTGCGCATGCGGGCTATCTGCTGGCGGCCTTTGCCGGGCTGGGGAGCATCGGCATTGCCGCGGCCAGTTTCTACGCGGCGGCGTACGCGGCCATGAACGTGGGCGTCTTTGCCGTGATCACGCTGGTGAGCGGGTATGACGAAAAACTGCCGCTGATCGACGAC
Organism: Occallatibacter sp.; assembly: GCA_035504495.1. Taxonomy (GTDB): domain Bacteria; phylum Acidobacteriota; class Terriglobia; order Terriglobales; family Acidobacteriaceae; genus Telmatobacter. The sequence goes on from DATJRT010000014.1 coordinate 4,804, forward strand.
TATCGCGGATTGATTTATCGCGCGCCGCTGCTCGGCAGCCTGCTGATCTTTTTTCTCCTTTCGCTCATCGGCATTCCCTTCACGGGCGGATTTTTTGGGAAGTTCTATTCCTTTTCCGCGGCCATGAGCGCTGGAGCGGTGGCGCTGGTGATCATCGGCCTGCTCAACTCGGGCCTGGCGGCGGCGTATTATCTGCGCCTGGCGGTTGTGGCCGCGCAGCCTGCCGCCCCGGATGCCGAGGGGGCTGCGCCGGCCAAGCCGGAAGTAGGCATTGCCGTGGGCGCGGCGCTGCTGCTGGCGGTGGCGGCTACGCTGGTGCTGGGCATCGCGCCCGGGGCCACGCTGCACGCGGCGCAATCCGGCGCGCTCACGTTGCAAGCGCCGCGGATGGAAAACCAGCAAGCTCCGATCTCCCCCATCATCCAAGCGAATCCACAAACCGTCCCGTAACCCCGCGGCGCACATCGCCGTTCCGGCGACCGCGAGAGCGCGCTGCCATCCGGTACAATTTTCTCAATGAAGTTAGGTGAGCTGGCAAGCCGGCTGGGCGCGCAACTGCGCGGCGACGCGGATCGAGAGATCACGGGCGTCAAGGGAATCGAGGATGCCGGACCTTCCGAGATCACCTTCGTTGCCAACCCGCGGTATACGGCGCTGGCGCGCACCACGCGCGCGGCCGCGGTGCTGGTGGAACCGGAGTTCCAGGAGATCGAAGCGGCCACGCTGCGGATCAAGAATCCGTATTACGCATTTGCGCGGGCGCTGGCGCTTTTCTATCAGCCTCCAATCTATCCGCCGGGAGTTCATCCCACCGCCATCGTGCATCCCACGGCCGAAATCGGCGAGGGTGCGCATATCGGCGCCTATGTGGTGGTAGGTCCGGGCGTACGGCTGGGTGCGCGGGCCACGCTGCTGCCGCACGTGGTGCTCTATCCGGGCGTGCAGGCGGGTAGCCGCCTCTTTGCCCATGCGCACGCAGTGGTGCGCGAGAACTGCGTGCTGGGCGACGATGTTACGCTCGAAAACGGCGCCATCGTGGGCGCGGACGGATTCGGATTTGCAAAGAACGACGCGGGCGCGTGGGAGAAGATCCCGCAGTCGGGTCCGGTGCGCCTGGGCAGCCGCGTGGACGTGCAGGCGAACGCATGCGTTGACCGGGCTACGGTGGGCGCGACCGAGGTCGGCGACGGGACGAAGATCGACAACCTGGTGCAGGTAGGCCACGGCTCGCGTGTGGGCGAGGACACGCTGCTTTGCGCGCAAACGGGGCTGGCGGGCTCGTCGGTGGTGGGCAGCAATGCAATTCTCGCCGGCCAGGTGGGCGTGGCCGGCCACTGCAGCGTGGGCGACGGCGTGATTCTCACCGCACAGTCGGGCATCTCGCACGATATTCCCGCGGGCAAAATGATTTCGGGCTCGCCGGGTTTTGACAACAGGCTTTGGCTGCGCGCGGTGGCCATCTTCCAGCGTCTGCCGGAGCTGGTGAAGCGGCTGAACAACCTCGAAGCGAAGCTGGAGGCGAGATTTGAGGCGCGGCTGAACGCGGAAAGCGGCGAGCGCGGCTCAGACGCGGCTTCCAAAGGCGGGAGTGGGGAGTGAGTCGAATTACTTTGAGGAAACTGGCGTTTGCGGCGGCATGGTGCCCTTTGCTCGCTCCGACGGCCGGCTGCCACTCATATCACATCGATACGACGATTGAGAATCGCAGCGGAAGCGCGGTGCAGCTGCTCGAGGTGGATTATCCAAGCGCGAGCTTCGGCGTGGATGCGATTGCGGCGGACGCGGATTTCCACTACCGCTTCGATGTGCTGGGCAGCGGGCCCATCACCATCCAGTACACGGGCGCCAACCGGCAGGCGGTGAAGAAAACCGGGCCTACGCTGTATGAGCGGCAGGAGGGGCGGATGCAGATTATGCTTCTGCCCGGCGGACGGGTGGAGTTTCATTCCGAGCTTACGCCGCACTCGTAAAGAGAGCTCTCCCGGAATACGCGCCAAGTTCACGGCGCGTTGGACGTGAACCGCAGATCCTTCAACTCCGGCCGCTGACGCAGCCTCCCCCTCGGGATGACAAGGCGCTTGGGCTGGGCTTGTTCTAACCCACCCTGTTCATCCGCTGCGGCGGACAAACAGGATGGGGCACGCAAATTGAGCCGAAATTGAAAGCGCGGTCAGCGGACCATGCTTTCGAAGAGCGGCGAGTGGAGCAGAGTCGAGAACTCCGTGTCGGTGCTGGCGAAGGCGATGTCGAGCTGGCTCGCGCTCGAAGAGATTGTAGTGGCGTTCAGCGCCGCTTTTTCAGCATCGTTGCTGGTCATCTTCTTCACCATCACAGCCGCTGTCATGAGCGAGGAGAGCGTGGCCGCGGTGAAGGCGTCGCCGGTGGAGATGGTGAGGTCGAACTTGACGCCGTGCTGGAAGTCCATGGAGTACCAGGAGGCCTCGAGGCGCTTGCTCACGGTTGCAAAATCCGTGGCCGAGCCTGCCTGGCCCAGCAACTGGCCCATCATGGTCTGGGTGCCTTTGTCATCGAGGATGCTCCAGAGCGGGTTCGAGTCGACGCTCTGCATGGCGTTCATCATGTTGTTGTTGGTGAGCATGCTGGGCGCAAGGCCGTCCCGGGCGTCGAGAGCTTTGTTCACTGCGTCTTTGTCACCGAAGATCATGGTGGAGGGATCGACGAAGCAAAGCACCATGCCGGCCTTGACCATGGGATAGACGCTGTTGGTGCGGACCATGGTGGGCTTGAGCTTCTGCGCGTGGAAGCGGGCCATGATGTCCTGCATGGGAAACTGGCCCTGGGCGATGCCCACGGTCATGAGCGTATCGCTGCTCGTGCCCGATCCGCCAGAAGCGGTTGAGCCGGATGAGCCGGGACGGAAGAGTGCAAAGGCGAGTTCGTCGACGTATTGATCCATCGTGCCTTGGTTGCTGAGCGCGGTCTTCTTCAGGGCGTCATCGAACTGCTTGAGCTCAGGCGGCATGACGCGATCGCGCAGGTCCATGGCCGCAGGCGAGTCCTGCATGGCGCGGTAGTCAATGACGACGAGCTGCTGCACATCGTGCGGAATGGCTCCGCGGGCGTCGGTGGAGAGCTGCGCCGCCGAGGCTGACGCGGCTGCTCCCAGCAAAAAAGTTGCCATTGTAAAGTGAACCAGTGGCTTCAACAATTTCATCCTCCCAGCAAACCATCGTGCCTGTTCAACGCGCGGCGAAAGCCGGCTTGCGAGCAGAAGCCCCAGCCCGGAAACCCGGGCGCGGCTTCCCTGAAACGGCGATGGTGCTCTTCTGATTGTACCCGTCTTCGCCTTGCCTTTGCCGAACGGAAGTCATTTGCCGTCCGGCCAGCGCAGCGGAGCCCCAAGCCGGTGCTCGAGAATCTTGAGCTGCGGATCAAACCCACTTAATTGACGCATCCACTCGGAATCCCGCTCACAGGCAGCCTCAGGGACTAGACCGACGATCTCACCCTCGGCGAGGGCGGCGTGGTGGCGGGCGGCTAGGCTCGCAACCCGGCGATAGACCTGCGAGATGGGCGTGGATTCAAAATCGGTAATGTTCATGGAGAGCTGGGCGCGGCCGTGGGCCAGCACCCCCATGGCTTTGACGCCCTTGAGGCCGCCCGAGGCAGCGCGGATTTCGCGGGCGATGGCGCGAACAATGGCGACGTTGGAGGAGTCGAAGTAGACGTTGTAGGCGACGAGAAACTTGCGCGCGCCCACGGCGCAGGCGCCGGCAGTGGGATGCAGACCGGGCCCGCCGAGATCGGGACGGCGGGAAGGGTCCCTGCTGACAGCTTCACGCAGCCCTTCGAATTGGCCGCGGCGCACGTCTTCAAGGTTGGCGCGGTCAGGGCGGGCGGCGGCAGCCTCATAAAAAAAGACGGGCACGCCGAAGCGGCGCCAAATTTCCAGGCCCGCCTGACGGGCAAGGAGCGCGCACTGCTCCAGCTTGATGCCGGAGATGGGCACAAAGGGAATGACGTCCGCTGCGCCGATGCGGGGATGGACACCCTGCTGGCGGGTGAGGTCGATGAGCTCCACCGCTTTGCCCACCCCGCGTACGGCTGCTTCAACAATGGCGGAGGGCGAGCCGGCAATGGTCACTACGGAGCGGTTGTGGTCGGCGTCCATCGACCAATCGAGCAGCGAGGCTCCGGCGTCGCTCATGGCGGCGACAATGGCTTCCACACGGCGCGCGTCGGCGCCTTCAGAAAAGTTGGGAACGCACTCGACAACTGGCCCGCTCATCCTGCCTCCGGCCGTGTCATCTCCAGAAAGTGTAGCCCACCTGCACCTGAATGCTTGCGTTGACGCCGGGGTTGCGGTCGCCGAGCGAGGCCGAGGAGATGTGCACGCCGCTCACGCCCACGTCGATAGAGCGCCTCTCCGCGAAGAAGAAGTGCACGCCTGCCCCTCCCTGGGGCGAGAAGTTCCATACGCAGGTGCCGCCGTCGAGGTTCAGGGAAACGCCATTTTCGATGATCTGGCCGCTTAGGATATTGGGCGGGAACTTGTGGGTGGTGTAGATGAGCCCGCCGGCGGCCTGAAACCAGGGCTGAATGCGCCGCGAGCGGGTGAGAAGGTTCCAGCGGAAAATGACCGGCGTGAGGCTTACCCCGCGGAAAGTGCCACCTCCATAGGGCAGTGAGCAGACTACTTTTTGACCACTTGGGGTGACGCAGGTGGACTCCTGTTCATGCGCAGGCGGCGTATAAGCCTGCCAAAGCGGCATGATGTTGCCGCCGAACTCGAACTGGCCGCTGAGGATGCCGGCGTGGACGACCGGCGAGACCACCTTCGAGAGCGCGAAGCCTCCCCAGAAGAACTTGTAGTCAGAGCGATTGCCCACGCCCGAGCCCCAGTTGAGAAAGGGTCCGAACTCCCAACTCCGATGGTCTCTTGCTTCGGCGACCGGATTGAGAGGTAGCGGGGGCGTGCTGGGAGGCGGCGCAGGGGTCGTTATGACTGTGTTGCCCGTCGTCTGTCCCATCCCGCCACTCGTCTGCCCCGCGGCCGTGATCGCACCGATCAGCAAAAGCAACAAACAAGCTCCATCTAAACGCCTCAAATCCTTCCTCCCGCCTGAGACCCGATGCTCCCCGTGTCTCTGCTCTCCCGGTCTCTCGTTCTCTCGTTCCCGGCGCCCTGCTTATTCCACAAAAAAGCCGCCACAACCGGGCGGCTATTTGCGTGCCTCGTTCCCTTTTCAGCCTGCCGCGTGCTCCATCTGCTCGGCGTCCATATCGAAGTTTGAGTAGACGTTCTGAACGTCGTCAAGATCTTCGAGCGCCTCGATCAAGCGGAGCATCTGGCCGGCCGAGGGCCCTTCGAGCTTGGTGTACGTCGAGGCGATCATGGTGACTTCATTCATCAGCGTGGGTATGCCTGCGGATTTGACGGCGCCAAGCACGGTTTCGTATGCGCCGGGATCGGTGGTGATCTCCCACGAGTCGCCCTCGTCGCTCAGGTCTTCTCCACCGCTCTCGAGCACGATGTCCATTAACCGCTCTTCCGTGGCGGCGGATTTCTCAATGGCGATCAGGCCTTTCTTCGAAAACATGAAGCGGACCGAGCCGGATTCGCCCAGGTTGCCGCCGTTTTTCGCAAAGGTATGACGGATTTCGCTCACCGCGCGATTACGGTTGTCGGTGAGAACTTCCACGATGATGGCCACGCCGCCAGGGCCATAGCCCTCGAAGGAGATTTCTTCGTAATTGACGCCTTCGAGCTCGCCGGTACCGCGCTGAATGGCGCGCTTGATGTTCTCCTGCGGCATGTTTTCCGCCTTGGCGGCGAGGATGGCCGTGCGCAGGCGGGGATTGCCGTCAGGGTCGCCGCCGCCCTTGGCGGCGATGGTGATTTCCTTGATGAGGCGAGTAAAGATTTTGCCGCGCTTGGCGTCGAGCGCGCCTTTTTTGTGCTTGATGGTGGCCCATTTCGAGTGGCCGGACATGAGGACCTCAGACGAAAAAAAGAGTGCGGAGCGGGCAGCGGCCCGCCCTGTAAGTATAACCCAGCGGACGGAGATCGAGGGCGCGCTCGATGTTGCGGCTGGCAAGCCCGAAACGCGTGCGAATCCCTGCCCGACTACGCGCCTATTGCAGGCGCCCGGCGGCGGGCTCAGCCGGCCGAATTCTTGGCGCCGGGATGGGCTCCGGCCCGCTGCGGGAAAACGAGAATGCAGAGAATCATGAAAACGGCGATGGCGGCCGAGGAGGTGTAGCGGCTGAGATTGAGGCCGCCGGAGGCGAGTGGCTTGGTGAGGGTATCGCCGAGCGTGGCGCCGAGCGGCCGGGTGAGAATAAAGGCCGTCCAGAACAACCATGTGCGCGAGGCGCGGGTGAAGAAGTAAAGCAAGGCGACGACAGCGATGGCGCCGGCAAAGATGAGCGCCCCGCCCTCGTAGCCGGGACCGGAGTCGGCAACCCAGTCCCCGAGCGCGGTGCCGAGGGTGTTGGAAAAAAGGATGGTGGCCCAGTAGAACATCTCCACCTTGGACGTGGTGACGTCGCTCACGGTGACCGATCCCATGGTGAAACGCCAGGCGGCCAACACGCCGACCACCAGCGAAAACAGGATGAGCGCGCCGCCGGGATAGCCAAAGCCGAGTGAGCGGTCAGAGAAGTCGGCCATGGTGGTGCCGGTGAGCGTGGTGGCCACAATGACGGCCCAGTAGAGAAAGCGATGAAAGCGGCGGGCGCGAATCTGCGCGGTGACGGCGACCGCGAAGAGCGAGAAAAAAATGAGCGTGCTGGCCGCGTAGCCGAGTTTAAGCGACATGGAGAGCGAGTCGCCGCCGGTTTCACCCAGCGTAGTGGCGGCAATTTTGATGATCCAGAAGGCGAGGGCAACCTCGGGCACTTTGCCGATGGCATGGTCTGGCGCGTGAGCGGCAAGGTCTGCGGCGTGGGGTTGATCCCTCCCATCGCGCTGCCAGAGGCGGCGGAGCAGGGGCAATCGGCGCGAGATTCCGCGGGGAATCAGAGTCGGCAAAGAAGACAGGCTCAGGTCGGCGGTCACGGGGAGTCCTTCAAGTGGATTGACGTACTTCGTTCGACTTCATTCAGGCTAGGAGAAGGCTTCGGCGTCGTGCAGCTTTGCTCCTTTCCGGTCCTTCTCGGAAACGACCACATCCTCCACCGCAACCGGCCAGGGAATCGCCAGGTCAGGGTCATTCCAGAGGATGGTGCGCTCGCCCGCGGAAGAATAAAAGTCCGTGACCTTGTAACAGAAACCGGCTTCTTCGCTGAGCACCAGAAAGGCGTGGCCGAATCTCTCCGGAATCCAGAGCATTTGCCCGCTGCCGGCGGCGAGTTCGAGAGCCACGTGGCGGCCGAAGGTAGGCGAGCCCAGGCGCAGGTCCACAGCCACGTCGAGCACCGCTCCATGCGCCACCCAGACCAGCTTTCCTTGCGGCTGCGTGATCTGGTAATGGATGCCGCGCAGCACGTTTTTGCGGGACCAGGAAAAGTTGTCCTGGGCCCAGTTGAGGGGCAATCCCGCTTCCGCCATCGCATTGCGGTTGAAACTCTCAAAAAATGCGCCGCGGCTGTCACGGTAGACGCGAGCCGTCAGCAGCAACACCCCCGGCAGAATGGTGGTATCGACATTCATGACTCGGGGCCCCGGGCGCTGAAGTACGGCTCGCGCAGCAGCGCCAGCAGATACTGGCCGTAGCCGCTCTTGGCGATGGGTGCGGCAAGCGCCTCCAGTTGCCGCGCGTCAATGAAGCCCTGGCGATACGCGATCTCCTCCGGGCAGGCGATGTCGAGCCCCTGGCGGCGTTCAATGGTGTGGACGAAGAGCGCGGCCTCGAGCAGCGAGTCATGGGTGCCGGTGTCAAGCCAGGCCATGCCGCGGCTCATGATCTCCACGTTCAGCGTGCCCGCCTCCAGATAAAGCTGGTTCAGATCGGTGATTTCCAGCTCCCCGCGCGCCGACGGCCTGAGCGAAGCCGCGCGGTCGGCCACATCGCGATCGTAAAAATAAAGCCCGGTGACGGCGTAGCGGGACTTGGGCGCTTTCGGCTTCTCTTCGAGACTGACGGCGCGACCCTGGGCGTCGAACTCGACCACGCCGTAGCGCTGCGGGTCTTCGACCGGATAGGCGAAGACGGTGGCTCCGCTTTCAAGCCTGGCGGCCTTCTGCAGCTGGCGCGAGAATCCCTGGCCGTAAAAGATGTTGTCGCCAAGGACGAGGGCGCTGGTCTGCCCGGCGATGAAGTCGCGGCCGATGAGGAAGGCCTGCGCCAGGCCCTCCGGGCTGGGCTGCACGGCGTAGCTGATCGCGATGCCCCATCTGCGGCCGTCGCCGAGCAATTCAGCAAAGCGGTGAGTGTCCTGCGGAGTGGAGATGATCAGGATCTCGCGCAGGCCGGCGAGCATGAGCGTGCTCAGCGGGTAATAGATCATCGGCTTGTTGTAGACGGGCAGGAGCTGCTTGGACACGACGTGCGTGACCGGATAGAGCCGCGTGCCGGAACCGCCGGCAAGAATAAGCCCCTTCATCGGGCAATTCTCGCGGGTGTTTGCCTCATGGCTGTCTGCCTCATGACCTTCTCACTCCTGAATCGTGCCTGGCGGCGCGGCTCACAACGCGGCGCGCGCAGCATAATTCTTCTCGATCCACTCGCGGTAGGCGCCGGTACGCACGCGGGTGACCCAGTCGCCGTTTTCAAGATACCAGCGCACGGTCTTGCGCAGCCCGCCCTCGAATCCCTCGGAGGGCTGCCATCCCAGCTCGCGGGTGATCTTGCCGGCATCGATGGCGTAGCGGCGGTCGTGGCCGGGACGGTCCTCGACGTAAGTGATGAGATTTCGGCGCGGCGCCGCGTCAATTTCCGATGGCCGCAATTCGTCGACAAGATCGCAGATGGTGCGCACCACATCGATGTTCGCGCGCTCGCTATTGCCCCCGATGTTGTAGGTTTCTCCCGGACGCCCCGATGCGAGCACGGTGCGGATGGCGGCGCAGTGGTCTTCGACGTACAACCAGTCGCGTACGTTCATGCCGTCGCCGTAGACAGGCAGCGGTTTGCCTTCGAGAGCGTTGAGGATCATGAGGGGGATGAGCTTCTCCGGAAATTGAAAGGGGCCATAGTTGTTGGAGCAGTTGGTGGTGAGCACGGGTAGATGGAAGGTGTGGAAGTAAGCACGGGCGAGGTGGTCAGAGCCGGCCTTGGTTGCCGCGTAGGGACTGTTGGGCGCGTAGGGCGTAGTCTCTGAAAACGCGGGGGCGCCAGGCGCAAGCGAGCCGTAGACTTCATCCGTGGAAACGTGAAGGAAGCGGAAGGCGGCGCGATCGGATTCGTTCAGGCTGGTCCAATACGCGCGGGCCTGCTCCAGCAGGACAAAAGTTCCCTGCACGTTGGTGCGGATGAAGGCCTCCGGCGAGGCAATGGAACGGTCGACGTGGCTTTCAGCGGCAAAGTGGACAATGGCCCGCGGAAGGTGGCGGCGCAGCAGGCTGCCCACCAGCTCGGCGTCGCAAATGTCGCCGCGGACGGAAGTGTAATCCGGGTTGCCCTCAAGCGAGGCCAGGTTGGCCGGATTGCCGGCGTAGGTGAGCAGGTCAAGGTTGACCAAGGAGCCGCGACCAGCCTCAAACCAGCTCAGAACAAAGTTTGAGCCGATGAAGCCGGCGCCGCCGGTAACCAGTATCGAATCGGAGAGATTCATTCCCTGAGGCACCAGTATATGCCACAAAATAATCTGTCTAGGACCGGGCACAGGCCGGCCGGAAGGCTCGATTCGGGCTCCGGGCCACTTTCTTGGAGGATTGCCTGCGATTTACGGGATTTTTCGCTATATTAATAAGTGAAGTTCCGGATGCGGCCGGACTCGGCTCACGAAAACCTCTCGCTTCAAGCACCAGGCGATTTCCAGGAACGGAACCGCAACGGGTTTGTGTCCCTGGAGTGCCACAGGCGATCCGCACACAACCTTCAACGGAAAAGGCTGCCATGGAAACCACCAATCGTCGCTTCCGCGCACCCCAACCGCAGGGCCTCTATCATCCGCAGAATGAGCATGATGCCTGCGGCATGGGGCTGGTTGCCAACATCCGCGGCGAAAAGAGCCACGAGATTATCCGCAAAGGTCTCGAGGTGCTCATCAACCTCACCCATCGCGGAGCGGCGGGTTGCGATCCGGAGACGGGCGATGGCGCGGGAATCCTGATTCAGGTTCCCCATGCGTTCTTCGCGCGCGAGTGCGGCGAAATCGGGATGAAGCTGCCCGAGGCGGGCGCTTACGGCGTGGCCATGTGCTTCCTGCCGGTGGAGAGGCACAGCCGCCTGCAGTGCGAGGGCGTCTTCGAGCGCATTGCGAAAGAAGAGGGCCTGGGCGTTCTGGGCTGGCGCGACACGCCGGTCAACGGCGACGCGATTGGCCGCGTAGCCCGCAACTCGCAGCCGTACATCGAGCAGCTATTCGTGAGCCGGCCGGCAGGGATGGACGAGGAGACCTTCGAGCGCCTGCTCTACCGCGTCCGCCGGCGCACGGAGAACGAGATCGCCGAATCCGACATTGAGGACAAGGAGACGTTTTTCGTTCCTTCGTTTTCCTGCCGCACCATTATTTACAAGGGCCTGATGCTGGCGCCGCAAATCGAAAAGTTTTACTTTGAGCTGGCGAACCCCTTGGTGGCAAGTGCGCTGGCCCTGGTTCACCAGCGGTTCTCGACCAACACGTTTCCCAGCTGGAAGCTCGCCCACCCCTACCGCTACGTGGCGCACAACGGCGAAATCAACACCATCCGTGGCAACATCAGCTGGATGAACGCGCGCCAGTCGATACTCAACAGCCCGGTGTACGAGGGCAAGATCGACGACCTCTACCCGGTGGTGATGCCCGGCGGCAGCGACTCGGCTTCGCTGGACAACGCGGTGGAATTTCTTTACCAGTCCGGCCGTTCCCTGCCCCACGTGATGGCGATGCTGATTCCCGAGGCGTGGGCCGGCAATCCGGATATGGACGAGGATAAGCGCGCCTTTTACGAGTACCACGCCTCGCTGATGGAGCCGTGGGATGGACCCGCGGCGATTGCGTTCACCGACGGAAAGGTGATTGGCGCCACGCTCGACCGCAATGGGTTGAGGCCGGGGCGGTACATCGTAACCAAGGACGACCTGGTGGTGCTGGCGTCCGAAGCCGGCGTCATCGAGGTCCCGCCGGAAGACATTCGCAAGAAAGGGCGCCTGCAGCCGGGCCGCATGTTCCTGGTAGATACCGTCAAGAAGCAGATCATCTCCGATGCGGAGATCAAGAAGGAACTGGCCAGCCGCAAGCCTTACGGCGAATGGCTGAAGCAGCAGCAAGTGACACTTGACATGCTGCCGGAGCCGTCGCGCGTCATCGGGTCGAATCCGGAGACGCTGCTGCGCCGCCAGCGCGCCTGCGGTTACAGCGAAGAAGACCTGCGCATTCTGCTGCTGCCCATGGCGGCCAAGGGCGAGGAGCCGGTGGGCTCCATGGGCACGGATGTGCCGCTCGCCTGTTTGAGCGACCGGCCGCAGCCGCTGTTCAATTACTTCAAGCAGCTATTCGCGCAGGTGACGAACCCGCCCATCGATCCCATCCGTGAAGAGCTGGTGATGTCGCTCATCAGTTACATCGGCACGGAGCGGAATATCCTCGACGAGGCGCCGGAGAACTGTCACACCCTCAAGCTCCCGCATCCCATCCTGAGCAACCGCGATCTCGAGAAACTGCGCCGCGTCTCATCCGGCGACCTGTTGGCAATCACGCTGCCGGCGCTCTTTCGCGCGGCCGACGGCGAGGCGGGCCTTAAACATGCGCTCGATGACCTGAGCAATCGCGCCGCCTATGCCGTCAGCAACGGCTATACGCTGCTCATCCTGCAGGACCGCAACGTGGACGCGACCTATGCCCCTGTCCCCAGCATGCTGGCGATGGCCGCGGTGCACAACCGGCTGGTGCGCGACAAGACGCGCACGCAGGTGGCGCTCATCATCGAAAGCGGCGAGCCGCGCGAGGTGATGCACTTTGCTCTGCTCATCGGCTACGGCGCCAGCGCCGTCAACCCGTATCTCGCCATCGAGACCATCCACGACCTGAAGCGGCGCAACATGCTGCCGGAAAAGATGACGGCCGAGTACGCGGAGAAGAATTTCATCAAGGCCATCAACAAGGCTCTGCTCAAGACCATCTCCAAGATGGGCATCTCCACGCTGCAGAGCTATCGGGGCGCACAGGTGTTCGAGGCGGTGGGTCTGAACAAGTCGCTGGTGGACGCGTATTTTCCGGGTACTTCGTCGCGCGTCGAGGGCATTGGCCTGGAGGTGCTGGCACGCGAGGCGCAGCTCAAGCATGCGTACGCCTTCCAGCCGCTCACCGAGTCGGAGACGGATCTCGTGGTGGGCGGCCAGTACCAGTTCCGCGAGGGCGGCGAATATCACCTGCTGAATCCGCTGACCATCAGCAAGGTGCAGCACGCGGTGCGGGCGAACAGCGCGGCTACATTCCAGGAGTACACCGACCTGATCGACGACCAGAACCGGAACCTCTCCACACTGCGCGGTCTGATGAAGCTCAAGTACGCGGATGAGCCGATTCCGATCGAGGAGGTTGAGCCGGCGAAAGAGATTGTGAAGCGGTTCACGACCGGCGCCATGAGCTTCGGTTCGATCAGTAAAGAAGCCCATGAGACGCTGGCCATCGCCATGAACCGGCTGGGCGGCATGTCGAACACCGGCGAAGGCGGCGAGGACGAAGCGCGCTTCAAACCGGATGCGAACGGCGACTCGCGGCGGAGCGCGGTGAAGCAGGTGGCGAGCGGACGCTTCGGCGTCACGGCAAATTATCTTGTCAACGCCGACGAGCTGCAGATCAAAATGGCGCAGGGCGCGAAGCCCGGCGAGGGCGGACAGCTCCCCGGTCACAAAGTGGATGATTTCATCGCCAAGATCCGGCACTCCATTCCCGGCGTGGGTCTGATTTCACCACCGCCGCATCACGACATTTACTCGATCGAGGATCTTGCGCAGCTCATCTACGACCTGAAGAACGTGAACCCGCAGGCGCGCATCGCGGTCAAGCTGGTTTCGGAAGTGGGCGTGGGCACGGTGGCCGCGGGCGTTTCGAAGGCGCACGCCGACGTGGTGCTCATCTCCGGAGACACCGGCGGCACGGGTGCCTCGCCGTTGAGCTCCATCAAGCACGCAGGGCTGCCGTGGGAACTGGGCCTGGCGGAGACGCAGCAGGTGCTGCTGCTCAACGATCTGCGCAGCCGCATCCGCGTGCAGACGGACGGCAAACTGCAGACCGGGCGCGACGTGACCATTGCCGCGCTTCTGGGCGCGGAGGAATTCGGCTTTGCCACCATGCCGCTGATTGCCATGGGCTGCATCATGATGCGCAAGTGCCACCTCAACACCTGCTCGGTGGGCATTGCCACGCAGGACCCGGTGCTGCGCGCGCGTTTTACCGGCACGCCGGAGCACGTGATCAATTTCTTCTTCTTCATCGCCGAGCAGGTGCGGCAGCACATGGC
>DATJRT010000015.1:0-16903 GCA_035504495.1 Occallatibacter sp.
CCGAAGAAAGGTTTCAACTCCTTTTTGAGGGTCCACCCGGACCTCTTCCCAAACACCCCCCTGGATTCCCTCCCTTACCTGCCTCTCGAATGGGCCTACCGGAAGGTAGGCCCAACTTATGTTTGGACATTTTCGCGGCGAACAAAGGCCAACCGCGCAAAGTGCGAAGACCGGCTCTTCTTTCAGCAATCGTTTCATCCCGCTACAATCGATTTTTGCCAGTATTTATCATGCCGCTCCGTCGCCGCCCCGCTGCAACGTCCGCTGCCAATCGCGCCGACCGCATTTCGAACCTCGAAAACGCGGGACTGGTGAGCAGCCCCCGGAGAAAAGCCGGGCGCATCGCGCGCTCCCCGGGACTCGCGACTTCCGCGGGTGCAGAGCTGGCCGGTCCTACACCTGTTCCGGTTGCCGCTCCCAATGGGGTCCACTGGCTGCCTGTCGCAGGCTGGAATCTGCCGTGGCTGTGGAGCGGATTCAGCACCCGCGTGGGCGGCCTGAGCCGCGCATACGGCATGGAAGGCGCGCGGGGAGAACTCAACCTCGGCTTTACGGCCGAGGAGCCGCGCGAGACCGTGGCGCGCAACCGCCGGCGTCTGGCGGAAGCGGTCACCGGCGATCCTGCCACGCCTCTGATTGCCATCCGGCAGTTCCACTCGAATCTCGTGGTCGCCTCGAGCATGGATGACGCAGCGCGGGAACGTCCGCGCAAGGCCGATGGCCATCTCTCCGCCGAGCCCGGCCTGCTGATCGGAGTGCAGACCGCCGACTGCGTTCCGGTTCTGGTCGCCGACCGCCGGCTCCGCGTGGTGGGCGCGTTTCACGCCGGCTGGCGCGGAACCGTGAAACGCATCGTGGAAAGCGGCATCGGGCGCATGCGCCTTCAATTCGGCTCCCGGCCCCCGGATCTCATCGCTGCCATCGGCCCCGGCATTGGCCGCTGCTGCTATGCCGTGGGCGAGGAGGTCCTGTCGGAGTTCGAATCGCAGTTCGCCTATGCGCGCGAACTGTTTCACGAAGTGTGCGACTCCGACCCCGTGCGGCAGCGCTATCCGATGCTTTTCATGAACCAGCGCGCACCCGGCCATGGGCATCCCGGCGCCGCTCTTCACGTCGATTTGATTGAAGCGAATCGACGCCAGCTGCTCGACTGCGGAATCCCGGCAAAGCGGATTCAGATTGTCAGCGGATGCACGCAGTGCAATCCGGAATTGTTTTTCTCGTATCGCGGCGCGCGCGGCCGCACGGGGCGCATGATGGCGGTGATCGGGATTCGCGAAGGCAAAGCGGCTCCGCGGCGTTGAGAACCGGAGACTGGGCTGGAAATAGGAGTACAGTGCCGGCGCCGGGCTGGCGCTCAAGCACGGGCTGAGAGTCTCTCAGGAAGCGGCTTTGGCCGCCTCGCCCGGATTCACCAGGTCACGCAACTCCTTGGATGGCTTGAAATAGGGCACTTTCTTGGCGGGAACTTCTACGCGTTCGCCGGTCTTGGGATTGCGGCCGATGCGCGGATTGCGCTGACGGATGCGAAACGAGCCAAACCCGCGAATCTCGATCTTGTCGCCGCTCTGCAAAGCACCGATTACGGAGGAGAAAATGGTTTCGACGATCACTTCGCCGTCGCGGCGAGTAAGGTCGCCCAACGCGGTTACCTTCTCCACCAGGTCTGCTTTTGTCATATCTCAAAGACCTCCGCTCCCAGCATAATGGGATTCTGCGCATGAACGGGTGAAAAAAGCAAGTCCCCCCGGGCAATTTAGCCTTTGCGCATCAGCGATTTGCCTCCCTGACCGCCTGCTTCTGCGCCCTTACCCCCGGTTCATTGCTAAACTGCGATATTATGGCTCGAATCCCGCCGGCTGGCGCCGTTCCTTACCGAAGTGCTATGGCTTCAAGCCGGGGCCTTGTGAAATCGTGTAAACGATGTCCTATCCGCAACTTAGCATCGTCATCCCGGCCTATAATGAGGCCGCGCGCATCCCCGGCACGCTGGATGCGGTGGTTGCCTGTGTCCGCAGCCGTGGCTGGTCGGCCGAGATCCTCGTTGTCAACGATGGTTCGCGCGATGAAACGGCTGAAGTGGTGCGCTCTTTCGCCGCCAAAAATCCTGAAGTCCGTTTGCTTGAGAACCCCGGCAATCGCGGCAAGGGCTTTAGCGTGCGCAACGGCCTGCTCCATTCCTTAGGCGAAACCGTGATGTTCACCGACGCCGATCTCTCCGCGCCCATTGAGGAGGCCCAGGGCCTCTTTGACGCCATCGCGCGCGGCGCCGATATCGCCATCGGCTCGCGCTGGCTGGAGCGCAGCCGGCAGACCATCCGCCAGCCCTTCTATCGCCGCTTCTTCGGCCGCTGTTTCAACGGCGTCACCCGCGCCATCATGGGTCTTCCTTTTGCCGATACGCAGTGCGGATTCAAGGCCTTCACCCGCATCGCGGCGCAAACCGTCTGCCAGTTGCAGACCATCGATCGCTGGGGCTTCGATCCGGAAATTCTTTTCATCGCGCTCAAGCGCGGTTACCGCATAGAAGAGGTCCCTGTGAGCTGGGCGCACGACGAGCGCTCCCGGATCAGCTATCTGAAAGACGGCCTGCGCATGCTCGAAGACATCGCCATCGTGCGCTGGAACGCGCTGCGCGGACGCTACGGCAAACAGGTCGAGCCCATCCAGCGGGCCACCATGGTGAAATAGAGCGGCTGCCGCTCTCCCGGGCGAAGGATTGAGCCGGCCGAATTGATTCCCGCTTCCTGAGACTTAATCGGGCATCGGTCCGTCCCTGTACACAGGTTTCGGAGCAATTCGCACACGGTTCGCGGACCGCTCTGACTTTTGAGAGGAACTTCGCATGATGCGCAAAATGGGGCTCACCGTTTTGATTTTCGCGCTCGGCTCCGTGGCTGCCCTGGCCGCGGACTTCAACGGCAAATGGAACGCGCAGGTGCAGGGGCGCAACGGCATGCAAACCCTGGTCTTCGACTTCCACGTCGACGGCACAACCCTCACAGGGAGGATCACCACGCCGCGCGGCGACACCGACATCTCCAACGGCAAGGTCGACGGCGACACCATCACCTTCGACCAGGTGCTGAACTTCAACGGCAACTCCTTCACCATCTCCTACACGGGCAAGGCCGCCGCCGATGGCACCATCCAGTTCACGCGCCAGTTTGGCACTGCCGGTGAGCGTCCGCCGCAACAGTTCACGGCCAAGCCGGGAGACGCTTCGAGCGCGCCAGCCACGCCGCCGCAATAGCCATCTTTTGCACGTTGCGCCAGGGTTCGCTCCGGGGCCGAAGGGGTGGAAGTCCCTGTCTTTCATCCTCCTGCGCTGGGCCGAAATCTTTGATAAACTAGAGGTTCTTGAAGTCCACTTGGCAGGAAGTCACCATGTCCATCCATCCCGTTATGCAGCGCCTGGCTGAGAAGCTCCAGCGCACCGATTTGCCGGCCTTTGTCCCCGGCGACCAGATTCGCGTCCAGGTAAAGATCAAGGAAGGCGATAAAGAGCGTTTGCAGGCCTTCGAGGGCCTGGTGATCGCCATCAACCGCGGCCCGCAGGGCACCTTTACGGTGCGCAAGATGAGCTTCGGCCAGGGCGTCGAGCGCATCTTCCCCTTCAACTCGAAGGTCATCGACAAGATCGAGAAGATCCGCAGTTACAAGGTGCGGCGCGCCAAGCTGTTTTACATCCGCGGTCTGCGCGGCAAGGCTGCGCGCCTCAAGGAGATCGACCGCGAGTCGGGCAAAGTCCGCGCCTGAGCGGCACGCGATTTCCACGTTTTCCCACAGAACCCTCAGCCCGTGCGGCTGAGGGTTTTTGTTTGCGCGCCTGATCCGGTTCTTATACTGGACGCATGGCCAGGGCCCCGGTATGCGGCTGGAAACTCGAGCGGGCCGCGCGCCGCCAGGGCGCGTTGCTCGTGGCCGGGCTGGACGAAGTGGGCCGCGGACCGATGTTCGGGCCGGTGGTCGCTGCCGCGGTGATTCTTCCCAAGGGTTGCAGCCTGGACGGACTGACCGATTCGAAGAAGCTCTCGGAAAAAGCGCGCAACCAGTTCGACGGCGCGATCCGCCTGAACGCCATCGCCTTTGCCGTCGCCGCCGTCGATGTGGAGACCATCGACCGCATCAACATCCGCAACGCATCCCTGCTGGCGATGCGCCGCGCCGTCGAGCAGCTTCCGCTCGGCCCCGACTATCTTCTCATCGACGGCCTGGACACCATCGACTGGCCCTGTCCTCAGCAAGCCGTGGTGCAGGGTGACGCCACCAGCCTTTCCATTGCCGCGGCCAGCGTGCTGGCCAAGGTTCATCGCGACCGTTTGCTGGTGGAGCTCGATCGGGAATATCCCGGCTACGGCCTGGCGCGCCACAAG
Source organism: Occallatibacter sp. (assembly GCA_035504495.1). GTDB lineage: Bacteria > Acidobacteriota > Terriglobia > Terriglobales > Acidobacteriaceae > Telmatobacter. The sequence continues at coordinate 4,377 of DATJRT010000015.1, forward strand.
GGCTACTGCTCGCTTGAGCATCTCGAGGCGCTGGCGCGCCTGGGTCCCACGCCGCAGCACCGCAAAAGCTACCGGCCGGTGGCGCAGACCGTGTTCAACTTTTCGAGCGAGGCTGTGCTTGAGACCGCGCTGGAAACGCTGGCCGTCGATCGAGCTGGAAATCGATAAGCCGGAAGTCGATAAGCTGGAAATCGATTCGCCGGAAATCGACACGCTGGAAATCGAAAGGCCCGGCGCGGCCTGAGCCACTTCGCCCGGCGGGTTGAAAGACGCCGAGCTCAGGCGGCGACCGTCCGCTCCCTGCGCCGCTTGTTCCACGCCAACACCGGCCGCGCCAGCAGCAGCACGGCGAGAACGATCGTCAATTTCAGCGGCGTCAGCACGCCCGTCTTCACCTGCCACCAGTAGTGGATGATGCCGCACACCGCGGCTGCGTAGATAAGCATGTGCAGCCGGTTCCAATTCTTCCCGCCCAGCTTGCGGATGGCCCAGTTGGTGGAGGTGGCCGCGAGCGGCAGCATGAGCAGCCAGGCGGCCACGCCCATGGTGATGAAGCGGCGCTTCTCGATGTCGGCCAGCATGGCGTGCACATCGAAGTTCGCGTACAGGCCCACATAGGTAAGCAGATGCAGGGTGCCGTAAAAGAAGGCGAAGAGCCCCAACAGCCGGCGGAACTTGATGAGCCACGCCAGCCGGGGGATGAGCTTCCGCACCGGCGAGATGGCCAGGGTGATCAGGAGCAGCCGCAGCGTGGCCAGCCCGGTGGTGAAAGCGATGGTGGCCGTCTGGTCGATGCCGAGATTGTTGGTGAAGGCGCCCCAGACCAGGTAGCCGAAGGGATACAGGCAGGCGAGCCAGACAAGCGTCTTCAGTGCGATGAGACGGGAGCGCTTCATGCGGATCGGGCGGGCGAAGCCGAGGTGCGGCTCCTGCTTGCGCGCTTTCCGCCCTGCGCGGTGGAACTCTGCGCGCCTTTGGCCGCGGGCCGCCGCGGCCGCTGCCTGGCTGAGACTGACTTGATGATGAGCCGATGCGCGGTCTTCTCGTCGAAAGGCATGCGGGCCCGCTCCACGGCTTCCTGCATCAGAGCTGCCACCGCAGGGTCGTTCAGCGCCGCCGGCGTCGCGAGCACAATGTGCCGGGCCACGCTGCCGCTTCCGCGCAGCAGCTTTTCCGGATCGCGCAGCCCTTTCGCCTGCAGGAAAAACAGGCTCACCCAGCGTGGATAGAGCGCGATCGAGAAAATCGCCTCCGACGTCTTTTCGCTAGGCCCGAAGCCGATGGCGAGAGCGTTGTAATTGTCGTAGACCAGCTCGACCGCCGTAGGATAGCGCCGGCGCATCCTTGCCAGAATTGCCTCGGCCAGCGCGCCGATCTCAGGCGGAAACCTGGCGACGAAGGAAGCAAGCTGCTCTTCCGCGGTGCTTATCCCTTCTCCCCCGGTCCGTGCGATCTTGCCCCGTGCCATCCCGCCCTCGCCGCCTTCAGAAATCTTTGCGCAGATTCATGCCCTGGTACATGGAGGCGACCTCGTCCCCGTAGCCATTGAACATGAGGGTGGTGCGCCATTGCTCGTAAAAGGGCAGGCCGACGCGCCGTTCCCGCTTCTGGCTCCAGCGCGGATGATCCACGTTGGGATTCACGTTCGAGTAAAAGCCATACTCGTTCGGGGCCATGTCGTTCCAGGTCGTGGACGGCTGCTTCTCCACAAAGCGCACGGTCACGATGGATTTGGCGGATTTGAAGCCGTATTTCCAGGGAATCACGATACGCACCGGCGCGCCGTCCTGGTTGGGCAGAGTCTCGCCGTAAAGCCCGAAAGTGAGCAGCGTGAGCGGGTTCATGGCCTCATCCATGCGCAGGCCTTCACTGTACGGCCAGTAGATGGTGGATTCGTCTGACCATTTCTCCACCCGGCGGTTGAAGTAGGAGAGGAACTGCACATATTTCGCGCTGGGCAGCGGGTTGCACTGCTTGATGAACTCGGAGAACGAATAGCCCACCCAGGGAATCACCATGCTCCACGCTTCCACGCAGCGGTGCCGGTACACCCGGTCCTCGAGCGGACGCAGCTTGAGCAAGTCGTCGATGTCAAAGGTGAGCGGCTTGGCCACCTTGCCTTCCACCTTCACCGACCACGGGCGCGTGGGCAGCCCGCCGGCGTTCTTCGCCGGATCGTCCTTCTCCACGCCGAACTCGTAAAAATTGTTGTAGTGGGTAATGTCCTCAAAGCTGGTGAGCTGCTCGCCGGTCGTGGTCAGCGGGCTCGGCACTGTGTTGAGCTTCGTCTCATCGGCAAAGGCCGCCGTGCGCGGATAAAACATCCCGGCCACGCGGTCCACGGCCAGCGCAGCCGCGCCCGCGGCCACGGCGCCGCGCAAAAAGCGCCGGCGGTTCAGGAACTCGCGATAGGCGCTGCGGGGCGTGATTTGGGAAGACGGAATGTCAGGTGGCTTGCCGATCAGCATGGTGGGACCTCGCGCCCCGAAAGCTGCAATTCGACGGCTGCAATTATTAGACACCCGCCAGGGGAGCGAAGTTACAGCCGTGCGCCCCGGATTGTTTGCGCGGGAAGAAAACCTGGGGAGGCGCGCGGATGGGCGCGAGGGGAGTTCGGCCCTGGCCTCAAACCAGTTGCGCAGGCTCCGCAAAGGGCCACTCTTTCAGCCGCCACGCACGGGCAAGGTAGATCGCCGTGCCCGCGGCTGCAATGCCCGCCGCGACCGCCAGGCCCCACAGCGCGTGCTGGCGATAGACCAGAAGAAAAAGGAACCCTGCCATGGCCGCGAGCGGCGGCAGGGGATAAAGCGGCATGCGAAACGGCCGCTCGAGCTCCGGCCGCTGCACGCGCAACAGGATCACGCCCGCCTGTTGCAGGAAAAACTGCAGCAGGATGCGTGTAATTACCAGCAGGGTGATGACCTGCTGGAGAGGGAAAAAGCAGAACACGCAGCCCGCCGCGCCGAGCGCCACCAGCGAGCGGTGGGGAATGCCGTGCTTCGGATGTATGGCGGCGAGAAAGCGGAAGTAGTTGCCGTCGCGCGCGGCGGCGTAGGGCACGCGCGAGTAACCCAGCAGCAGGGAGAACACCGAGGCAAACGCGGTCCACACGATCAACGCGGCGATCGTGTATCCGGCCCATTGCCCGAAGGCCGATCGCGCGATGACGGCGACGAGCTGCACGCGCAGCACCGCGCTTTCAGCCGTGTGGGCTGCGGCACTGCGCAAGGAAGGCAGAACGGCCAGGTTCATGGTGACGTAAAACGCCGCCACCAGCAGCACGGAGATCAGGATTGCGCGGGGAATGGTCTTCTCCGGCCGGCGCACCTCGCCGCCCAGGAAGCTGATGTTGTAATAGCCCCAATAGCAGTAAGTGGCCAGCAGCGTGGCCGCGGCCAGCCCGTTCCGTGCCGCGATAAAGCCGAGCGGTGGCGCCGCGGGCAGGCGCCAGCCTCCGGTCGCGGCCGCGTGCGCGAAGCCGGAGACGATCACGCCGGCCAGGGCGGCCATCACGCCGGCGAACAGCACCCACGCCAGGCGTGTAATAGAACTCAAGTTGCGGTAAAGGAGAGCGGTCACCAGCAGGCAGGCGCCTGCCGCGGCGAAGTTCGCGTAGTGCAGCGCGGGCCATGCGGCCACCGGCGCGCCGTCCAGGCCGGGCCAGAAGACGGCAAGGAAGCCGGAAAGACCGATGCAGCCCGAGGCAATGGAGAGCGGCGCGGTGAAACCCACCTGCCACACAAAGAGAAAGCTGAGCCAGTTACCGGCTCCGCGCGGCCCGTAGATCTCGCGCAGATAGGCGTAGGATCCGCCGGCGCGGGGAAAGGCCGCGCCCAGCTCGGCCCACACCAGCCCGTCGGCCACGGCGATGGCCGCGCCCAGCACCCACGCACCCACGGAGAGCCGGAAGCCCGCCGCGGCGATTACCAGCGGCATGGTGATGAAGGGGCCCACGCCGATCATCTCCAGCAGGTTGAACAGCACCGCCGAGCGCAGGCCGATGCGCCGGGCGAGAGGTTCGCTGCTGGCGGAAGTGGGCGGAGACGGGGCCATCAGGCGAATACGCTCAACGGATTGTACACTGGCTTGAGAACCTGGTTTCGCCAGCATGGCCCTGCCCATTCGACTGCACGCATCCATCGCCTGCGCGGCCCTTGCGGCCCTCGTCTCTTCCGGCGCGCCGCGGCTCGCCGCGCAGGAGAACGCGCAACCCTCGCCGGAGAGCGAGCTTGCCCGGCTTCCCCTGCCCGAGCCGCAGGCCGAAGCCCTGCCGCTGCCGGAAGACCGCGGCCAGGCCGATCTTGAGCAGACGCTCAAGCGGCTAGGCACCACGGCCAGCGTGCTGGCAATCGTTGCGCATCCCGACGACGAAGACGGCTCGCTGATGACGTACCTTTCGCGCGGCCTGGGCGTGCGGGTTACGCTGCTCACGCTTACACGCGGTGAAGGCGGCCAGAACGCCATGTCGGCCGAGGAGTACGACGGCCTGGGATTGATCCGCACCAGCGAGCTGCTCAAGGCCGACGAATACTACGGCGCCAGGCAGCTCTGGGGCACGGAAGCGGATTTCGGTTTCTCCAAGACGCAGCAGGAGTCGTTCGAGAAGTGGGGCCACGAGCGCGTGCTCTACGATGCCGTGCTGGCCGTGCGCATGGTGCGGCCGCAGGTGATCGTTTCCACGTTTGTCGGCGGCGTCTCCGATGGCCACGGCCAGCATCAGGTCTCGGGCGAAATCGCGCAGGAGGCGTTCAAGGTTGCGGGCGACCCGAGGGTTTTCCCCGAGCAGCTGAAGAACGGGCTCGAGCCCTGGCAGCCGCTGGCGGTCTATTCGCGCCTGCCGTTCGCGCCCATCACGGACAAGGGCATCTTCGACTACGCCACGGGCAAATGGGCGCCGGCGAAGTTTCACAACTACGTCACAGGGGAGTGGACCACAGGCGATCTCCCGGCCGACGCATCGATGCCTGTGGGAACCTGGGACGCGGTGCTGGGCCGCACCTACGTGCAGATTGCGCGCGAGGGCTGGGGGATGCAGAAGTCGCAATACGGCGGCGCCAGCCCGGCGCTTCCCGAGCCGGACTCCAGCGACTATCACCTGTGGGCGGCTGTGCCGGCGGCGCAGGCTCATGCAGGCTCCAACGCAGAAGACGCGAGCCTCTTCCACAATCGCAAAGTCGAGATCGACACCAGCCTCGAAGGTCTCGCTCATCTTGCGCCGGGCACGCCGCCTGCGTGGCTGAGCAACGGCCTCCATGCGATCGAAGCGAGTCTTGACGGGTTCGAGCGCGACTGCCGGAACGAGCCCGACGAAAATGGCGCACGCCGCCTCGTGCCCATCTATCGCGAGACCCTCGATCTCTACGCCCGCGTTGAGGCCAGCGATCTCGACGCCGAAGCAAAGGCCGGCCTGGCATTCGAGCTGGGCGCGAAGATTGACCAGTTTCAGCGCGCGTTTGCCGACCTGCTCGGCCTCGACATGATTGCCTTTACCACCCACGCGGGCAGCGGCCAGCCTGGCGGCTCCGGGCGCGGCGGAACCGCGGACGAGACGCTGCGCAGCGTTGCGCCGGGCGAAGAGTTCGAAGTACGCGTGCATGCGTACTCGGCTACCGGGGACGCCCATTTTTTGAAGACCTGGTTTGAGACCGAGACGGGCGAATCCGCGCAAAACGAGCGCTGGACGGAGGGCGAGCCCTCGCCCGCGCAGGCAACGGGGGGCGTGACCGACTCCGTCTTCCATCTCCGCGTTCCTGAAGACGCCGAGCCCACGCAGCCGTTTTTCACGCGGCCCACTACCGAGCAGCCTTATTACGACATCGCCAACGAGGCGTGGCGGGAGCGGTCGTTCGCGCCGTATCCGCTTTCCGCCTGGGTTGAGTTCGAGTTCGATGGCGTGCCCATCCGCCTGGGCAAAGTGGTGCAGACGCTCGAGCGCGTCACCGGAGTGGGCGGCGTCTACCAACCGCTGGTGATCACGCCCAGGATCGGGGTGAGCATCGAGCCGGAAGCGCGCATTCTGCCTCTCGATGGCTTCGGGGCACCCACGGGCGGGTCTTCGCCCGCGGGGCAGGGCTCAGCGCTGCCGGTCAACGTCACCCTGCACGCGGAGGAGGCGGCCGAAGGAACGGTCACCCTGGAGTTACCGCAGGGCTGGCGCTCCGATCCTGCCGAGCGCTCATTCCATATCACGAGCGCGGGTGATTCCATGCCGCTCGCCTTTTCCGTCACCGCGCCCAATGTAGGTCCCGGCGCCTATACCATCCGCGCCGTCGCGCACGCCGGCGGGCACGACTATTCAGTCGGCTGGCATAACGTGAGCTATCCCGGCCTGCGCCCCTATAACCAGTACAAGCCGGCCACGCTGCGCACGCGCAAGATCGAGGTGAAGCTCGCGCCCGGCCTGCGCATCGGCTACATCATGGGAACCGGAGACACGGTGCCGGAAGCGATCGCGGCCCTCGGCGTGGAGCCGCATCTTCTCTCCGACGAAGAGCTCGCATTTGGCGATCTCTCCCAGTGGAACGTGCTCGTCGTGGGCATCCGCGCCTACTCCGACCGTGCCGCGCTGGCCCAGGCCCAGCCGCGGCTCGAGCAGTTCGTCAAACAGGGCGGCACGCTGGTGGTCGAATACCAGAGCGGCAATTTTCCCGCCCCGCTGCCGCTTTCCATGGGGCGCATTCCCGAGCGCGTGGTGGATGAGCAGGCGCCGGTGAAGCTCCTCGACCCTGCAAGCCCGCTGCTCTGCTGGCCGAACAAAATCACGGAAGCCGACTTCGACGGATGGTTCGAGGAGCGTGGGCACTCTTTTCTCGACAGCTGGGATCCCGGCTACACCGCGCTCACCGAAACCGCCGATCCGGGCCAGGATCCGCAGCGCGGCGGCTTGCTGGTCGCCCATCCCGGCAAGGGAACGTACATCTACGTGGCCTACGCTCTCTATCGCCAGCTTCCCGAGCTGGTGCCGGGCGCGTACCGCCTGCTGGCGAATCTGCTGAGCGCGGGCGAAGAACCGGCGCGGCGCTGATTCGACTTCCCGCACAAGACATCCTGCGGCGCAAAGGGCGCGGGAACGAAATCCCTGTTAAAGCAATATGAATTTTCCCTTCGCGCGCATGCGTCCTCGCGTGCGCAGTTGCATTGTGAAAAATGGGTGAATTCGTCAAATCTTAATCTTGCTCTGCGAGTCTTGGATTCGGAAGCGGCAAGGCAAGCTTGACCAACTGCAAGCATCCCCCTTTGCTTTCACGTTGGAAGTCTCAAGGGCTACAGTATTTTTCCGCATTCCATTTTTGTTGCTTTCAACCCTGTTCTCAACATGGATGAGTGCTCACGGTGTTCGATCGGCAAGCCAGCGCGATCGCATGAACGGAGACCCTGCCGGCCGGAGCCGCGGAAAGGCCAAGCGGAGCAAGCCTGGCCGGGCGACGGACGCGAACGCTCGAACCGACCGCAGCCAATTGGTTTGGCGCAAACAAACTGACCTGAGAGGAAAGAGAGGCCCGATGAAATTCAGATTCAATGGGGCTGCGGCGGCAACGCTCGCGGCCAGTCTGCTTGTTTCCGTAGTCCACGCCCAGGACGCCCCGCCCGTACATAAGCACAGGAGGGAAGCCGAGCCACCGCCGCCTTCCGTGCAAGATGAGATCGATGCCCTGCGCCGGCAGATGCAGAGCCAGATTGACGCGCTCAAGAGCGACCTGGCCAACAAGGATGCGCAGTTGCAGCAGGCGCAACAGGCAGCGGCCGACGCGCAGGCGGCAGCCGCCAAGGCGCAGGCCGCGGCAGAGGCCGAGCAGCAGGCGCTGGGCGAGAACCAGACGGCCGTGACCACTCTGCAGAGCACGGTGAACGACATGAAGTCCGCGAATGCGGCGGTGGTCTCTTCGCTCACCGAGGAAACCACGTCCATCAAAAAGGCGATCGAGAGTCCGGATGCGATCCACTACAAGGGCATCACGCTCTCGCCTGCCGGCTCGTTCCTGGCGGGTGAAACCGTGTGGCGCTCTTCGGCCATGGGCGACGGCCTGAATACCCACTTCTCCAGCATTCCGCTGAATGCTGCCCAGGCGGCGCAGATCAGCGAGTGGCAGGGTTCCGGCCGTCAGTCGCGCGTGGCCCTTAAGGCGGTGGGCAAGCTCGACAGCATGACCATGAGCGGCTATTACGAGGCTGACTGGCTTTCGGCCGGGGTCACGTCGAACAATAACCAGTCCAACAGCTACACCATGCGCCAGCGGCAATTGTGGGCCGACGCCAAGACCGCGAGCGGCTGGGACTTCTCCGGCGGCCAGGGGTGGTCACTGGCGACAGAGACCACGCAAGGCCTGACCCGTGGCACTGAGATTCTGCCGGCCACCATCGACCCCCAGTACGAAGCCGGCTTTGTGTGGACGCGGCAATACAGCTTCCGCGTTTCGAAGGACCTGGGCAAGAAAGTCTTCCTGGGCGCTTCTGCCGAAAACGCAGAAATGCTGAATCCGGCGGGCAGCGCGCTGCCCACCAACTACACCTTCGGAGTGGCGGGCGACGGCGGCGGCCTTTACGACTTGGAAAACAACTATTCCTCCAATCCGGCGCCGGACTTCGTGCTCAAGGCCGCTTTCGAACCGGGCTGGGGCCACTGGGAAGTCCTCAACATCGACCGCTTCTTCCGCGACCGCATCTTTCCCACCACGGGCAGCGCGTATAACAACACGGTCGAAGGCGCAGGCATCGGCGGCGGCTTCCGCGCACCGCTGGCCGGCAAGAAAATCACCATCGGCCTCAAGGGCCTGTACGGCGAGGGCATGGGCCGCTACGGCTCGACGACGATCGCCGACGTGACCGTCCGTGCGGACGGCTCGGTGGCTCCGCTGCGCGCCTTCTCCGCACTCAGCACTCTGGAGGCGAGCCCCACCAGGCGGCTGATGCTCTACTTCAACTACGGCGGCGACTACGTTTACCGCGAATACTGGCTGACAGGCACGGGCACGACCGCCGAGGGCTATGGCGTTCCGGGTAACTTCACCAACAGCCCCGGGATGTCAGGATGCAATACCCAAGCCACCGCATCCGCAGGCACCACCACTTATGCCGGGACGGGGACCTGCGCCGCCAACACCAAGGACGTACAGGAGTTCACCGCGGGCGACTGGTATAACATCTACGCCGGCCCCAAGGGACGCCTTCGCTTCGGCCTTCAATATAGCTGGTTTGAGCGCGACCTCTGGTCGGGTTTGGGCGGACCGCTGAACCCAGACGGCGGCGCTCACGGCAACCTGAACACGTTCTTTACGTCGTTCCGCTACTATATGCCCTAGATAAGCGGGCGCCGGCGCCTGAAGTCTACTCGTCTATGCAAAAGGGCAGCTCCGAAACGGGCTGCCCTTCTGCCTGATGCGTTGACCGGCTTTACTCGCCGCCGGCTTCCGTGGCCCTGGTCTGCGCCACCGTCCAGTCCGGCGCACCCACCTTGAAGCGGGCAAAACGGCGCACGGTGATGTTTTCGCCCAGCTTGGCCACTTTCTGCGCGATCAGCTCCTTGATGGTCACCGCCTGGTCCTTGATGAACGGCTGGTCGAGCAGGCAGACCTCCTCATAGAACTTGGCCATCTTGCCCTCGACGATCTGCGCAATCACCTTTTCCGGCTTGCCCGTGGACGCAGCCTGGGCGCGATAGATCTCCTTCTCGCGCTCGAGATCGGCAGCGGTCACGTCCTCGCGCTTGACGTAGCGCGGATCGCTGGCCGCGATGTGCATGGCGATCTCCTTGAGCAGCTCCTGGAAATCCGCCGTCCGGGCAACGAAGTCGCTCTCGCAGTTCAGCTCCACCAGCACGCCGATCTTGCCGCCCGCGTGGATGTAGGTGCCCACCAGGCCTTCATTGGTGGTGCGCGCAGCCTTCTTCTGCGCGGAGGCCATGCCGCGCTTGCGCAACACCACGAAAGCCTCTTCGAGGTCGCCCTTGGCTTCCTGCAGCGCTTTCAGGCAGTCGCCCATGGGCGCGCCCGACTTCTCGCGCAGGTCCTTCACCAATCTGGCGTCAATCTTTTCACTCACTGTCGTCATCTCTCATTCCCCGGCTCACATTCAGCCTCATCGGGTTTGCCGGTCCAAAATCTGCGCCGCAAACAGGGCGGCAAAAGAAAAGCGTGGCAAACGCCCCGGCGGCCACGCTTGTCTTCCCGTGCGCATGCGCGCACGTTCGAGTTACAGCACGCTTTCGGCAGCGTCGTCGTCCAGGGCCGCAACCACCGCCGGCGCCTTGCGCACGCCTCCGCCCAAAGCCGCTTCAAAGCCCTCGTCGTCCACAGGCGCAACTTCTTCCGCCGCAACTTCCGCGCTCACAGGCACCGGTTCGGGCGCCTCCTCCACAAAGGCCTTGTCGCCCACCAGGTTGACGCCTTCGGCGGCCGAGTCGGCAATCTTCGAAGTAAACAGGCGGATGGCGCGCAGCGCGTCGTCGTTGCCGGGAATTACGTAATCGACCACCGTGGGATCACAGTTGGTATCCACCACGGCGACCACGGGAATGCCCAGCTTGCGCGCTTCCTTCACCGCAATCGCCTCGTTGTTCGAGTCCACGATGAAGAGCGCGTCGGGCAGCCGCTTCATGCTCTTGATGCCGGCTAAATTTGCCTGGAGGTGCTTGCGCTCCCGCTCGAGGCGTATCACTTCCTTCTTGGTCAGCAGCTCGTAGCGGCCGTCCACGGCCATCTCATCCAGCTCCTGAAGGCGCTTCACCGACTTCTGCACCGTCACCCAGTTGGTGAGCAGGCCGCCCAGCCAGCGCTGGTTGATATAGGGCATGCCCGCGCGGGTCGCCTCCTCGGCAACCGCGTCCTGCGCCTGGCGCTTGGTGCCGACAAAGAGAATCGTCTTGCCCTGCCCGCACAGCTCGGTCACGAACTTCGACGCGTCCTTGAACAGCTTGAGCGTCTTCTGCAGATCGATGATGTAGATCCCGTTGCGCTCGCCGAAGATGTACTCCTTCATCTTGGGATTCCAGCGCTTGGTCTGATGCCCGAAGTGAACACCCGCTTCGAGCAGCTCCTTCATGGTGATGGTGGCCAATGGTCCTCCTTGGTGGACTGCATTCCGGCGGATTCTCTGGCCGGAATTGATGCCCCTTGCGGGGAGATTGAAAAGCTAGTGATCAGTGATCAGTTTGCCGGTGCCAAAACCGCATAAGCCCTGACCACTGACCACTGTTCACTGACCACTTGCGAAACGCGTTAGCGCTTGCTGAACTGGAACCTCTTGCGGGCACCCTTCTGCCCGTACTTCTTGCGCTCCTTGACGCGCGCGTCGCGCGTAAGCAGCCCTTCGCCCTTGAGCGTCTTGCGCAGTTCCGGATTGAATTCGATCAAGGCGCGGGCCACGCCCATCTTCACCGCATCGGCCTGCGCGGCCACGCCGCCGCCGCTCACCGTGGTGACCACGTCGAAGCTCGCGGCCAGATCGGCCACAACCAGCGTGCGCTTGGCCGAAACCCGCTGCTGCTCGGTGACAAAATAGGCGTCGAACGCCTTGCCGTTCACCTTCCACTCGCCGCTGCCGGGCCGCAGAAACACGCGCGCGATGGCCGCCTTGCGCCGTCCCGTGCCGTAATACTGAACCAGATCTGCCATTCCTCTTAGCTCCTAGCTTCCAGCCTCCAGCTACTAGCCTTTAGCTATTAGCTTTTAGCTCTTCCCTGCCGAACCCTTGATTCGTACTTCTCCGCAGCCGACCGCTCCCGCAAGAAAAAACCAAGAGCTAACGGCTGGCAGCTAGTAGCTGCACTTATGCAATCTTCAATTCCACCGGCTGCTGCGCCTGGTGGGGATGCTTGTCGCCGCGGTAGACTTTGAGCTTGGTGCCCATTGCGCGTCCCAGCTTGGTCTTGGGCAGCATGCCCTTGATCGCTTCCTCAAGGACCTTTTCCGGCCGGCGGTTGAGCAGACGCGTAAACGACTCCTCGCGCAGTCCGCCGGGGAATCCGGTGTAGCGCCGGTAAACCTTCTTCTGCGCTTTGAGTCCCGTCAGGCGCACTTTCTCTGCATTGATGACGATCACGTGGTCGCCGGTGTCGAGATAGGGCACGTATTGCGGGTTCAGCTTGCCGCTCAGCACGCTGGCAGCCTGGGTGGCCAGCCGGCCCAGCGTCTCGCCCGACGCGTCGATCAAATACCACTTGCGGCTCATCTCCTTGCCGCTCGGAACAAAGGTCGACATCTCTTCTTCCCTCAAGTACCGGCCAACGGCGCATTCCGCCTGCCTGCCGGCTTTAAAAAATCCAAACTTTCGCGCTCCTGCGCATTTCCCGCGCAAAGCACACCCGGCACGCGCAAAGCACGGGCCTCAGGTTCTACCCACTGCCAAACAAACCTGTTCGGGTGAGGATTGCAGGGAGCTAGCCCGGTTTCGGGCTCTGGCTTCGCTGGACCTCTTGCGTCCAGCAGCCGGTGGCCTGTTGCAGGCAGACCCTCGAAGAGAATCCACCGGCGGGTCCGGTATGCATCCACACAGACCCCAGGCGCAACACCGCGCAAGGTCTTAAGAATACT
>DATJRT010000016.1:0-4190 GCA_035504495.1 Occallatibacter sp.
GGAGCGGGATCGTACACGAGCAGATCGCAGACCAGCGCAAGCATATTGCAGTTGAAAAGGGTGTGCCGGCTGGGGTCGGCGATCTGGATCCACTGAATCCTGGATTTCGTATCGCTGCCCTTCGGCACCAGAGCCCAGCGCTCCTCATAAATGCGTCCGCTGGCATCGCGCGCAATGTGCCGCTGATTGACGAAGGTGATCGTGGCGCCGCCCGCCGTGGAGCGCGCCCACTCGGTCGCCAACGTAGCGGAAAACGGTGCGTTGGGGATGGGCGGGACGACGATGCTCTCCAGCACTTCGCGTACGCCTCCGTCCTGCGCTGGCATCACGGGGCGCGGCGGGGCCTGGGACTGCTGGGCGAGCCCTGTGCCCGCGGAAAGGCCGACCGGCAAACTGGCCAGCGACAGGAGCGCAAAGATCACGGTCGAAGCGCGCATCGGCATCCTCCCCAGGGTATCCAAAATAAGGTGGAGCGATGGTACGGCGGCCTTTGCGTGCCGGTCAACGGAAGTGCCTTCGCCCATCGTTGCTACACTAAACTTGTGAAGATCGCGCTCGCCCAGATCGATCCCACTGTCGGCGATTTTCGGGGTAACACGGCTAAGATTATCGACTTCACCCATCGTGCCCAGCAGGGCGGGGCGCAGCTGGTGGTCTTTCCGGAGCTGGCCATCTGCGGCTACCCTCCAGCCGATCTGCTGGAAAAGCCAGCCTTCGTGGCCCGCTGCGGCGAGGCTCTCGGCGAGATCGCTCGCGCCACGGCGCGCGACAATATCGCGGTGATCGCCGGCTACGTGACTCCGGCCGAGCATGGGGCAGGGAAGCACGTTAGTAACTCGGCCGCGCTCGTCCGCCATGGCCACATCGAGTTTGTCCAGTCGAAGATGCTGCTGCCTTACTACGACGTCTTCGACGAGCAGCGCTACTTTGCTCCTGCCCCACGGCAGCGGCTGCTGCACCTCGACGGCCAGCCCATCGCCCTCACCATCTGCGAGGATGCCTGGAACGACAAGAGCTTCTGGGAGAACCGCCTCTACACGGTCGACCCGGTCGAGGAGCTGATGAAGCAGCATGCCACGTTCATCCTGAACATTTCGGCCTCGCCGTGGTGGCATAACAAAAGGGAGCTGCGCCGGGAGATGCTGGCTGCCATTGCCCGGCGGCACCATGTTCCCGTGGTTATGGTGAACCAGATTGGGGGCAACGACAGCCTGGTTTTCGACGGATCGAGCCTGGTTCTGGGTCCCGACGGAGAGGTTGCAGCGCAGGCGAAAAGCTTCGAGGAAGACTTAATATTTGCGGAGTTATCCGCAGATTGTAAAGGCATAAGAGGCGATGTTCGTGATCAGCCAGGGGACGAAGACGAGGCCATGCTGGAGGCGCTTGCTCTTGGCACCCGCGACTACGTCCGCAAGTGCGGATTCTCGAAGGTGGTGATTGCGCTGAGCGGCGGCATCGACTCGGCGCTTGTCGCGGCCATCGCCGTTCGGGCCCTTGGACCGGAGAATGTGATCACCCTGGGGATGCCCAGCCCCTACTCCTCGCCCGGGTCGATTGACGACAGCCGGCGGCTGGCCGCCAACCTCGGCATCCGCTATGAGGTGATCTCGATCAACGAGATCTTCTCCGGGTTCAACGACGCGCTGGCCCCGATCTTCGCCGGCACTCAGCCCGACATTACAGAAGAGAACCTCCAGTCGCGTATCCGGGGAGCCTTGCTGATGGCTTTCTCCAATAAATTCAATGCCTTAGTCTTGACCACCGGCAACAAGAGCGAGATGGCGACCGGGTACTGCACTCTCTACGGCGACATGGTGGGGGCTCTGGCGGTGATCGGCGACGTCTACAAGACGCGGGTCTATGCTCTGTGCAGGAAGCTGAACGAGAAACGGGAAGTGATTCCACAGGCGATTCTGGAAAAGGCGCCCTCGGCTGAACTGCGCCCGGGGCAGAAGGACACCGATTCGTTATTGCCGTACGAGCTTCTTGATCCAATTCTTGAAGCTTATGTGGAGCGGTATGAGACCCCGGAAATCATCGCGTCGGAGCGCGGCGTTGATGTCGAAATCGTCCGCGCTGCGGTGCGGATGGTGGAGCGCAGCGAATACAAGCGCCAGCAGGCCGCACCTGTGTTGAAGGTCACGCCCAAAGCCTTCGGTATGGGAAGGAGATTCCCCATCGCAGTTAAAGTAGAGGTTTAAGTAATTTCCTCAGGGAAGGCTTGAGGAAGATTATTGAGGTATCACTTTAGGTTTTCTCCCTGAAAGGATGGTATGCAAAGAAGATTGTTCCTTAGCGCACTGACGCTTTCGGTTCTCTGCGCTCCGATTTGCCTGGCTCAGTCGGAGCCGCCCTCAGCGCCCACGCCCCAGGCCGTTCCGAGCGCTCCTTCTGCCGCTTCGACGGAGCCGAAATTCCCGCCCGTCGATCCAGCCAACTTTACAGCTGCGGCACCAACGAAGGCTGATGTGGAGGCGTTCCTCAAGACATCGTGGGGCTACGACGAGAACCGCGTGTGGGAAGTGTTTGCTATCCAGAAGACGAATGCGCCGGGGGTGAGCAAGGTGCAGGTACTTCTGGCGGAAAAACAGAATCCCCAGCAGGTGGCGAACCTTACCTTTTTCGTAACGCCGGACGGTAAGCACCTGATTTCGCAGGATTCCGTCCTCGATTTCGGCGCGCGTCCCTATGAAAACAACTACCGCATCCTGCAGCAGCGGGCTGACGGGCCCTCGCGCGGCGCCGCGGGCAAGCAGTTTGAGCTGGTGGAGTTTGCCGATTTTCAGTGCCCGCACTGTAAGGAAGCAGAGCCGATCGTCGAGAAGCTTCTGACGGATTTCCCCGAGGCGCACTACGTCTTTGAGGCGTTTCCCCTGGTGAGCATCCATCCGGAGGCGTTCACGGCGGCGGCCTGGGGCGCGTGCGTCTTCCAGCAGGGCGGCAACGACGCGTTTTTCAAGTATGCCGACTCGGTCTTTGCCGGCCAGAACGATCTCGCGGGGCAGGGAGCGGAGCAGGCGCTGCGCAATTCCGTTACGGCGGCTGGACTGGATCCGGACAAGATCGCTGCATGCGCCACCTCGCCGGAGGGGAAGGCCGCCGTGCAGAAGTCGATGCAACTGGGGATGGATCTGAATGTGGACCAGACGCCGATGCTCTTCATTGATGGCAGGGCCGTTCCAATGCTTGCAGTTCCATACGATCAGTTAAAGAAAATTATTCAATGGCAATTCTCACTGGATAAATAAAAAGCACTTAATTGATTTCCTCACACGACGAGGAATAGTTCAACGGAAAGGTTGTATTACCTCTTCTATTTGATTGAGAGACTGGAAGTTATGTCCATCGATTTGCCGGTGATTCCCGCTCGTACTGCCGTTCTTAGCATGGATATGCAGAACGGCATCGTTGGCATCTACGCGGGGAACCAGCCGGAAATGGTGGAGCGTGCGGCCGGCGTGCTGAAAGGCGCGCGTGACCGGGGCGTAACGGTCATCCATATCCGCGTGGGCTTCCGTCCCGGGCTGCCGGAAATCAGCGCGCGCAACCCCCTCTTCAGCGCCCTCAGGAATTCCGAGCGACATCGGCAGCTTTTTACGGGAGCCGAGGGTGAAATTCACCCGGCGCTCGGGCCGGAGGCCAACGACATCGTGATCACGAAGCACCGGGTGAGCGCTTTCCTGGGTACGGATCTGGACATGATCCTGCGGGCACGGGAGATCGACACGCTGGTCCTGTTCGGGATCGCGACCAGCGGCGTGGTGTTGTCCACGGCCCTCGAGGCCAGCGACGCCGATTACCGGCTGATCGTGCTGAGCGACTGCTGCGTGGATCAGGATGCTGCCGTACATACCTGTTTGCTCGATAAGGTGCTCGCGCGGCGGGCGACGGTAGCGACGGCAGAAGAGTTTTTGGCTGCGATGGGAGACTGACGGGAGTACCGGACCCCGATACCTGCCCTATTCAAAATGGTAAATGCCTGATTACGAATTGGTTATCGATTCTGGTTGGCCGCGGCAGCAGCCACTTTGCTCTTGATTTCCATAGAGAAAATCCGTAGAATAATAAAGGTTTTTGACCTTCCGGCGTCCTATGCAATGGGGCCGCCGGATTCTACCTACGTCAATCTCATTGCAGAGGACAATTCTTAATGGCAAAGCGTCGTGGCAATCCCAATTGGGGCAAGCCGG
>DATJRT010000017.1:0-18927 GCA_035504495.1 Occallatibacter sp.
GGCGAGCGCTTCTTCAATTTCCTTGGTGAACATGCCCTTCGCGCCCACCGCGGCAAAGGCCACATCCTGCGCGCGGTCGCCTGTGGTCTTGACGATCTCGATTTCGACCGCGTGCCCCTGCTCGCGCAGCAGGCCGGCCACGTGATTCGCCTGCCAGATCGCCAGTTGCGAGCCGCGGCTGCCAATGCGCAGCTTCATCGCCGCGCCTCCAATCGACGTTCCGTTTCGCTCACCGTCTCCGCCGGCGCCGGCTCATGCGCTGTTTTCTCGGCTGGCTCTTCCTCGGCGGCGGCCGCCGCTACCTGCCACTCCGCGCACAAAACATCCAGCCGCGCCGAATCCCCCTCGCGCGCCGCTTGTTTCAGCGCCTGCATTGGCGGATGCAGAAACTTGTTCACCAGGCCGCGCGTCAGCGCCTCCACCGCGGCTGCCTGCTCGGCGCTCAGCCCGTTCAGGCGCGTGTTGTGCCGCGCCATCTCTGCCTGCCGCATCTCCTCGCCCCTGCGCTGCAGCTCCACAATCGCCGGCGCCACGTTCACCGCGCGCTGCCGCTCCCGGAACCGCTCCACCTCCGCGGCAATCAGCGCCTCCGCTTCCACCGCCGCGCGCCCCCGTTCCTCCATGTGCGCCGCAGCCATCTGCTGCAGGTCGTCGATGTCGTAGACAAAGATCCCGTCGAGCCTGTTCATCTCCGGGTCCACGTCGCGCGGCACGGCGATATCGATAAAAAACATGGGCCGGTTCCTGCGCTTGTGCAGGAAGGCCTGCCCATGCTCTTTGCGGAAAATCGGCACCGGCGCGCCGGTCGAGCTGAGGACGATGTCGGCTTCGCTGGCCGCTTCGTAAAGTTCTTCGAAGCGGATCACGCGGCCATGGAACTGCCCGGCCAGCGCCCGCGCCCTCTCTTCCGTCCGGTTGCTCACCAAAATGGCGCCCGCGCCCTGCTCCACCAGGTGCCGCGCCGCCAGTTCGCTCATCTTGCCCGCGCCCACCAGAAACACCGTGCGCCCATGGAGCGAGCCGAAGATCTTTTGCGCCATCTCCACCGCAACTGAAGCGACGGACACCGAATTGGACCCGATCCCCGTCTCCGACCTCGCCCGCTTCGCCGCCGCAAAGGCGCTCTGCAGCAAATGCTCCAGCGTGGTCCCCACCGTGCCTGTCGCGCGCGCCACGGCATAGGCTTCCTTCACCTGCCCCAGAATTTGCGGCTCGCCCACCACCATCGAGTCCAGGCTCGCGGCCATGCGGAACAGATGGCTAACCGCCTCGCGGTCGCGATAGGCGACCAGGTGCGGCCGCAGCTCGTCTAATTGGATCCCGCAAAACTCCGCGAAAAATCCGTCGAGCGCCGCGCCCGCGTCTTCCACGGCTGCCAGCAATTCCACCCGGTTGCAGGTGGAAACAATCAGGCACTCGCTCACGCCCGGCATGCGCGCCAGCGTGCGCAGCGCCTGCGGCAGTTCTTCGCGGCCAATGGCAATGCGCTCGCGCAACGCGATGGGCGCCGTCCGGTGGTTCACGCCGATGAGAGTGAGCGTCATAGCGGACCGAACCTGTGTACGCGGCTGAACAGGTTCGCCGCCCATACCGCCATCATCACCACCAGCACGGCGCCGGAAACATACGCGGCTTTGCGCCCGCGCAGCCCCGCGCTGCGCCGCACCAGCAGCAACAGCACGTAAAATCCCCAGCTCACAAACGAGGCAATCACCTTGGGATCGAGAAAATACTTCGCGCCCAGGTCGGTCTCCTGCACCAGCATTACCCCGATCAGCAAACCGATGGTCATGCAGGGAAAGCCGAACTCGAGCGTAGCGTGCGCAATGCGC
The DNA here is from genome assembly GCA_035504495.1 of Occallatibacter sp. Taxonomy (GTDB): domain Bacteria; phylum Acidobacteriota; class Terriglobia; order Terriglobales; family Acidobacteriaceae; genus Telmatobacter. Next base: position 1,833 of record DATJRT010000017.1, read on the forward strand.
TCCAGCGTGTCCAGCGGCGGCAGCCAGTCCAGCGGACTTTTTCCCGCCTTGGGCAGCGTCTTGGTTTTGATCCGCCGCTCCTCCATCAGATAGAGCATCGACGCCAGCAAACTGAAGGCGAGCGCGGCATAGGCCAGCATCAGCGCCACAATGTGCGCCACCAGCCAGCTGGTGCGCACGCCCTCCGAGGGAAAGTGATAGCGGTCCGCGCCCAGCGAGGGAATCAGCACCAGGAAAAACGTGGCCGGCAGTGCAAAAATCCCCAGCGAGATGGCGTCATAGAGCCACCACACCAGGAAAAACAGCGCCGCCACCGCGAATCCCAGCAGCGATTCGATCTCGCGCACCGCTGCCGGCATGAAGCGGTGCGCCTGCACCAGCATCTCCACCACGCTCACAAAATGGAAGAAGAACCCCAGGCCGCCCAGGTGCACGCAGGCCTTGCGCCAGCGCTCGCGCCCGCCCAGCACGGCGGGAAACACGGCCACGCCTGCCGCCGCATACAACACCGCCGCCACTCGGAGCCACAGCAGAACCATGCTCTAAACACCTTAAGGCGTTCAGGATCAGTATACTGTGATCCAAATCACCTCGACCCGTCTCTAACGTCCTCCCTGATCCCTGTCCTTTGTTCCCTGGTTCTCTTGTTCCCTGCCCTTCAATGCTTCACCCAGCCATGCATTCCCGCCTCAAAGCTGCGCCGGTCCAGCCGCGGCAGCGCCCGCGCCACCCGATGCGGAAACAGCGGATAGTGCCGCGCCGCGATGAGCAGCTCCGGCACGCACCAGACGTCTTCTTCGGCGGTCATCCAGTGCAGTCGGTCGAGCCGCGTCAGGTTCACCGGCCCCGCGTAAGCGCGCAGGGTGCGCTCGCCGCGCAGGTTGTAGTAGTGATCGAAGTAGCTCAGTGCCAGCTCGCGCAGCGTGCGGTAGATGGGCGTGCGAAAGCGCAGCCCGGCAAAGTTAGACTTGGCGATGCCGCCCCACAGGCCGCGCTCGCGGTAAAGCGCCACCACGTGATCGTCGTCGCGCACGGCTTCGAGATCCATGAGCAGTGGAGCATGGCCGTGGACGCGCAACGCAGCCGCGGCCACCAGCGCGCCCTCCAGGCAGTGCCCTTTGCGCTCGCGCAGCACGCGCTCGGGCGACCACGCCGTATCCGCATACTGATACGTGAGCCCGTCGATAAAGCGCTGAATGTGCTGCGGCGTCTTGAGCGCGCGCAAGGTGCGCAGGCTCTCCGCCGACAGACCGAAGCGGGCGCGCAGGCCGCGCTGCATCCCGTTTTTCGACAATCCGCCGCCCTTCAAAGGCAATGCCGAATCTCCTCCTGGAAATTTCGGAGATTATACAGAATTGCCTTCGAAGTGCGGAGGAGCGGGACCACACACCGCAAGGCCCATGGCGCTGCTACTCCTTGTGCGCCATATACGTGGACGTGCGATCGGTCCGCGGATCGGTGTCTACGATGGTCATCGTCTTTCCGTTCACGGTCATCTTCGCAATGTCAACCACGGTGCCGTCGCGCTTGTCCGTCTCCTCGATCGTGTGCCCATCGATCTTCTTGACGGATACGGTATCGAAGCCGTACGAACCCTTCACCGGAAAGTCGCCGCCATCCAGTTTGGCCGTGTACGTCGCTCCGTCCGGCTCCGACATGGTGAGCTCGTCGCCATTGAGCTTGTAGGTGGTGGTGAGTGCATTGGCGCTGCCGTTCTCTTTCTCCACAATCCAGTTGCCGGAGGTTGCGTGCACGCCGGAGGGCGCAATCCCGGAGCGCTTGCCCGTGGCTTCAAAGGTCTCGGGCGCGTTGTTGTCCATGGGGTGAATCGTGGTTTTGACGGTTAGAACCTTGCCGTCGGCCGAAACCGTGCGGGTTTGCTCGTACACCACTTTGCCCGCCTTCTTGGCGACGAGCGAAAGCGTGTGCAGATCGACGACGGTCACGCTGAGAGTGTCGTACGACTGGCCGCTGACGGGATGTTCCTGTCCATCGGCTTGCACATCGATAGACGGCGCGCACGTGGTGCAGTGATACCACCCGTCGCTGAGATAGAAGCTCACGGGCTTGGGGCTGAGTCTTGTCTGCGCCATGTCCGTGCGCCAGGTGCCATCAAACGGCGATCCCGCCGGGGTGGCCGTAGCTGCCCATGCAGCCGCGCTGAAAACCAGCGCACAACCAACAAACCAAAGCGTTCGTTTCATCTGAGTGATCCTCCGCTGGGGAATTTGCGTCCGGCGCTCCGTGGATAGAGCACAGTCTTCGACCCACCCCGGAGGCCGCATCGATTGTAAACCCGCGCGCCGGGCCGGGCCTCGTCTCCATTGCATTACCGTTTCGGGCCTCGCCGCTTCAACCCCGGGGCGCAGCCGCTCGCGTTAATCTGGAAGGCAGCGTGACTCCGCCTCACACCCACGTCGATGCGGCCCCAGCCGGCGCAGCGCCCGCGCTCCCGGTCGAGGAGAACGCCACCCTTCCCCCAGCGCTTGCTGCGCCGGAGAAGCCCGCGCCGGATCTGACCCCGTTCAACCACCCCACGGACAAGGATCCTTCCGCGGGAACCCCGTTCATCCACCCCACGGACAAAGACCCGTCCGTGGGGACCCCGTTCATGCGCCAGTGGGCCGTGGCCAAGCGCGCGCATCCTGATGCCCTGCTTTTCTTCCGCATGGGCGACTTCTACGAGCTGTTCTACGACGACGCCGCCATAGCCAGCCGCGAGCTCGAGCTCACGCTCACCGCGCGCGACCGCGAGCGCAACATTCCCATGTGCGGCGTTCCCTTCCACGCGGTCGAAAGCTATCTGGCGCGGCTGCTGCGCAAAGGCTACCGCATCGCGCTCTGCGATCAGATGGAGGACCCCAGGCTCACCAAGAAGCTTGTGCGCCGCGAAGTCACGCGCGTGCTCACGCCGGGAACGGCCATGGATACGGGCCTGGGCCAGGAGCAGAATAACTTTCTGGCCGCGCTGTTCGAGTCGGGTGCGAAGGGCGTGCCAGGGTACGGCCTTGCGTTGCTCGACGTTTCCACGGGCGAGTTCCGCACCGCGGAGTTTCGCGCAGACACGCGCGAGCAATCGCGCGCGCAGGCCATCGACGCGCTGCTGATGGCCGCGCCCAGCGAAGTTCTCGTGGCCACGAGCTCGGAGATTCCCGCGGCCCTCGAACAGATTCCGGCGCGCACGCGCGTGGAAGACTGGGTGTGGACGCGCGACTATGCCGTTCCCCTGGTCGAGCGGCAGCTCAATGTGCGCTCGCTCGAAGGCTTCGGCCTCAACGGCCATGAGCCGGCGGCCATCGCCGCGGGCGCGGTGCTGCACTACGTGCGCTCCACGCAGAAGAACGAAGCCCTGCACATCGACAGCCTGAAATTTGAGGAGCACTCGACCGCCCTCGAGCTCGACCAGGTGACGGTACGCAATCTCGAGCTAGTCGAGCCTCTCTTTGCCGGGCAGGACGACCGGGCCACGCTCTTCCGCACCCTCGACGCCTGCGTCACGCCGATGGGCAAGCGCCTGCTGCGCTCGACCATCCTGCGTCCGCTCCAGAACGCGGCCGAGATCGACGCGCGCTACGAAGCGATTGCCGAGGCGCACGGAGACCTGATGCGCCGCGAGGAAATCCGCCGCGCCTTTGCCGGCATCTTCGATCTCGAACGGCTGCTGGCGCGCCTTTCGCTTGACTCGGCCGGTCCGCGCGAGGTGCGCGCCCTGGCCGCGAGCCTGGCGCGGCTGCCCGCGCTGCGCATGGCGCTCGCCGCCATGGCCGCGCCGCGCTGGCGCGCGCTCACCGCGCAGCTCGATCCGCTCGAAGACGTGACCGCCCGCATCGCGCGCACGCTCGTGGCCGAGCCGCCGCTCACACTGGCCGATGGCGGCGCCATCGCGCCCGGCGTCGACGCCGAGCTCGACAATCTGCGCGGTGCATCGAGCTCCGGACGCCAGGCCATCGCCTCGATCGAGGAGCGCGAGCGGCAGCGCACCGGCATCGCCTCGCTCAAAGTCCGCTTCAATAGCGTCTTCGGTTACTACATTGAAATTACCAAGGCCAACCTCGCGCACGCGCCAGCCGACTACGAGCGCAAGCAGACCCTGGTGAACGCGGAACGTTTCACCACGCCGGAGCTCAAGGAGTACGAGCGCAAAATCCTCACCGCGCACGACCGCTGCATCGAGATCGAAAAGCGCATCTTCGCCGAGCTGAGGCAATCTGTGCTTGAGAGCGCAGGCCGCATTCGCCGCTCCTCGGCCGCGGTGGCTGCGTCGGACCTGCTCGCCTGCTTCGCCCATCTCGCCGCGGCGCGCCGCTATGTGCGGCCTCGCCTTGCCGAAGAGCCGGTGCTTGAAGCGCAGGCGGCGCGGCACCCGATCATCGAGCAATGGATGGAGGAGACGCGTGAAGGGCGATTCATTCCCAACGATCTTTACCTGAGCGCGAGCGACGGAGATTCGAGTCCTGCCGGCCCCAGCCTGCTGCTCATCACCGGCCCCAACATGGGCGGCAAAAGCACATATCTGCGCCAGGCCGCCATGCTGGTGCTGATGGCGCAGATGGGCAGCTTTGTGCCCGCAGACGCCATGCGCTTCGGCCTCGTCGACCGCATTTACACCCGCATCGGCGCCAGTGACAACGTGGCCCGCGGCCGCTCCACCTTCATGGTGGAAATGACGGAGACAGCAACCATTCTGAACACCGCCACGCCGCGCTCCCTCATCCTCCTCGACGAGATGGGCCGCGGCACGGCCACATTCGACGGCCTTTCGCTGGCCTGGGCCACGGTTGAATATCTGCACGCGGAGACGCGCGCGCGCACGCTCTTCGCCACCCACTATCACGAGCTCACGCTGCTGGCGGAGAAACTGCCGCGAGTGCGCAACCTGCGCGTGGGCGTGAAAGAGGCCGCGGGCAGTATCGTTTTTCTGCATCACATAGAGCCCGGAGCGGCCAGCAAAAGCTACGGCATTGAAGTGGCGCGGCTGGCCGGGCTTCCGCTTGCGGTGATCGAGCGCGCACGGCATGTGCTCCGCCAGCATGAAAAGCAGGAGAAACAAAGCGTGCGCGAAGAGGCGGGCGCCGAACCTCTGCAGCTAACCATCTTCACGCCGCTCTCGCAAAAAATTGTGGACCGCATCGAAGCCACGGACGTCAACCAGCTCACGCCGCTGCAGGCGCTCAATCTGATTGAAGAGTTGCAGCAGGAACTGAAGAAGGGATCGGGATCGTAGACGATGACGAACAGCTTGCGCCAGGCCGCGGGGGGCCTGCTGGTGGTGGGGCTCGCCGGCAAGGAATTAAGCGCGATGGAGCGCGCGTGGCTACGGCTCATCCGGCCCGCAGGCATCATTCTTTACCGCAGAAACATCGCCAACGCGCGGCAAACGCGGGCGCTGCTTGACGACGCCACCGCCTTCTGCACTGCGCACAGCACGCGCTTCGTCGACGTGGAGGGCGGCACCGTCAACCGTCTTGGCGAGGCGCTTGCGCCCATCCCTTCCGCGCAGGCCGTCGCAATCGCCCAAAAAAAATCGGGCAATGGCGACCTCGCGCGCGAACACGGAGCGCTGATCGCGCAAGCGGTGCGCGCCTTCGGCTTCAACACCGCGCTCGCGCCCATGGTTGACCTCGCGCTTCCGGAGTCGGCCGATGTGATGCAGACGCGCTGCGCGGCGCCCGCGGCCGCGGACGTGGTGGCGTATGCGCGCGCATTCCTGCGCGGGCTGAAAGAGAAAGGTGCGATCGGCTGCGGAAAGCATTTTCCCGGCCTCGGCGGCGGCACGCGCGACTCGCACCTCGAAACCCCAGCCATCCGCCGCAACTGGCAGGATATGTGGCAGGAGGATCTCGAGCCTTATCGCGCGCTGCGCGACGAGATGCCCATCGTGATGATCAATCACGCGGCCTATCCTTTGACCGCCGACGCCACGCAGCCGGCAAGCGTATCCAAATTCTGGATCGAGACCATTCTGCGCAAACGCATCGGCTACCGCGGCATCATCCTCTCTGACGACCTGGAGATGGGCGGAGTGCTCAAGTTCATGCCTATTCAGCAGGCAGCCGTGGCCGCCGTGCGCGTAGGCTCGGATCTCGTCGAAGTTTGCCACCACCCGGAGCCGATCCTGGAGACATACGAGGCGCTGGTCACGGAAGGCGAGCGCTCGGCCGCTTTTCGAAAAATCCTCTTCGTGCGCGCCGCGGAAACAAAGCGGAGAAAAGCACGGGTTTTTGCAGCCCCCATTGCGCCCGCGCTTTCAGAAAAACAATTCCAGGCGCTGCGGGCGCGCGTGCTGCGTTTCGGCGAAAAGATTGCCAGGCTCGCGCCGGGTATCGACACGCCCAGGGCCGCCACGCCGGTCACGCTGGTGGGCTCGGCATGAAGTTGAAGGCTCCGCTACGAACCATGACCGTCGCCGGGGTCATGAGCGGCACCTCCGCCGACGGCATCGATGTGGCCGTGATGCGCATCGCGCTCCGGCGCGGAAAGCCTGCTCTCAATCTGGTTGCGCACGAGCACTTCGCCTATCCGCAGGAGCTGCGCTCGCGCATTCTCGCGGCCATGAATGCCGCGTCCACGGCCACGGCCGACTTGGCGCGGCTGCACTGGCGCCTGGGCGTCGCTTACGCAGAGGCCGTCGAGAAGACCTTCGCAAGACATAAATTGAAACCTGACCTCATCGGCTGCCACGGGCAAACTCTCTATCACCAGCCGGCTGCTGCCTCCTACGCAGGGCGGCGATTTGCCTGCACCTGGCAGGCGGGCGAAGCGCAGGTGATTGCCTCGCGGCTCGGTGTGCCCGTGGTCTCGAACTTTCGTCCCGCCGATGTGATGGCCGGCGGGCAGGGAGCGCCACTGGTGCCGCTGCTCGACTTTGCGCTCTTCGCCCACGCCACGCGCGGCCGCGTGCTGCAAAACATCGGCGGCATTGCGAATCTTACGGCCATCCCCTCCGGAGCGCAGCCGCAGGCAGTGGTCGCCTTCGACACCGGTCCCGGCAACATGATCATCGACTGGCTCGCCTCGGAGCTCTTCAGCCGCGCGTACGACCAAGATGGTGCGCTCGCAGCTCGCGGCACAGTGCTCCAGCCGCTGCTCAGGCAAGCTCTCCGCAATCCCTATTTTCGCCGCAAGCCGCCGCGCACGGCCGGCCGTGAGCAGTTCGGGCACGAATACGCAACGGAATTCCTGCGCTCCGCCCGGGCCTTGAGCGCGCGCGGCGAAGATGCGCTGGCAACCGCAACCGCGCTCACGGCGGAAACCATCGCGCGCAGTTATGAGCGTTTTGTCGCGCCGCGCATGAAGGGCCGTGCCGTGGATTTTATTGTTTCGGGCGGTGGAGCGCGCAATCGCACCTTGATGACGATGCTTGCAAATCGCCTCGCGCCCATGGGATGCACGCTCGCCGGAACGGAATCCTTTGGCATGCCCGCCGAAGCCAAAGAGGCCGCGGCCTTCGCATTGCTCGCCTGGCAAACCTGGCATCGTCTTCCCGGCAACCTGCCTTCCGCCACCGGCGCCCGGCGCGCCGTGGTGCTGGGCCAGGTGACGTATGCGTAGCCTCGCGTGCTGCGGCGTTGTTCTCGCGGCTTCCGCATTTCTCCTGCTCGCCGGCTGCCGTTCCGCGCCGCGCGATCCGCATACAGTAGTCTTCCTCATCGAGAGCAGCCCGGCCAATCTCGATCCGCGCGTGGGCACCGATGAACCATCCGAGCACATCGACGAGCTTCTATTCGACGGCCTTGTCGAGCGCGACGCGCAGTTCCACTTCACGCCCGGGCTTGCTTCAAGCTGGAAACAGCCCGACGCGCGCACGTGGATCTTCCATCTGCGCGATGGGGTGAAATTTTCCGACGGCCGCCCGCTCACGGCCCGCGACGTCGTGTGGACCATCAAATCGATGAGCGTCGCCGGTGGCGAAGGGCCAGATGAAACCGTGATCTCGCCCAAGGCCGCATCCTATGCGTCGATTGACTCCATCGAAGCGCGCGACGCGCGCACCGTGGTCTTCCATCTCAAATACCCTGACAATTTTCTGCTCACCAATCTTTCCACCGCCGCCATCGGCATCGTTCCCTATGGCAGCGGGCGCGACTTCTGGCGCAACCCCGTCGGCACCGGGCCGTTTCGTTTCGTCAGCCAGCGCATCGACCAGGACGTGGTCATCGAGCGCAATCCGCTGAGCTGGTCCGTTGAGCCGAAGATCGAGCGCGTGCGCTTTGCCGTGGTTCCCGACGCCATTACGCAGTCGCTCGAGCTGGAGAAAGGTTCGGCCGACGTAGAGTGCAATTCCCTGCCCATGGATGCGCTCCCCGTGCTCGCCCAACGCGCCAACCTGGTGGTGGAGAGCGCCAGCGGAACCGAGATCCAATATCTCGCCTTCAACACCCGCGACCCGATCCTGAAGGATGTACGCGTGCGCCAGGCGATTGCCTTCGCCATTAACCGGCCGCTCATCATCCGCACGCTCGAGCGCGGCCACGCCCGCATTGCCTCCAGCCTGTTGCCGCCCACGCACTGGGCCTGGACTGGCGACGTGGAGCGCTACGATTACGATCCGGCGCGCGCAGAGCAACTGCTCGACGAGGCCGGTTACCCGCGCGGAGCTAACGGCATCCGCCTTCATCTGACCATGAAGACCAGCACCGACGAGCGCGCGCGCCTGCTGGCCGCGGTGCTGCAGCAGCAATTGGCGCAGGTCGGCATCGCGCTCGATCTCCGTTCCAACGAGTTCGCCACCTTCTATGCCGACGTGGTCCGCGGCGCTTTCCAGATGTATTCACTTTATTGGATCGGCGGCAACGAGCAGCCGGACATCTTTAGCTACGTCTTTTCCTCCGCGCGCTTTCCGCCCAACGGCGCCAACCGCGGCCGCTACGCCAACCCGCAGCTCGATGCGCTCCTCAGCGATGCCGCGGAAAGTCCGGTCCAGAATCGCCGCCGCGCCGATTACATCCAGGCGCAGCAGATTCTTGCCCGCGACCTGCCCGCCATCAATCTCTGGTACCTCGACACCATTGTCGTTTACAACAAGCGGCTCACCAACGTAGCCCCCTCGCCCTCGGGCCGCTATACGTTCCTTGAAACCGCCGATCTCAGACAATAGGCGGCGCGTCTCATGTTGCGGTGTGCGGCGGTGGGGCATTTCCTTATTGGATCTGGCTCAGGCCCTTGCGCTGCATGGCTTTAGATCGGCTATTGCGGAAACGCCGCCGGCCCCGCTCATGACAGCAGGCGCCGCTTCAACCTTTTCGCACACTGGTTCGTCTACCCAAACAAGAGAACGGTTTCCCGGAAGACGGAATGGATACGCAGCAAAACTCGAAGAACGCGCGAACGAGGATCGGATGAACGGCGGGAGACGGAGGCGCACGGCGGGAGCAACCGCAGCGGGATTGATGAGCCTGCTGAGCCTGTTGTTCATGGCGCCGCAGGCAGGCGCGCAGACCGCGGCCACGCGCTTTCTGGGCACCATCTCCGCCATCAGCGGAGACACCATCACGGTGAAGCCTGCGCAGGGCGATGCGCGGCAGGTCGAAGTGCCCGCCACGGCGCAGCTCGAGCGCATCGAGCCGGGGCAGACGAATCTGAGCGCGGCCGTGGCCATGCAGTTCAGCGAGCTGGCCGTGGGCGATCGCGTGCTCGTCAACGTCGATCCCGGCTCCACCGGCCCCACCCCGCAGGCGTTGCGCGTCATCGCCATCAAGGCCGAGGACGTTGCCAAGAGGCAGCAGGAAGAGACGCAGGCCTGGCAGCGCGGCGTGGGCGGACTGGTAAAGAGTATCGATGCGTCCACCGGAACCATCGTTTTGACCAGCGGCGCGGGCCTTGTGACGCGCACGGTCACTGTGCACATTACGCCTTCCACCGTTCTCAAGCGCTATGCGCCCGGCTCGGTCAGCTTTGCTGGGGCGCAGCCCGCACCCATTGCGGCCATTCAACCCGGAGACCAGTTGCGCGCGCGGGGCGAGAAGAACGCGGATGGAACCGAGATGACTGCCGACGAGGCGGTTTCCGGCAGCTTCCGCAACATCTCCGGCACCATCGTTTCTCTCGATCCGGCCACTTCGACGCTTGTGGTGAAGGATTTGGCCACCAAGAGGCCCGTCACCGTGCGCATGGGCGCAGAAGTGCAGATGCGTAAACTGAGCGATCGCATGGCGCAGTTCCTTGCCGCTCGTCTGAATGGGCAAGCGGGCAATGGGCACGGCGGCCAGCAGGGCGGCGGGGGTTCCGATGCGGGCAGCGGTGCAGCCGGGCAACGCGGCGGCGGCGATCCGCAGCAGATGCTCAACCGTGCCGAAGTCATTCATTTCTCCGATTTGCAGAAAGGCGAAGCGGTCATGCTGGTTTCCACTCAGGGCTCGTCGGATGTGACCGCGATTACCCTGCTCGCTGGGGTTGAGCCGTTGCTCGAAGCGCCGGCCAGCCAGGACCTGTTGGCCAACTGGAGCATGAACTCGAGCGCGCCGGAAGACGCCGCTGCCCAATAAACACACACATTTGCTTTGGGAAGAATTGAGGGAGACGTGTATTCGCGATTGCACTGCCTGAAACATTTGATGACACATTTTGTTCTTGCCTTGGCGCTCAGCCTTGCCGGCGCGCTGGCTGCGGAGGGACAGGCTGCCGCGCCAGCCGCGCAGGCGGCGCAGTCCGCGGCTACTGCCGCGCTGCGCGGGCACATCACCGATCCCAGCGGGGCGCTGATTCCGGGCACAGAGATCAAAGTGAGCACGGCGGCGGGCCAGCCGGTCAAGAGCGCCACTGCCGACGCGGCCGGCGGCTATCAGGTACGTGGCCTACCTGCGGGCAGTTATGTGATCGAGGCCGATTACCAGGGCTTTGCAACCTTTGTCTCCTCACCCATCTCTCTTAATCCGGGGCAGACCCGGATCGTCGATATCAAGATGGCCATCGAGGCCGCGCAGCAACAGGTGGTGGTGTCAGAGGAAGGCAATCCGCAGGTGAGCGTAGAAGCGGGTGAGAATGCCAACGCCATCGTGATCAAAGGCAAGGATCTTGACGCGCTCTCCGACGATCCCGACGAGCTTTCGAGCGAATTGCAGGCGCTCGCGGGTCCGGCGGCAGGGCCGAACGGCGGGCAGATTTACATCGATGGATTCACCGCCGGCGAGCTGCCGCCCAAGTCGGCCATCCGCGAGATCCGCATCAACCAAAATCCATTCTCAGCCGAGTTCGACAAGCTGGGTTACGGGCGCATCGAAATCTTCACCAAGCCCGGCTCCGATAAGCTGCATGGCCGCGCTTTCATTCAGGGCAACGACGACAGCTTTAACAGCGGCAATCCCTTCACCACCGTGCTTCCCTCGTATCACAGCGTCCAGTACAACGGCACCGTCAGCGGCCCCATCAACAAGAGCGCCTCGTACTTCTTCAGCGCCGAAGATCGCCAAAACCAGAACGACAGCGTGTACCAGGCCACCACCGCGGCGCTCGACCCGTCGGGCTTGTACGCGCAGAACATTCTTTCCGGCAGCGTCTTCAGTCCTGCCACGCACACCAATATTTCACCCCGCATTGACGTGCAACTGGGGCAGAAGAACACGCTCACGCTGCGCTATCAGTTCTATCGCAACCACCTGGTCAACAGCTTCGGCGAGAGTGGCTTCGGTTTCGGCGGCTCCGGCGGCAGCTCGGTTTCGCTGCCCACTGTGGCCACTGACTCCGACACCATCGAGCACACCTTCCAGCTCGAAGATTCGCAGGTCATCAACGATCGCATGGTGAATGAGACGCGCATCCAGTACCTGCGCGACATCTCCACCGTGACTCCGCTGAGCGGGGCGCCCAACATCTCCGTGCCTGGCTACTTTGTCAGCGGCGGTTCCACCAGCCAGACGGAACGGGATCATACCGACCATTATGAGTTGCAGAACCTGACCACCATGACCGCGGGCGCCCATGCCATCAAGTTCGGGACCCGTGTCCGCGACAATCGCGATGCCAACACCACCAATACCTATTTCAATGGCAGCTTCAACTTCGGCTCCGTGGCCGATTTCATCGGCGCCATGGATGCGGCCAGTGGCATTCCCTGCCCTGTGAACCCGCTCGCCAACGATCCTGAGGCCTGCGGTACCACGAACGCGCCCAACAAGCTCACCTACTACACCGGCAACGAGAACGCGCTGGGCAACGTCTTTGACGCAGCGCTGTTCTTTCAGGACGACTGGAAGAAGAGCAGGAATCTCACCCTTTCCGGTGGCGTGCGCTGGGAGTCGCAGAACCACATCTCCGATCACGATGACTGGGGCCCGCGCGTGGCCTTTGCCTACGCGCTCGATGGTCGCCGCAAAGGAGGAACGCCCAAGACAGTGCTGCGCGGCGGCTACGGCTTCTTCTTCGATCGCCTGAGCATCGGCACGCTCATGTCGGCCATTCGCTACAACGGCAAGCCGGGCAGCCAGCAGCAGATCGTCATCAACAGCCCCACCTGCTTCAGCGCAACCAGCCTCAGCGCCGCGCTGGCCCAGCCCGGCACCAACTGCAGCGCCGCCGGCAATCTGCCGCAGATTGACACCATCGCCTCCCATTACCACTCGCCTACGCACGAGCAACTGGGCCTGAGCCTGGAGCGGCAGCTCACCAAGTCCTCCACGCTTACTGCCACATATCTGCATACCCTCGGCGTTCACCAGGAGGCCACCATCGACGCCAACGCGTACCTGCCCGGGACTTACGTCTACGGCTCGAACCCCATCGGTGTGCGCCCTTATTCTGACCTCGGCCTCATCGATGAGACCTTTCCTGAGGCCGTATACAAGCAGAACCAGCTCATTGTGAGTCTGAACGCGCGCCTCGGAACGCGCATCAGCGTTACCGGCTTCTACAACCTGAATATGGCCAACACGGATACCGGCACGGCCTCGAACTCCTATAACCTGGCCCAGGACTACGGCCGCGCCTCCTGGGTCTCGCGCAACCAGGTTTTCCTGATGGGCAATTACACCGGCCCGTGGGGCCTGGTCTTCAATCCCTTCCTCATCGCGCAGTCGGGCAGGCCGTACGACATCGCCACGGCGCAGGATCTGACCGGCGACAACTTCATCGGCCAGGATCGCCCCACCTATGCGACCGCCAATCCGCTGGACGAGGTTGTCACTACCAGCTACGGCAACTTCAATGTAAATCCGCAGCCGGGCGAGACCATCATTCCTGCCAATCTCGGCAACGGCCCGGCCGCCGTCGCCATGAATCTGCGCGTCACGCGCGGATTCGGCATCGGACCCAAAGTGGAGGGCAGCGGCGGCGAGTCCCCGGGAGGCGGTCCAGGCGGCGGTCATGGCGGACACTTTGGCGGTTTTGGCGGACCGTTCGGCGCGCCTGGCGGACACGGTCCCTTTGGCGGCCCGGCCAACAGCGGACGCAAATACACGCTTACCTTCAGTGCCCAGGCCCTGAACATCTTCAACGACATCGACTACGGTACGCCGAACGGAACCGTAACCTACGAAGCGCCGAGCGGGACCGCAGCTCCATACCCGATGGAGACCGATCCGCGCTTCGGCCAGTCCACGAGCCTCGCCGGCGGTATCTTCTCTTCGGGCTCCGCCGCGCGACGCATCTTTGTACAGGCTGCGTTTCAATTCTGATGGCCGCTGGGGGACAGCGTGCCGAGGGCCGGGGCGCGATGCTCCGGCCCTTTTTCTTCCACGGGCAAGTTGCGGGCATTGGTTCAGCGTGAAGGGCAGCGCTTCAGCCCTGAGGGAAGACTTCTTCCAACTGACCCGATGGAAAGACCATTACCGCTCTTGAAAAGGGAGAGCCCATTCGCGAGTTCTACCGGACCACCTTTCAGGGTCGGCTGGAGATGAGCCCGGGCACCGTGCTCCAGCAGGTCTACGGCAACTGGGTGCGAGCCTGATCTTCCCTGCGCAGATTGCTACGATTTCTCTCGCACTACCGACGCGTAGATTGCCTCCCACGCATCCGCGCGCACATCCATGCTGAAGCAGGCCTCGATGCGAGCGCGCGCCGCGCTTCCCTGCGCCCGGCGCGCCTCTTCGGTTGCGCGCATCACGGCGTCCATCGCTGCGGCCAGCGCCGCCGCATCGCGCGCGGGAACCAGAGCGCCGGCCTCGCCCACGAGCTCGCGCACGCCGCCCACGTCTGTGGCTACAACCGCCTTTTCCATCGCCATGGCTTCGGCAAGAGCCAGGGGCATTCCCTCCCACGCCGAGCCGAGCACGAACGCATCGGCAGCATCGAGCAGCGCGTCGAGGTCGCGGCGCAGCCCGAGGCATTGCACGCAGCCGTCCAGGTCGAGTTCGCCGGCCAGATGGCGAAGCGCTGCAAGCGCGTTCTCCGTTCCCTCGCCCGCAATCCAAAGTTGCACGTCGGGGTGAGCGGCGCGGAGCTTCGAGAACGCGCGCAGAAGATTGGGATAGTCCTTGGCTGGCGCAATCCGTCCCGCCGCAAGCCAGATAAAGTTGGAACCCGCATGCATCGCCGCGCGCATCTGTGCCCGCCGTGCCGGATCAGGCGTGAACGCGGCGGCATCGATGCCGTTCAACATTACGGCGCAGCGCCCTTGCGGCACCGCCTTGAGCGCGATGAATCGCTGCGCCACGGCTTCGCTCACCGCCGTCGTCTGCGCGCACAGACCATCGGTCGCGCGGTAGGCCAGCATGCGCGCGCGGCCGCCCTCATGGATATTGTGAATGGTCGAGACCACGCGAACACGAGGTAGAACAACCTTCAAGAGCCGCGCGAAGATGTTCGCGTGAAAGCCATGACTGTGGATGAGATCGGGGGCGAGGTCGCGCAGATACCGGCGGGCGCGGATCGCGGCGGTGAACAAGCTGAATGGATCTTTGCGCATCTCCAGCCGGAATACCGGCAGCGACGTGGGCCATTCTTCCGCAAGCTGCGGACGCAGCGTAAACACGGCCGCGCTGTGCCCGCGCTCGCGCATGCGCTCAGCGATGGCGAGCGCCTGGCGCTCCGCTCCGCCGACGCCGAGCGAGGTCAGCATGAACACGATTCGCATGGCCCGGAAATCTCAAGGAAGACTGACTGCCATCATAGCGCGCACATCATCCGTGCGCGGGCGCAAGTCTGCGCTTCAGTAGAGAATCCACAGCAATCCAACCCGGGCCAAGGACGAGAATGAGCAGCGCGGCGAACCAGTAGTTGTATGCGTCCGCGCCCTGGAATTTGTCGGGGTTCGAAAGAACGTCCAGGAACGCATCCTTCTCCGCCGCCCAGAATGCCACGGTCATGTTGACGAAAAGGAGCAGCGAAATCCCGCGCGTGCCCAACCCGGCTGCCAGGAGAATCCCTCCGGCAAATTCGAGCATCGAGACAAAGAGCGCCGTCGCATGCGGCATGGGCAGGTTCAACTCTGCAAAATAAGCGCCCACACGCGCCAGGTGGTGGAGCTTGCCCCAACCGTCGGTGGCAAACTGCCATCCCCAGTAAAGGCGGATGGCCAGCAGCAGCGGGCCTCCGAGAGCGTTGAGCGCGCGAACAGCGCGTGCGTGCAGGTGGACGAGCTTGGACATTGGGCTTCCTTTGTGCCCGGACTCCGTTCGGCATCCCGGGCGGCATTTGTGGGGTGTGCGATGATTCAACCGATTCTTGTTCTCCTGAAAACGGCCACTTCCGATCCATCCGCAAAGTACGCCGAATCCGGCGGACCCGCGAGCACTCGCGCGAAATCTTCTCCGTAGTACGGCGCCGCGTCCCCACAAAACTTCGCCATGGTGGCTCTGCGCACCGGCCACTGCGGATGCCGTACCTCGTACTCAAGCGAGCCGCCTCTGCGCTGCGCCGTGTAACCCCAGTAGTGCTCAGTGATGAACTCCTCGAGCGAGCCCTCCGCCGGCAGAAACGGACCTCCGTTCGCCGTTATTCGCATCGAGCAGCGGTTCTGCGCTTCGCCCCACGCGTACTCGGCCTCAACCCGGCTTTCATTCCTGGTCACCTCGTGTGCCATGGGCGTCCTCCGGTAGTTCTCGCCGAAGACTGTGCGCGCCACCACCGCCACCGCGAGCCGGGGAACCAGCTCGCGCAGAAATACAACTCCGCGCTTTTCCCCGCGCTGAACATAAAACCGCAGGTTGACCTCCTCAAAGGAGCGATGCAGCGGAACCCCAGTCCCCAAAATACGCGTGCGATTGAATTCGAAGCCGATCACGCTCAGAAAAGTGCGTCCGTTCCACGCATCGAGTTCGGTTCCCGACGGTACGTGCGCCGTGAGCAGCGCGGGATCGACAGCGTAATTGAAGAACAGCAGATGATTCCACTCGGCGGTCAAAAATCTGCCAGGACGCTCCATCGATCGCGCGTCTCAGGCTTCAACATCCGCGGCGCAAATCCATCCCAGCTCGGCCCAGGTCCCGAACCATCCCTGCACGCGGGCGACGCGGCGCTTCTCCGGAATAGCGGATTCGGCAAAACCCGCCTCCATCGCTTCGCCCAGCGGTCTTCCCTGCCCCAGCGCGTCAAGGGTGAGAAATTCCTCGCGCTCCAGGCGCCGGTAGTAAACGGAGAAATCGAGGCGGTGCGCAGCCAGCCACGTCGCCCGGCGCCGCAGCTTGGGCAGTTTCACGGGAGGCATCGCCTCCTCATCATCTTCCACGCCGGCTTCGCTGGTCAGCCGTTTCTCGCGCTGATGTAGGCTCAGCACAAGGTCGTCGGCAGCGTAGTGGAGCGCAATCAGCCGCAGATGCGGCTGCAGGGCAAGCCGCGATCCGCCGTCCAGCGCGGCGATCTGCGCGAGCGTGAGCGGAGCGCTCTCGGCCGAATCGAAGCTCTCGACGAACGCCCACTCGATGCGCGTCACGTCGATGGCCAGCGCGTGACGCCGCCCGGCAAACTCGGGATGCGCGCGCAGCCACTCGACCAATTTCGATCCCAGATTACGCAGCGTGAACGAGCGGCTGGGATGGGCGGCAAGATAGCCGATGGAGAGCGCATGGAAACGCGCGCTGCCCAACACCGCGCGCAGAGCGGGAAAATCCTCGGCCAGCGCGCCCAGCACGCGCAGCCAGTACTGGCGGTTGTAAATCTCCAGGCGCTCGAACGGATTGAGCCGGCTGTTGGGCGCGATGAACGACGCCGCCACCTCGGCCATCGC
>DATJRT010000018.1:0-5968 GCA_035504495.1 Occallatibacter sp.
CGCGGACGCGCGCGGCGTGCGCGAGAGCGCGCAGGGGCTGAGCATCTGGTTGACGCCGCCGCAGAATTATCCCGACAACACCACCGAGCGCACGGCCGACCTGGCGCTGGACGAACACGGAGGAATCAGCGGCTCGTGCACGATCGTGATGGTGGGCCAGGCGGCTTTGCGCTGGCGGCAGACGGCGCTGGAAAACGACATGGCCGAGGTGAAAAAGCAGTTCGACAAGGAACTGGAAGGGATGGTTCCGGAGGGCGTGGAAGCGCACGTGGACCACTTCCTGGGGATGGACCAGGCGGACGAGAATCTGATCGCCATGGTTACGATCAAGGGCATGCTGGGCACCAGCATGGCGCGGCGCATGCTGCTGCCGGGGTTCTTCTTCGATACCCACGCGCAGGTTCCCTTTGTGAACCAGGAAAAGCGGATGGAAGCCGTGGACATGCACTATCCCGAGCGCGTAACCAACCTGGTGACCTATGAACTGCCGGCGGGCATGACCGTGGAGGGCGCGCCGCAGGATAACAAAATCGTGTGGGCGGCACACGCCGTGTACGTGGTCAAGAGCCAGGCGAGCCCGGGAAAGCTGATGATCGCCAACTCCGAGGCGAGAGGCTTCGATCTGGCCACGCCGGATCAGTACCAGGATCTGCGCGGCTTTTATCAGAAAGTGGCCGCAGCCGACCAGGAGCAACTGGTGCTGACGCAGACGACCGCAGCGGCCAACAACTGATGCCGGCACGGGCGGGCGCGCGAGGGGCCGCGAGCCAATGCACCTTCCGCAAGAGCAAGAAGCGCGTCGGGTTCGATGAGAGCGCGGTTCGAGAGCCAGGCGACAGGGACAGGCAATGCGAATTCGAGGACTACTGCGCGGCGCGGCCTTGATCGGGGTGTGTGGACTTGGCTGGGTTGCGCCGGCGCGTGCGCAGTTTGAGGCTCCCAATCCCGAGGAGCTGAAGATGACGGCCGATCCCAAGGCGCCGGGCGCGGACGCGGTCTATCTCTACCGGGAAGAGATCGCCGACGATAGGCGCAGCGTGTATTCGCTCTACGAACGCATCAAGATACTGACGGAAAAAGGCAGGGATCTGGCCACCGTGAAGATCCCCTACGAAAAAGGGATGATCAATGTGACCGGCATCGAGGGGCGGACCATCCACGCGGACGGAACCGTGGTTCCGCTGACCGAAAAGCCGGAAAACCTAGTAGCGGTGAAGACAAAGGGGTACCAGGAGAATACGATCGTCTTCACGCTGCCCAGCGTGGAGACGGGGAGCATCCTGGAATACCGGCTGCAGATGCGCTACAACGAGAGTCTTCTGCTGCCGCCAAGCTGGGACATTCAGCAGGCGTACTACGTCCACAAGGCGCACTACGAATTTTATCCCGGCAGGACCGGCCAGTTCGGCCCGAGCCGGTTGATGTGGGTCCTGACCCCGCGCGACGCGAAGGTTGCGATTGTGCAGGGCAAAGGCGTATTCACCATCGACGTGGCCGACGTTCCGCCCGTTCCCGACGATGACTGGATGCCGCCTCTGAACACCTTCCGCGAGCACGTTCAGTTCTATTACAGCTACGCCAGCAGCGGCGACGAGTTCTGGCGGAATGCGGGCAACTTTTGGGCCAGCAGCCTCGACCAATTCATCAAGCCTTCGGTCAAGCTGAAGAGCATCGTGGAGGGGATAGTCGCTGCCGGCGACACCGACGAGCAGAAGGCTCGCGAGATTTATGCCGCGGTGATCAGGCTCGAAAACACCATGTTGAGCGGGGAGAAGACGGAGGCCGAGCGCAAGAAGGAGAAGATCAAAGAGATTCGCAGCGCCGAAGACGTGTGGAGGGACCAGGGCGGCACCGCGAACCAGATCGCGCTGCTCTATGTGGCGCTGGCGCGTGCGGCCGGCCTCAAGGCCTGGCCCATGTTCATCGCTCCGCGCGACGAGCGCATCTTCGATCCCACCTATTTCTACATGGACCAGTTGAGCGACTATATCGTCGTCCTCGATCTCGGCGGGAGGACCGTCTATCTCGATCCGGGGCAGAAGACGTGCAGCTTTGGCCAGCTGGCGTGGATGCATACACTTGCCGGCGGCCTGCGGATGAACGAGAACGGGGCCAGAATCGACTACACGCCGGCCGCCAACTACAGGGACAACAGCACCGAGCGCACGGCTAATCTCGCCGTGGATGCAACCGGAATTGTCACCGGCCAGGTGCGCGTCTTCTTTTCCGGCGATGAGGCCGCCTACTGGAGGCAGGTTGCGCTCGAGAACGGTGCCGGGGAACTCGAAAAACAGATCACTGGATCGCTCCAGGACGATCTTCCCGATGGCGTAAATGCCAGCTTCGATCATTTCGTCTCGCTCGACGACTACGAGTCTCGAATGATGGCCGTCTTCAGGGTGAGCGGCACGATGGGTTCGCCGGAGGGCAAGTACTTCATCCTGCCCGGCCTGTTCTTCGAGTCCCGCGCAAAGGTCCCGTTCGTGGCCCAGTCGAGCCGCACCACGCCGATCGATCTGCATTTCCCCATGATGGAAACCGACGAGGTCGATTACACGTTGCCTCCCGGATATACGGTGGAGAGCTCCCCAGAATTCCCTGACCTCACCTGGCCGCGGTACGCGGTGATGCGAATCGACTCCGGAACGGGGAATGGCGAGCTAACCGTGAAGAGGATGTTTGCGCGCGACTTTGCCTTCCTGGGTCCGGAGAGCTACTCCGACCTGCGCGGTTTTTACCAGAAGGTGGCCGCGGCGGATCAGCAGCAGATCGTGCTGACGCGCGCCGCGGCGCAGAAAGGGAACTGACCATGGGTTCTGCTTGCTGGTTGCGCTTGCCGATGCTGTATGCCGCGGCGGCGTGCGCGCTGCTGGCGGCTGCCGGCAGGCCCGCGTACGCCGGGCTCTTCGGACACGATTCGCAACCTCCGCAGTGGGGATTGGACGCGGCCAAGACGCCGGTCCCGGACTACGCGAAGGGCGCGCGGGCGGTGATTCTCTACGACGAAGTTGTGGATACGGTGGACGAGCAGGGCCGGGCGGTGGAGCGCCGCCGCTGGGTGACGCGCATTCTTGCGCCGCAGGGCCGGGACGACGCCTACTGCGCCGTGCTCTACGACGTGGACGAGAAGATCAACTACTTCCACGAGTGGACGATCGGCGCCGACGAAAAGCAGTTTCAGGCCAAGGACACGGATTTTGCCGACGTGGGCGATCCGGGACTCCCGCAGATGCTTTCCACCGAAAAGGCCCGGGTGGTGCGCTCGCCCGCGGCCGACCCCGGAGCCACCATCATCTGCGAATCGGAGGAGGTATTGGCGCCGTACCTTCAGGAAGGCATTTGGGAGATTCAGGACGATATTCCGGCGGTGTTGCGCGCCATCGAGATCGATCTGCCTCCCGGCCGTCCGTACTCGGTGGCCTGGCATCGGCACGATCCGGTGACTCCCACCGAGGTGGCTCCCAATCATTGGCGCTGGGAGATCAAGGACGCGCACGCGCTCGATCTGAGCGATGTGCGCTCCAGCCTGGACGAGGCAGCGCTGGATGCACGCCTCAGCATTCAGTGGGGCGGCGCGGCGGTGGAGGGGACAGACAAACAATGGCAGGCGCTGGGAGCGGAATGGACGGAGCTTGAGGCGCACCGCGCGGACTCTACCCCGCAGATCACGGCCAAGGCGCAGGAACTGGTGGCGGGCGCACCGGATTTCTACACGAAGCTCAAAGACATCACCGAGTACATTCAGAAGAACATCCAGTACTTTATTGTTGAGCGCGGCATCGGCGGATGGCAGGCGCACTACGCCGGCGACATTTACCGCAACGGTTACGGCGACTGCAAGGACAAGACCACGCTGCTGATCGCGATGCTGCAGGCGGTCGGCATCCAGGCATTTTATGTGCCGGTGGACGACCGGCGCGGCGTGGTCGACCCCCAAGCGCCGTCGCTTGCCGGCAACCACATGATTACCGCCATCGAGATTCCTCCGGGGGTGAACGATCCGCGGCTGATCGCGGTGGTGAAAGCGAACGACGGCAAGCGCTACCTGATCTTCGACCCGACCAATGAGCGCACACCGGTGGGCAATCTTCCGTCGTATGAGCAGGGCAGTTACGGCCTGCTGGCTGCGGGCGACGCAAGCCAGGTGATCGCGCTGCCCGTGCTTCCGCCGGATGCGAACGGAATGGACCGGACGGGCAGCTTCACGCTTTCGCCGGATGGTGCGCTGAGCGGGACCGTGGATACGTCGCGGTCGGGCCCCGAGGGCGCCGATCTGCGCAATTTTCTGAAGGACACAAGCGAAATAGAGCGGCGGGCGACGCTGGAACGGACCGTGGGCCGCGATTTGCCCGGGGTGGTTCTGGATTCGTTCCATTTTGTCGAGCCCGCCGATCTGGACAAGCCACTCGAGCTCGATTACAAGGTTACGGTGCCGCAGTACGCGCACGCAGCCGGTCCGCTGCTGCTGGTACGCCCGCGGGTGGTGGGCGACGATGCCCTGCCCTTCGACGACAAACCGCGAACCCTGCCCATCGACATGGAGGCCACGGGCGATTGGCGCGACAGCTTCGACATCACCCTGCCCGCGGGCTACGCGGTGGACGGCACGCCCGATCCGGTGAATGTGGACGTGGGCTTTGCCAGTTACCACTCCACGGTGACCGCCAAGGGCAGCGTGCTGCACTACGAGCGCGAATACGTGGTGAAGGAGGTGGAGATTCCACCGAGCAAGGCCGCGGATTTTCGTATGCTCGAAGGCTCGATTCTCGAGGATGAAAAGGGCGCGGTGGTGCTGAAGAAGGATTAGGCCTGGAGGGGGGCGGGCGCGACCTGCGCCGGCGGCGCGCACGCGGGCTGCCTCCGGATTCAGCGCGGGCGGGGCGTGGCCCAAAGGCGCACGAAAGGGTTTTGGGGCCATTCACTTTGGTGAGTCCCGGAAGCGGATTTTGCTCGCGCCGCGGCGCAGATTGTGGCCTATACTCGCTCCAGAGCGAGGTACGCTTTGCGGTTGCGCGCCTTCACTCGCCGAATCTTATGGCCACCCAGCTCAACCGGAAACGCGCCCCGGAAACGCCTTCGATCCCCGATCGTCTTTACTTCAAGATTGGCGACGTGGCCCGCATCTGCGGCCTCGAAACCTACGTGCTGCGCTTCTGGGAGACACAGTTCCCGCAACTGAAGCCGAACAAGAGCGGCACCGGGCAGCGGCTTTACCGGCGGCGGGACGTGGAGATGGCGCTGGAGATCAAGCGGCTGGTGCACGGCGAGGGCTACACGCTGCTGGGCGCGCGCCAGGCGCTCGAGCAGACGCACCGCAGCCAGGGCCCGCAGACCAATCTGCCGCCGGGCAACGGAGAGACGGGCAAGCACCGCGACCAGATTGCCTCGGCCATTGGGCATGCGCGGGCGGAGCTGCGAGAGATTGCGGGGCTGCTGGCCAATCCCGCGCCGCAGCCGCAGCGGCGGCAGGTGCGCATGGCCGCACTGCGCCGGCCTTCGGGTTCGCTCTTCCCCGGCAACAACTAGACCTTTCCCGCGTGCGCTTATCCGCAAGAGGGACACGAAGGCTGCCGGCGGGAGGTCGATTCAGGCGATCTTGTGCTAGCTTGGAGCCAGCCGGCAGAACGCGAATCCGAGCTTGAGATTCCCCCATCTGCTCTGCCAGTCCCGGGCGGCGAGTCTGCTCGAGGAGTTTCCCGATGGAATGCAAGCTTTGCGGGTCAACCAAATTTCGCAGTTCGCGCCTGCGCGTGGCGGACCTCTCCGAGCTGATGTTCCTGCAGTACCCGGTGCGCTGCCGGGTGTGCTTCAAGCGCGAATACGTGAACTTCTTCACCGCCTTGCGCATCCGCCGCGCCGACAAGCGGCGGCACGCGGAGGAGCGCCGGCGGAAGAAGATAGAGCATGCCGGCGCCACGCGGCAAGCCTGAGGGGCGCGCCGCGGAACCCGCTTTCTGCCGGGCGCGGG
>DATJRT010000019.1:0-33501 GCA_035504495.1 Occallatibacter sp.
TGTTGCGGAAGCGGTCTAAGTCGAAGAGGGGGTTTCGCCTCGGGGCTGAGGAGCGAGGCTTAGTTCTGTCGCCCCTACGGGGCTCTCCGTCTTCTTTTGTTCGCACATCCCAGGATTCCGTCCGTCGTCCGCAAGGCGGCCGACGGACTCCATCCTGGGCTATTTTCGCAGCATCCCTCCGGGATGCTCTGCCGACGCCGCCAGCGCCGCGAACGCCGCTAACCCCGCCAACTCCTCCGGCTCCGCCGACGCCGCTGACTCCGCTAGCTCCACTGCTTCTCACCAATCCGTCAGGGTGCCGTCGAGCTTGCGATTCACGGGCAGATAGGCGCGCTGGTAGGGATATTGGGCGGCGAGCTTCTCGTCGAGATCGACGCCGAGGCCGGGCGCATCGCCGGGAAACAGGAAACCGTCTTTGAAAGAGTAGTGGTGGGGAAAGACGGCGTCGGTTTCGCCGGAGTGGGGCATGTGCTCCTGGATGCCGAAGTTGTGAATGGCGGTGTCAAAGTGGAGCGCGGCGGCCATGCACACCGGCGAGAGATCGGTGGCGCCGTGGAAGCCGGTGCGCACGTGATAGAGGGCGGCGAAGTCGGCCGCTTTTTTCATGGGCGTGATGCCGCCGCCGTGCGCGAGCGTCATGCGCAGGTAATCGATCCATTGATTGCGGATGAGATCGTGCGCGTCCCATACGGAGTTGAAGACCTCGCCCACGGCGATGGGCGTGGTGGTGTGCTCGCGAATGATGCGGTAACCCTCCTGCAACTCGGCGGGCGTGGGGTCTTCCATCCAAAAAAGATGGAAGGGCTCGAGCTCCTTGCCCAGGCGCGCGGCCTCGATGGGCGTGAGGCGATGATGGCAGTCGTGGAGCAGGTGCAGCTCCTCGCCGAATTGTTCGCGCACGCGGGCGAAGAGCCGGGGCACATGGCGAAGATAAGGCTCGGTGGCCCATTCCTGTTCCGAAGGCAATCCGCGCTCGGCGGGTTCGTAGCGGCCTGCGCCTTTGGGCACGCCGTAGGTGGAAGAGACGCCGGGAAAGCCGCTCTGCACGCGGATGGCTTTGTAACCCAGCTCCTTGTGCCGGGCCACATCTTCGAGGGCGTGGTCAATATCTTTGCCGTTGGCGTGCGCGTAGACCAGGACGCCGTCGCGGCTTTTGCCGCCGAGAAGGTTGTAGAGAGGGGTGTTGAGCGCTTTGCCCTTTATGTCCCAGAGGGCCATGTCGATGGCGCCGATGGCGGCCATGGTGACCGGGCCGCGACGCCAGTAAGCGCCGCGATAGAAGTACTGCCAGATGTCTTCGGTCTGAAAGGGATCGCGGCCGATGAGACAAGGGATGAGATGATCGCCGAGGTAGCCGGCCACGGCGAGTTCGCGGCCGTTCAAGGTGCCGTCGCCCAGGCCGTAAAGCCCGGCGTCGGTTTCGACTTTCAGCGTGACAAAGTTGCGGCCGGGCGAGGTGATGTTGACGGATGCTTTCGTGATCTTCATGGAGGGGACGTTCCTCAAATGGAGTTTTGGCGTTTATGCTTTCCCACCCATTCCGCAAAGGCGCGGAATGGACGGGGCACGGAGTTTCATAGGTTGACGTTCAGCGGTTCACGCCGCTGGCCAGAAAGCCGCCGTCGACGGCGAGCACCTCACCGGTGACGAATGACGAGGCGTCCGAGGCGAGAAAGATGGCGGCGCCGGCCAGCTCGCGCGCCTCGCCGAAGCGGCGCATGGGCGTGCGCAGGAGCAGGTCTTCTCCGCGCGGGGTGCCGCGCACCATTTTGGCATTGAGCGAAGTGGGAAAGACGCCGGGTGCGATGGCGTTGACGTTTACGCCGGTCCGCGCCAGCTCGATGGCCAGCACCTTGGTGAACGAGGCCACGCCGGCCTTGCTGGCGCAGTAAGCGGCCACGCGAGCAAAGCCGACGAAGGTGCTGAGGGAGGCGATGTTGATGATGCGTCCGTAGCCGGCGCGCTTCATGGTAGCGCCGAAGATCTGGCAGGCGCGCATGGTTCCGGTCAGGTTGGTCTCGATCACGCGCGACCAATCGGACTCGGCGGCTTCGAGCGTGTCAGCGTTGTAGGTCATGCCGGCGGCGTTGACGAGGATATCGACCTTGCCGAAGGCGGCGAGCACGGCATCGTGCATGGCCTGGAGCGAGGGGCGATCGGTTACGTCGCTGGTCACGCGCAGGGAACGCCGGCCGAGTGCTTCGATCTCAGCCGCGGCTTTTTCAACCTGGTCGCGGCGGCGTGCGCTGGCGATCACGTCGGCGCCGGCCCCGGCCAGTCCGAGAGCGATGGCGTAGCCAAGACCGGTGGTGCCGCCGGTGATCACGGCGACCCTGCCGCTCAAGTCAAACAGGCCTTGGGTCATAGACTGATTGTCCTGCCGGAAAGGAAGAGATTTCCAGTGGAGAGCAGAGTTCCGGCCAAAACTCTCTATAAAAGGTAGCATGCCAGGTTAGTTTTTTTGACTCGCAAAGGATATTGATCGGGCTCAAGGAGAGCGGAGAACCGCAAGTTCAACTCCGCTTGACACGGGCCGGTTCGCGCGAATAAATTCGCGTCGACCAGGAAATGGCTTGGACGCCGGCACGCACGAAGAGGTTGCGACGACCGCGCGCGGCAAAACAGCGTGAGAAGATGAGCGGTTGAGTGGATTCGCAGACAGATTGAAGAATTGCAGCAAAAACGGAGGAGCGATGAACAGGGTATTCACGCCGCGACGTGAGTTTTTGAAGCAGGCCGGGTGGTTTGGATCGGCGGCCATGATGACAGGATTGCCGGCAGCCATGCCGGAGGGCGCGATGGCGTTCAGCGGGGTCAAAGCGGTGGGCGGGAGCGGCGGACCGATTGAAGATGCGGTGACGGCGGCGGCGCAGGCAGAGACGCCGAAGTATCACATCAAGTTCGCTGTCTGCGGCATAAGCCACGACCACATCTACGGCATGATTGGCGCCGTTCAGCGCGGCGGCGGGGAGATGGTGGCGGCGTGGGGCGGCGAAGAAGACAAGCTGGCCGCATTCCGCAAGCGGTTTCCCGATGTGAAGATGGTGGCCACGCAGGAGGAGATTCTCGACGACCCGCAGGTGCAACTGGTGATGAGCTCGCAGATTGCCAACGAGCGCGCGCCCCTGGGGGTGAAGGCGATGCGGCGAGGCAAGGATTTTCTTTCCGACAAGCCCGGCGCGACGACGCTGGAGCAACTGGCCGAGGTGCGCAGGACGATCGCGGAGACGGGGCGCATCTACGCCATCATGTACAGCGAGCTGCTGGAGGTGAAGGCGGCTGTCTACGCGGGCGAGCTGGTGAAGCAGGGCGCTATCGGGAAGGTGATCCAGACGATCAACATTGCGCCGCACCAGATTTTTCAGCATGGCGGGACCGCGGGAGGGGGGTCGGGCAGGCCGGATTGGTTCTGGAGCACCACGCAGTCCGGCGGCATTCTCTGCGACATCGGCTCGCACCAAGTGGACCAGTTCCTTTTCTACACGGGATCGAAGCAGGCCGAGGTGGTGGAGTCGCAGATTGCCAACGTGCGCCATCCGGAGCACCCGGATTTCTATGACTTTGGCGATATGGTGCTGCGCGGCGACCGCGGCTTGGGCTACGTGCGCCTGGACTGGTTCACGCCGGACGGGCTGGGCACGTGGGGCGACGGACGGCTGTTCATCCTGGGCACGGAGGGCTACATCGAAGTGCGCAAGTATATCAACGTGGCCGTGAGCAAGCAGGGCAACAACCTGTTCATCGTGGACCAGAAGCAGGCGCGGTATATCGACTGCAACCAAATGCCGCTGCCGTTCGGGCCGCAGTTCGTGGCCGACCTTGTGAACCGTACGCACGTGGCGCAGGACCAGACGGAATGCCTGCTGGCGGCGGAGCTGGTGATCAAGGCGCAGATGCACGCGACCAAGGTGAAGCTCGAGGCCTGAGTCAGCGGGTTAGCAAGTAAGCCAGTTAGAGGGTGAGCGAGTTGGCGAGCGGTTGGGCTGGCCCATCCTTGACGCGAAAGGGGCGCCGGGGAGGGATAACCGGCATCCGGAATGAGACGGCTTGGAGGAGAGTGATGACTATGACACGACGCGATGCGCTGGCCGGATTGATGGCGCTGCCGGCAGCTTTGAGTTCTGCAGCGCAAACGGCGAACGAGGCGCAGAAGCCGGGCGATGAGCAAAAAGCAATTCTGGGGCCTACGGTGTTTCACTGGGAGGAGATGAAGCCGGTGAAGAATGCCGTCGGCTCCCAGGCAAAGCTGTGCCGGCAGCCCACGGCCACGCTCGACCAACTGGAGATGCACGTGAGCACGCTCAATCCGGGAGAAATGTCGCATCCGCCGCACCGGCACGTGAATGAGGAACTGATCATTCTGCGCGAAGGAGTCTGCGAGACGCTTTCGAACGGCGTATGGGTGCGCGTGGAGGCAGGCTCGGTGGTTTTCAACGCGTCGAACAGCCTGCACGGGTTCCGCAACGTGGGTCCGTGGACGGCGGTTTATCACGTGATCAACTGGAGCCCGAACAAAGATATGGCCCCCAAGAGCTAAGCCGGAGTCCGGAGATCTTCGGCACAATGCCCCGCCCGGCGGGAGATTCCTGGCGCGCAAGCCTTGAATTTGCTTGTGGTTGCGCGATTTCTGATTGAAACAATCAATTTTATTGACATTTTGATCATTCTGGCGCTAAAGTTAGTTTCCACAGCGAGCGTATGCATCTTCTCGCCCCTGAAAAGCCTGGCCCGGAGCGTGGACGCCGCCGACGCGGATGGCGACGATCTCCGGTGCAAAGCCCGAGATTCCATTGCAACCCTTCAAGTGAGGACTCCATGAAATCGAATCTCTTCCGCCTATTCCTGGGATGCGCGCTGAGCCTGATCGCGTGCGTCTGTATGGCCAACGGCCAGAACGTGACCGGCACGATCACCGGCGAAGTGACGGATCCGAGCGGCGCCGACATCGCCGGCGCGAACGTTGTGGCGCTCAACCTGGACACGGGCGTGGCCACGTCCGCCACAAGCAACGGGGCAGGCCTGTTCCGCATTGAATTCCTGCCCATCGGGCACTACCAGGTGACGGTGGCGGCCAACGGATTTGAGAAAGCCACCATCCCTCCGTTTTCGCTTGAAGTGCAGCAGACGGCGAACTTCAATGTTCACCTGGTGGTGGGGAGCACATCGACGAACGTGACCGTTTCCGCGGAGTCGGCGATCCTGAACACCGAAAACCCCACCATCGGGACGACGTTCACCGCGAACACGATTGCGAATCTGCCGCTGAACGGCCAGGATTTTTCGGCGGTGACGTTGTATATGCCGGGCGCGGTGACGACATACGGAACCTCAGGCCCCACGAGCTTCGAGCGCAGTACGTATAACTCCGACACGCCCAACTTTAACGGCAACCGGGCGCAGGCCAACAACTACACGCTCGAGGGCATTGACATGAACGAAACGTACAACAACCTGATCTCGTATAGTCCGGCGCCGGAGGCGCTGGAAGAGATGAAGGTGGTGACGGCGGATTCGCCCACGGACCAGGGCAACGTAAACGGCGCCGCTGTGGAACTGGTGCTGAAGAGCGGGACCAATCAGTACCATGGTTCGGCCTATGGATTTGTGCAGGACTACCGCTTCAACGCGAACTCCTACTCAAACGGCCAGACCTCGCCGGTAACACCGATCAATTCCTATTCTTTTGCGCAGTTTGGCGGAGCCATCGGCGGCCCGATCGTGCACAACAAGCTGTTCTTCTTTGGAGATTACCTGGGCTCGCGGTGGCACAAGGGCGGCCTGGGCCCGGCCAGCGTGATTCCGGATGCGATGCGGAACGGAAATTTCTCAGCGCTGCTCACAGCTTCGAGTCCGATTCAGCTCTACGATCCTGAGAACAATTACGCAGAGTACACCAACAACGAGAATGTTCCCATCGTCAACCCGGTGGCCAAGTTTCTGTTTTCGAACCCGAAGTTCTATCCGGATTGCGGAGGCGACAATCCGGTGACGCCGGCGGGCGGACAATGCCTGACGCCGGAGGATGGAATTGCGGAAGACAACTACGAAGCTCCGAACCCGAGCTACAAGGGCAACAACCAGGGCGACGCGAAGATTGAATACGACATGCGCGCGAACGACAAGTTGACGGGGTTCTATTCAATCTCGCACGCGTATGACGGATCAGTACCGGTGCTGGCCATTGAGTTTCCCGGCGTGAATCTGTATCCCACCTGGCTGACGGGCGCAACGTGGACGCATACCTTCTCGCCTACGCTTTTGAATTCGGCGCGCATCGGCTTTACCCGCACCGATTGGAACCAGGGATTCCCCGTGGACTCAACCGGAGCGTTTGGGACGGGAGGCAATGCCAAGGTGGGGATTACCTTTCCGAACCAGAGGTTCAACGGGTTCAGCTACCAGAACATTGCGAACGGAATCAGCGGAGTGGGCACGCCGGCCTACGACGGCGGCATTATCGACAACACCTACAGCTATATCGACACGGTGACGTGGCAGCGCGGAAAGCACTTCTTGAGCTTTGGCGCCCAGGCACTCCGTTACCAGAACAACTATCCGACGGGAAACAACGACGGCTACCTCGGGTCACTGAATTACACGGGCGCATTTACGTCGAACCCGAACTCGGCTGACGGCGGCGGATACGGGCCGGCAGACTTTGTGCTGGACCGCGTGCAGAGCGTGGGCGTGACGCTGGGCAGCGTGAATGTGGGGCAGAGACAATGGCGCGCGGCGGGATTCTTCCAGGACAGCTACAAAGTGACGACCAACCTGACGCTCATCGCCGGGCTGCGGTATGAGTACGACGAGCCGTGGATCGAGGAGAACGACAAGACCGGCAACGTGAACCTGGCCACGGGACAGATCATGTATGCGGTGAAGATTCCGGCGGGTGCACCGCCAGACGCGGGGATTTGCCCGACACCGGCCTGCTACCAGCCGAACTACAGGCAGTGGATGCCGCACGTTGGTTTTGCATACCAGTTCAACGAGCATGCGGTGGTGCGCGGCGGCTACGGCGCCAACAGCTTTTTTGAAGGCAACTCATACAACCAGCGGTTAACGGCGATCGCGCCGTTCATCCAGGCGGTGAATATACAGGTGAACTCGCCGGCGCCGGGAGCGGTTACGACGCCGCGCACGGCCGAAGAGGGATTCGCGGGTGGGACGACAAGCTACAGCGGTTCGTCTTACTTCAGCGTTTACCCGCAGAATATCCAGCCGGCTTATGTGCAGCAGTGGAACCTGACCGTGGAGTACGCGCTGACGCCCTCGGCGTCATTGCAGGTGGGATACGTGGGCGAGCAGGGGCAGCACATTGAGGACTACGGGAACGTAAATGCGCCACTGAACAATGCCGATCCCACGTCGGAGCCGTTTTACAACAATCAGTACATCGGCGTGAACGGCGTGGACACGACTTACGCGCCCGATCCGGTGGGCGTGGGGTCGAATTTCCTGTTGATAACCGAGTCGCGCGCGATGATGAACTACAACGCGCTGCAGGCGGTGCTGCGGCAGCGGCTGACCCACGGGCTTGAGTACACGGTGAACTACACGTGGGGCAAGGCGATGACCAACAGCCTGGGCAACTATACGCTGAACGTGAACGGATACAGCGGCGAATTCCAGGACTACTACAACAGTGCGGCGGACTACGGCCCGGCGGGATACGACATAAAGCATGACTTATCCGCGACGGCGGTCTATGCCCTTCCGGTGGGACGCGGACAGCAGTTGCTTTCGAACGCAAACCGCGCGCTGGATGAGGCGGTGGGGGGATGGAAGCTTTCGACGGCGATTGTGGGTTACTCGGGATTTCCGGAGACAATTACCGGCCCCAACAACAACTCCAACAGCATCTCGTACGTGTTCCGCGTGAACCAATACCGCCCGCTGAAGGTCGTAGATCGCAGCAATGCGCACTGGTTCGGGACGGATCCTTCGGCCACACCGTGCCTGACCGCAGGTGCGGACAACGGAACGTGCGCCTTTGGCGTGCCTGCGCCGGACGCGTTCGGCACCGAGAGCAATGGCGCGGTGCGCGGTCCGGGATACTTCAACACCGATCTTTCAGCGTTCAAGGACTTCCATACCTTCAGGGAAGAGATCATCGGATTCCGGTTCGACGCCTTCAATGCATTCAACATTGTGAGCTACGGCAACCCTGACACGGGCATCACCGATACCAACTTCGGCAACGTGTCGTTGCAGGGACCGCGCTCGCAGGAGCGGCATCTGCAATTCTCGCTGCACTACGACTTTTAAGCGACACAGACTCAGCGGCCGCCGCGTCACGAGGTTACGGCAGCCACACAGGCGCGAGCAACTCTTGCGCACCGCGGCATTCGAATTATCAACCTGGAACTACGTCACGGAACAATACGGGAATCGAAGATCATGGTTCTTGAGATTTGTGTCGATTCAGTGGAGTCAGCGGTTGCGGCGCAGGCCGGCGGGGCGGAGCGCGTGGAGCTGTGCTCGGCCCTGCGCGAAGGCGGCATTACGCCCAGCGCCGGCTTGCTGCGGCAGGTGCGCGCGGCGGTCAAAATCGACGTGTTCACCATGATCCGGCCGCGCGGCGGGGACTTTTGCTACAGCGCGGACGAGCTGGATGTCATGCACGAAGACGTGATGGAAGTGCGGGCGCTGGGTGCGACGGGCGTGGTGCTGGGCGTGCTCACTCCCGACGGCAAGGTGGACGTGAAGCGGACCAGCGACCTGGTGGCCGCGGCGCGGCCCATGCAGGTGACCTTTCATCGCGCTTTCGACGTGTGCGCCAATCTGCACCGGTCGCTCGAAGACGTGATTGCCTGCGGCGCGGACCGCATCCTTACTTCAGGCGGGGAGCCGGACGGCATTCGCGGCGCGGCGCGGATTGCGCGGCTGGTGGAAGAAGCGCGCGGCCGCATCGGGCTGGTGGGCGCAGGCGGCATCCGGCACAGCAACGTGCAGGAATTCGTGAAGACGACCGGCGTGCGCGAGATTCACGCGGCTCTGCGGGCGCGGTCGGCGAGTCCGGTCACCTTCTGGAACGATGCGGTGAGTTTCGGCTCACATGCCGACGGGCTGGTGCGCTACGTGGTGCGCGAGGAAGACGTGCGCAAACTGCGGCGCGCGCTGCAGGCTGTGGCCGCCGCGAACGGCAAAGCTCTCGTACAATAGTCGAGGGCCGGCGCGCGAACCCGCGCCCGCACTACCGAGCCACTGAAGCAAGCGCATGTCCTCGAAGA
Source organism: Occallatibacter sp. (assembly GCA_035504495.1). Lineage (GTDB taxonomy): Bacteria > Acidobacteriota > Terriglobia > Terriglobales > Acidobacteriaceae > Telmatobacter. The sequence continues at coordinate 9,234 of DATJRT010000019.1, forward strand.
CAGACAAACGGGCAAAGGAGATTTTGCGGCTGCTCCTGCGCCACGGGAAAACCTCCGTGGAAGACCTGACGGCGGAATTAACCGCTTCGCCGGCCAGCATTCGCCGCGATCTGACGCGGCTTGAGAAGCAGGGACTGGTGTACCGCACGCATGGCGGCGCGATGCTCACCGGCAAGGCTGTGTACGAGCCGTTCCGCTTCGACGCTTCGTTTCACGTGCGCGAAGACCGCTTTGCCGCGGAGAAGCAGCGCATTGCGCACGCAGCCGCGGCGCTGGTGAAAGAGCATGAGACCATCGGCCTGGCGGCGGGAACCACGACCACGCTGATTGCGCGGCAGCTGCAGCACCGGCGCGGCATTCACATCGTGACCAACGCAGTGAACATCGGCATGGAGCTGAGCTCCGTAACCGCGCTCGACACCACGCTGACCGGCGGCGCCATGCGCTGGCCGGGCGCGTTTTCGCTGGTGGGTCCGGCAGCGATCGAGACGCTGAATATGTTCGTGCTCGACCGGCTGTTTTTGAGCGTGACCGGCGTGGACGCCGAGCACGGAGCGACGATGATCGAACCGGAAGAGGCGGCGGTGTTCCGCGTGATGGTGCGCCAGGCGCGCGAAGTGGTGGTGGTGGCGGACTCAAGCAAGGTGGGCATGGTGAGCCCGGCCGTGATCTGCCCGCTGCGCGAGATCGACATGCTGATCACGGACGACGGCATCTCCGACGAAGCCGTGAGCGCCTTTGCCGCGGGCAACGTGAAGGTGCTGGCCGTCTAGAGTGGCGCGGCTATTCTTTCTTCTGCACGCGATCAGGCAGGAAGTTCCAGATCTCCGGATCTTCAGAGCCGAGAACCCAGGAGCAGAAGCCCTCGAGTCCGCGACCGGCGGCAAGCTGATAGCGGTCGCGGAAGGTGCGCAGATCGGTGTAGAAGATCCACTCGCGCATCTGGTCGCGATAGAAATAGAGAAATGCGGTGTGATCGGCGGCGTCCCACTCGGGCTTGCCGCCGAAGGCCGTGGCGAGCTGGAGCGCGTCGGGGGTGCTGATGTAATCGGCAGTGAGATTGGGTTGCTCCTTGCCGGTGGTTTTGTCCACGGTGGGCGCGCCCGTATACCAGTGATAGCCGTAGAGGGGAATGCCGAGGGAAAGCTTCTCTTTGGGCACGAACTGAAGCGCGTAGTCGAGGTTGTCCACCGTCCACTGCCAGCCCGCAACCGGGCCGGGCATGGTCCAGCGCGTCTGCTGGTCATAGGTCATCAGGCAGACGAGGTCGACTGACTTGGCCAGCGCGGCGAGATCGTAGGCGCCGCGCCAGTCGGTGTAGATCCACCTGGCGAATCCGCCCATGCCGGGATAGCCAGGCGCGTTGGGAACGGTGGCGATGGTGAGCTTGAGGCCGGCCTTGTGCAGGGCGTCGGCTGCGCGGGCGACCACGGCGCTGAGGCCGTCGCGATCGAGGTAATCGAGATTTTCAAAATCGAACTGGAAGCCGACGTAGCCGTGCAGCCTGGCTTCGCGCAGCATGGCGTCGATCAGGCGCTGCTGGGCGTCGCTGCCGGCGGCCAGATCGTGAAATTTCTTTTTGCCGAAGAGGGCGACGATGGGCATCACCGGAATGTTTTCGCGGTGCGCGGTGTCAAGGACTGTGGGATCGGGCCCGCCGGTGACGAGCCCGTTTTCATCGACGTTGTACCAGGTGGGAACGAGGAGATCGATCTTGGCCGAATGGGCGAGGAAGGAACGAATCGAATCCGGACTGTCGGTCATATAAAAGAGCGCCACGGGCTGGGCGAGCGCGCCGGATGCGCAGAGGAAGAGCAGAGTGAAAGCAACAAGGAGACGCCGCATGCATTGAGGATAGCGGATGCGCACGGGCCGGCTTCAGGGTTTTGTGCGCTCGAGCGAGCTGAGCGGCGTGGAAGTCTGGCTGAGGTCGCCGGCGCCCTGGAGCGGATCGGTTAAGGTGAGGCGCGGGCCGAGGGCGCGGGCGAGATCGGGAAGATCGTAGCGCAGCGCGACGCCGGGAATAATGTCCTCGGGCGCACCGATGGGCATGGGCGCATCGAGCAGGCTCTGGTAGCTCGAAAGAACGTGGTCGATTTCGATGCGGCGGATGCGATGGTCGAGCACGGAAGCGTGGAGCAGGACCAGGCCCATGTGCCCGCTGCCCAGGGCAGAGATGCGCGCGGGGTCAACGTCGGCGCGGCGGGCGAGGTAATCGACTGCGCGAATCGCGTCGTCCACGCGCAGGCCGACCAGGGTGCGCCCGACGAGATCGGCGCGCAGGCTGAGGAGGTAGTACGGCCCCAGGAGCGGGGATTTCATATCGTCGGTTCCCGGCGGCGAGGGGCGCGGCGTGAGCGCCAGCACGACGTTGCCCCTGGCAGCGAGGGCATCGAACCTGGCCTTGTCGGCGCGCGCGATCGCGCTGTCTCCGTCAATGGAATCGGGGACGAGAAAGAGAAACGCCGGGTGGCGGCCGGCCGTGGCGGGCACCGCAAGATTGCCTTCGAGATCGATGCCGTCGCTGGGAAGGTCGATGGGTCCGGACCCGGCAGCGAGCAAAGCGGAATCGAAGTGTGCCGCGCCCGGAATTGCTTCCGCGCCGGTTCCCTGGCGGATGGCGGCGGCAAGCTCAATTCGGCTGAGCGGATGCCGGTGCGCAGCGATGAGACGGGCCGCCCGCGCGCGATTCAGGGTGAATACGGTGGCGCAGTGGGGAAAGCTGGTGGATACCTGGCCGGTCGACGTGACCTGGAATGCGTCCCGGGGAAGGCTGGCCATGGGATTTTCTGGGCCGAAGGCGAGATAGTCTGCGGGCATCACCGGATGGTCCGCATCCGATCCGGGTTCGAGATTACGCATAAAGAAACTGAGGATGTTGCCCATGATGGGGCGCAGCGCGCCGTGGCCTCCGGGGCCGGTGATGAACTGCAGGCGTGCCTGCGGAGAAACCACATTGGCCGTGTCCGCATTGAGCGCGGGCGCGGCGGGCGTGGGCGGAATCGAGGGCGGTTCGCCGTCTACCGGTGTGCCCGCGCTTGCGGGATTGAAGAGCGCGTAGAAGCGGCGCGCCTCGATCACGGTGCTGCGCGCGCCGGCAAAGGGAAACATGTCAGAGTAGGTGGCGATGACGGCGTAAGGCCGGGGAGCGGCCAGCTCGATCCAGTCAGGGAAGCCGAGACCGGAGGAGATGAAGCGGGGATTCGACTGCTCGGCGTCCTGCGGGCCCAGCGTGGGCAGCAGGGTGTCAAAGGAGGTGGTGTAGCAAGCCACGCCGACGGCAGCCAGGCGCGGGTCGAGCGCGCCTACGAGCGCCGTCATGGCGCCGCCGCCGGAGCAGCCCAGGGCGCCGATGCGGTGCGGGTCGACCTCGGGGAGCTGAGAGAGATAATCGATGCCGCGCATCGAGTCCCAGAGCACATAGCGGGCGAAGGTATCGCCGATGAGCATGGGCTGAAGGCTGGCTTCGCCGTGCTCACCCGTGGGCCGCGTGGCCAGCGATGTGCCGGGACTGGCGGGATCGGGATACTGGAGACGCTCGCCCTGGCCGATGGGATCGTAGGAGAGGACGACGAATCCGTTGAGCGCGAAGAGCGCGGCGGTGCCCGCATCGCTCATTTTTCCGTTGGCGGCGTGACCGGGCGTGAGCAGGATGGCGGGCCGCTTCTTGCCTGCGGTCTGACCACTGGGAAGATACAAGAGCGCGGTAACCGGGAAATCCGGCTGGCTTTGAAAGAGAACTTTGCGGATGGTGAAGCCCCCGGCGCGGGTCTCGCCCAGAATTTGCGGGTGGAGCGGCGTGCGCTCGGGCAAAGAGCCGAGGAGCGCGAGGATCTGGCGGCGGACCATGGCCTGACGCGCTTCAGCCTGGGCGCGGGTGTGGATTTGCGCCATGCCGGCCGCGCGTTTTTGCAAATCACGGGCTGCGATCTGGTCGAGATACAGGTCAAGGCGCTCGCGTCCGGCGTCGGCCGGATTGGCGGCGCGCGACTGGGGCGCAGCCGCGGCCTGGGCCGGTTGAGGAGGAAGCGCGGGAGCTTGCGCGGGAGCGGGGAAGGCAGAAGAAAGAAAAACCAAGAGAAAGGAGGCAGCCGGCCAGGTGGATTTCATGACACTGCCTTGATACTCCATCCAGGTGAAGTGGTCAACCACTGCAAGCGGGAAACGACGCCGGCCGCATGACGCCATGGGCGACAGCGCAGGCGGGAAAAGCTATCCTGTTCGACAGGATGGCGCGCCCACTGGTGAATCTCTTCCGATGGCTGTTCGATTCCCGCCGCGGGCCGCGGGGCAAGCTCGTTCCCCGGTGGATCTTTCTGCGCGCGCTGGCGCTCATCTATTTTTCCGCATTCTATTCCCTGCTGTTTCAGATCAAGGGACTGATCGGCCCGGAAGGAATTCTGCCGGCGCACAAGTACCTCGACGCGGTTGCCGAGGCATTCGGCCCGAAACGCTTGTGGTTTGCGCCCACGCTTTTCTGGTACTCGTCGAGCCCGGCCATGCTGATGGCGGTGATGTGGATCGGATTGATCGCGTCGGTAATCGCCTTCGTGAATCTCTGGCCGCGCCTGAGCTTTTCCGTTTGCTTGGTGTGCTTTCTTTCCTTTGTGGCGGCGACCAATGTTTTCTCGAGTTATCAATCGGACGGCATGTTACTGGAAGCCGGATTTCTTGCGCTCTTCTTTGCGCCGCGCGGGCTGATGCCGGGATGGGGCGCTGCCGATCCGCCGTCGCGCGCAAGCTGGTTTCTGCTGCAGTGGGAGTGGTTCCGCATTTACTTTGAGTCCGGCATGGTGAAGCTGCTCAGCGGCGATCGCGAGTGGCGCAACTTTACCGCAATGGACCAGTACTACCAGAATGGCCCGCTGCCCACGTGGGTCGGCTGGTACGTGGAGCACCTGCCGCACTGGTTCCAGGCGGCCACGGTCGCGGCCACGCTGGGGCTGGAGCTGGGCCTTGTGCTGCTGGTGTTTTTCCCGAGGCGCGTGCGCATCGCGTGCTTCTTCATCGTCACGCCGTGGGAGATAGGCGTGATTCTTACCGCGAATTACACCTTCCTGAATTACCTGGTGCTGGCGCTGGGATTTCTGCTGCTAGACGATCGCTCGCTGGGATGGCTGATTCCGCAAAAGCTGCGGCCGCACGAAGAGCCCGCGGTGGAAACGGAGCCGAAGGAGGAGCTCCCGCTGTCAGTCCTAGCCGTGGGCGAGGCCAGCGTGGAGCAGGCCGATAGGGGCCCGCTTGAGGGCGTGCGCGCGCGAGAGGATCGAGGCGGCCCATGGATGCGGGCATTGCGCGGAGTCCGGCTGGGGCTGGCCGCGCTGCTGCTCGCGTGGGTTGGCTACGATACGACGGTGGAGATGATCGGCATTCCGCTGGGCCATGTGCCCCTGTTTACGGGTCCGGTGGAGGCGCTCGATCCCTTCCGCATCGCCAATCAGTACGGGCTTTTTGCGGTGATGACGCGGGGCCGCTACGAGATCGAGTTTCAAGGATCGAACGATGGCGACAACTGGACCGCATACCCGTTCCGCTACAAGCCCCAGGCCTTGAACGAGCCGCCGGGCATCTACGCGCCCTACCAGCCGCGCTTCGACTGGAACCTGTGGTTCGCCTCGCTGAGCGACTGGCAGCAGAACGAGATGGTTCCGCTGACGGAAGAACGGCTGCTGGTGAGCAGTCCGGCGGTGCTCTCGCTTTTCCGCGACAACCCGTTCAAGGACGCGCCGCCGCGCTACGTGCGCGCCGTGCTTTGGCAGTACTGGTTCACAACGCGCGAAGAAAAGCGCGAGACCGGCAACTGGTGGCGGCGCCAACTGATGGGCCTCTATGCGCCAGAGCTGACATTGACCGCGGACGGCGACTTTGCCGTGGTGCAATGGCCGACGGAACTGCCGCCGCACGATTGAACAGGGAACAAGGGAACGAGGGAACGAAGGGACGAGGGAACGAGGGAACGAGGGAACAAGGGAACAAGGGAACGAAGGGACGAGGGAACGAGGGAACGAGGGAACAAGGGAACGAGGGAACAAGGGAACAAGGGAACGAGGGAACAAGGGAACGAGGGACGGGGCCGGATTCCACCCCCCGGCATTCCATGGGAGGATTGCACCGTGAGCCGCGCCTGCGTGATCGGATCGGGCCCGAACGGACTGGCCGCCGCGATCGTGCTGGCGCAGGCCGGACTGAGCGTCGACGTGTACGAGGCTGAAGCAGAACCCGGAGGCGCGGCGCGCACGCTCCCGCTCACGCTTCCCGGCTTTCTTCACGATTTTGGCTCGGCCGTGCATCCGCTGGCGGCCGGCTCCCCGTTTTTCTCCACGCTGCCCCTCGGCGAGCATGGGCTGGAATGGATTCATGGCGACGCGCCGCTCGCACATCCGCTCGACGACGGAACGGCGGTGGTGCTGGAGCGGAATCTGGATGAAGCCGAGCGCGCGCTGGGCGAGGATGGAAAAACCTGGCGGCGCCTGATGCAGCCCGCTGCGAGCCACTGGATGGAGTTTGCCGAAGACGTGCTGGGGCCGCCGCTACGCATGCCGCGCCATCCACTGCGCATGGCGCGTTTCGGAATCAGCGCGCTCGGCTCGGCGCGGAGCCTGGCCAGGAGCCAGTTTGCCAACCCAAGGACGCGCGCCATTTACGCCGGGCTCGTGGGGCATTCCTTTCTCAGTTTCGATCATCCGCTGAGCGCGGCCGTGGGGCTGTTGTTCGGCATCACGATTCACGGGGTGGGCTGGCCGATTCCGCGCGGAGGGGCAGGCGCCCTTGCGCGGGCGCTCCTTGGCCATCTGAAGGCATTGGGGGGAACGGTGCACACGGCACAGCGCGTGGATGCGAACGCCCTGGACGCGATGGACTGCGCGCTCACGCTGTGCGACGTCTCTCCCGGGCAACTGATCGCGCTGGCGGGCGAGCGGCTGGCTCCGGGATACCGGCGCGCACTCGAGCGATTCGAGCGCGCACCGGGAGCATTCAAAGTGGACTACGCGCTTTCGGAAGCGGTTCCGTGGCGCGCGCCCGCGTGCCGGCGGGCCATTACCGTGCACGTGGGCGGCACGTTTGAAGAGATTGCGGCAGCAGAGGACGCGGTCACCCAGGGACGCATTGCCGAGCGGCCGTTTGTGCTTGTAGCGCAGCCCTCGCTCTTCGACGGATCGCGCGCGCCTGCGGGCAAGCAGGTGCTGTGGACCTATTGCCACGTGCCCAACGGATCGGGCGTGGACATGGTGGAACGAATCGAGGCGCAGATCGAGCGCTTTGCACCGGGATTTCGCGATTGCGTGCTGGCGCGCCACGTCTCGGGGCCGACAACGCTCGAACGCATGGACGCGAACCTGGTGGGCGGCGACATTATCGGCGGAGCGATCAGCGTGCGGCAGATGCTCTTCCGGCCGACCGTGCGCGGGTACGCGACCGGCGCGCCCGGCCTTTACCTGTGTTCCGCGTCCACGCCTCCCGGCGGCGGCGTGCACGGCATGTGCGGTTATCACGCGGCCAAGCTGGCCCTCGATCGGATGAAATAATTTATTTGCGAAAACGCACGCGCGGATGGGTGCGGCAGCAAGAGCCGCGCGAGTGCGAAGGCAAGCGAAAACTGCGTGGAGCGAGTCAGCCTCACGAAGGCGCACGGAGAGGAATGGAAGGACAGAACCATGACCGGAACATTGACAGGGACAGGGACGGGAATCGATGAGGAAGAGCTCGCGCAGCAGTTTGCGAGCGATAACTATGCCGGCATTTGCCCCGAGGCGTGGCAGGCGATGGAGGAAGCCAATCGCGGCCACGCAACCGCTTATGGGGACGATCCCTGGACCGAGCGCGCCGCGGACGCGTTTCGCAATCTGTTCGAAACCGAATGCGAAGTCTACTTCGTATTCAACGGAACGGCCGCCAACTCGCTGGCCCTGGCTTCGCTGTGCCAGTCTTATCACGGCGTAATCTGCTGCGACCAGGCGCACGTGGAGACCGATGAATGCGGCGCGCCGGAGTTTTTCTCGAACGGTTCCAAGCTGCTGGTTGCGGCCAGCAAGGACGGGAAGCTGACGCCGCAGTCAATTCATGAGCTGGCCACCAAGAGGCAGGATATTCACTACCCCAAGCCGCGCGTGGCCACCCTCACCCAGCCCACGGAGACAGGGCGTGTTTACTCGCTCGACGAGCTTGGCGCGATTTCCGAAATGTGCAAGACGCATGGACTCCTGCTGCACATGGATGGCGCGCGGTTTGCGAATGCCTGCGCCAGCCTGAGCTGCTCGCCAGCCGAACTGACCTGGAAGAATGGCGTGGACGTGTTGTGCTTCGGCGGGACGAAGAACGGGATGGCGGTGGGCGAGGCGGTGCTGTTCTTCGAACGTAAACTGGCGGCGGATTTCGATTACCGCTGCAAGCAGGCCGGCCAGCTCTCTTCCAAAATGCGGTTTCTTTCTGCGCCCTGGGTGGGGATGCTGGAAAGCGGGGCGTGGCTGCGCAACGCACGCCATGCGAACGCGTGCGCGCAGCGGTTTGGCGCACAGATTGCCGGCATCCCGGGCATCCGCCTGGCGCAGCCAGTGGAGGCGAATGCCGTTTTTATCACCGCGCCGGAGCCGATACTCGAACGCGTTCGCAGCCGCGGCTGGCGGTTTTATACCTTTATCGGAGGCGCGGCGCGGTTCATGTTTTCCTGGGACACGGATACGGAGCGAATGGACGCCCTTTGCCGCGACCTGAAGGAGTGTGCCGCAGAATCGCGGTAAGCCGGCCGTTCCCGAGTTACAGCGAGTAAAGGAAGCGTGGATAACTCCGAAGCGAGAATGTTATGCGTTGCACCGGCCCACTTAAGCAATAATCCCGGTTTTGCCAGGTCGAGTTATAAGCGCAAAATCGCTTCTCTCCTGGATTCCGCGGGATATCGCGTATATTTTGTGCGCCTTTATGAATTATTTATTTGCAGGAGTTATCGCCGAGCGGGTATGGTGTTGCGATGGCAGCGGTTGACTTTCCCAGAGTGCAAGCCAACTTATAGCCCACAGTGACTCAACTGTTTGCCCGGGGCCATTGGAGGGGACATGGGAATGATTGAGATCCTTGCTTCCATCGATCACCAGATTGCGCAACTCGAACGGGCGCGCGCCCTGCTCAGCGGCCGGGCGAGAGCTGTGCACAGCCGGAAAGGGGACGGACCGGGGAGCACGGCATTCCTTATGAGACCGGCCTCAGCGAAGCCGGCAAAGCGCAAGAAGAGGAACCTCACTCCCGAAGGCCGCAAGCGCATTGCCGAAGCGGTGAAGCGCCGCTGGGAAGCGCAAAAGAAGGCCGCTGCGCAACAGTAAGCCGACAACATTTGTTCCGTGCGATGGCGCCGAGCCTCGGCATTCGGCGGGGTTCTGCGTATGCGCATCCGGCGCTGCGGCAAGGGCAGCTCAGACCGGGAGCGAGATCCACGCGCCCGAGCGGGCTGAGGCGAAGATGGCTTCAATGACGGCCATGTTGCCGATGGAATCCTCAAGCGGCACGGGGACTTCAGTATTTTCGAAGACGGCTCTGGCGAAGGCATCGCCCTGCATTGTGTACTGGTCGCCCGCGGGAAAAATCTCCGTGGTGATTCCGCTGCCGGAGAGATCGCCGGTGGAGTCGAGGAAGAGGCGCGTGGGCCGGTCCGGCGGCGCGTTGAAGGGGATCTCAAGCTCGATGCGTCCGCGCGTGCCCAGGAAGTGCATGCGCTGGTAAGGAATCAACTGGGTGCTGCAGGTGAAGATGGCGTGGCCGGCGGGAAATTCGAGGATGGCCGAGGCCAGGCGGTCGGTACCCATCTGCGGATCGCGATCGAGCGCGGCGACGACGCGCGCCGGTTCCTGGCGGAAGGCGTAGCGCGCGGCATGGATGCAGTAACAGCCGATGTCGTAGACGCCCCCGCCGCCGGTCTCCACGCGGTTGCGGATGTTTGCGGGATTGATGTTGAAGTAGCTGAAGAATCCCGTGACGGAACGCAGATCGCCGATGCGGCCCTCGTCGAGCAGCCGGCGCAGGCGCAGCCACTGGGGAAAGCTGCGGATCATGAAGGCTTCCGCGATTTTGACGCCGGTGCGCGCACGCACATCGAGCAGCGATTTGGCTTCGGCGACGGTCATGCTCAGGGGCTTCTCGCAGAGGACGTGCTTGCCGGCTGCGGCCGCTTTGGCGGTCCAGGGAACGTGCAACTGGTTGGGAAGGGGATTGTAAATGGCGTCGATTTCGGGGTCGGCCAGCAGCTCCTCATAGGAGCCGTAGGCTTTGGGAATGTCGAGCGTGCGCGCGACCTCTTTGGCCCTGTTCGGGTCGCGCGAGGCGATGGCAGCCACGGTGGTCAATTCGCCCTGCTGCATGGCAGGGATGACTTTCCGCAGGCCGATGCTGGCGGTGCTGAGCACGCCGAAGCGCAGCTTTTGCGACATGAAAGCATGATACAGGCCGCTCGCGCGGGCGCAGGCGCAGCCCGGCGGCCGTCGATCCAGCGGCTAATCGGCCGACGGCCAGATGGTGGCCTGACGATGGTGTGCGATTCATGGTCCGGGCGGGAACCGACGCCGTAAACTTTGCGTAGAGATTTTAAGACGCGCGCGGCCTCTGTCGGGGGCGCGGCGACGATCGCGAGGAGAACCCATGCGCAAGAGTGTTTTTTTCGCCGCATTGGCGGCCATGTTCCTGTCTGTGGTTCCGAGCAGCTTTGCCAAAACACCGGACCAGGGCGTTCTTGTGATTGTGTTCAAGGATGGGCACAGCCAGACGTTCAACCTGGCCGACATCCAGAGAATCGAGTTTCCGGGCGAAGCGGGGCTTGCGGCCGGCGACACGCACCTTCCGCCGCGCGGACAATTCCTCGGCCGCTGGCGCGTGGGCGACGGCAATGGAAATGACTTCATCATCACGCTCAAGGACGACGGCAACGCCGAGCGCTCACTGAACGACATGCACGGCACCTGGGTTTACGTGGACGGCGAGGCGCACGTCACCTGGGACGACGGAAGCCAGGATACGATTCGCAAGGCGGGCTCAAAATTCGAGAAGTGCTGGCACAAAGCCGGCACATCGTTTTCGGACACGCCGGACAACGTGACCAACGCGGAGAACCTGACGCCGAAGCCGATCTAACGCTCTTCCCAACTTCTCGTGCCCGAGGAGTTTGCGCGTACCGGCGGGCGAACCGGCGGAGACAGGTCTGCGCGCGAACCGGGCGACGGGTACACTGGAGACAGGGCCTTTCCCGCCTGGACCTTCGCCGTGCACCCGCTCCTTGCCAATCTGAATCCCGAACAGCGCGCCGCCGTGGAAGCGACGGAAGGGCCGCTGCTGATCCTCGCGGGGGCGGGGTCGGGCAAGACGCGCGTCATCACCAGCCGCATTGCCTGGCTGATCCGCGAGAAAGGCGTGACGCCGGATGCGATTCTGGCGGTGACATTCACCAACAAGGCCGCCTCCGAAATGAGCGAGCGGGTGGAGCGGCTGCTGGGGCACTCCTCGCTGGCCAAGCCGCTGATTGCGACATTTCACTCGCTGTGCGTGCGCATTTTGCGGCGCGACATCGAGGCGCTGAAGGCGGGCGGCAAAGGGATCACGCGCGCCTTTGCCATTTTCGACGAGAACGACCAGCAGGGCGTGGTGAAGCAGATCATGCGGCGAATGGGCATCGAGCCGCGGAAGACTGAGGGGTCCCGCTCGTATTTACGTTCCGAAGTCAGCCATCTTACGCCGCGCACGGTGCTGGGCCGGATTTCCTGGGCCAAGAATCACATGGTCGATCCGCAGGATTTTTTTCTGGGCTCCAAAGACCCGAATAGCGAACGGATCGCGCACATTTTCAAGGCGTACCAGGAGGAGCTTGGCCGCAACAACGCGCTCGATTTCGACGACCTTCTGCTCGAGGCGGTGCGGCTGCTGCGCGCATCGGGCGAAGTGCGCGCGCGCTACCAGCGCCGCTATCAATATCTGCTGGTGGACGAGTACCAGGACACCAACCGCCCGCAGTACGAGCTGATGAAGCTGCTTGCCGGCGAGCACAAAAATGTGTGCGCAGTGGGCGACGAGGACCAGAGCATCTATTCCTGGCGCGGCGCGGACATCCGCAACATTCTGGAGTTCGAGCAGGATTTTCCCCAGGCGCGCATCATACGGCTGGAGCAGAATTACCGGTCCACGCAAACCATCCTGGAGGCCGCGGGCGCGGTGGTGGCCAACAACATCCGGCGCAAGGGCAAGCGGCTATGGACGGAGCGGCAGGGCGGATCGCCGATTGGCTATTACGAAGCGCCGGATGGCGAAAACGAGGCGCTATTCATCGCCGACCGGATTCAGGCATTCCTGCGGGCCCAGGAGCCGTCTGAAACGCAAGAGCGCAGAGCGCTGCATTGCGCAGTGCTCTACCGCACCAACTCGCAGTCGCGGCTGGTGGAGGAGGCGCTGCGCCGGTACAACATCAGCTACACCATGGTGGGCGGGTTCAGTTTTTACGAGCGCGCGGAGATCAAGGATCTGCTGGCGTATCTGCGGCTGGTGCGCAATCCGCACGACTCGATGGCGCTGGAGCGAATCGTCAATACGCCGGCGCGGGGCATCGGCAAGACGACGCTGGAAACGCTGGAACGGCTGGCGCTGGAGACGGGCAAATCCACGTGGGACGCGATGGCGGCGGCGATCGAGGACAGGCTTATTCCCACGCGGGCGCTGATGGCGCTCGAATCGTTCCGGCAGATCGTTGTGGACGCGCAGGCGATGCTGGATCCGGATTTTGCGGGCAAGCTCGCGGCCGACGGGGGCGAGTCCGCGCCGGGCGAGGCAGACACCGGCTTTGCTTTTGGCGCGGCGGGGCCAAGCGAAGAGCAAAAGGCGGAGACTGCGGATGCGCTCGAGATCGCCGCTGAATTCGCCAACGACGATCAGCTTGCGCTGCTCGATGCCACGCATTTCTCGCCCGCCGATTATTCGCCGTTCGCCGAGAAGGCCCCGCCGCGGCCGTTTCTGAAGATGCCGGGCGAGGAAGCGGAGGGCGAAGGCGACGCCGATGACGGGAACGAAGAGGAGGGAGACAAGAAGCCGTTCCGCGCGCCGGGCGATGCGGCCACGCTGCCGGAGCTGATCCGGTTTTTGATCGATCGCACGAGCTACATCAAGGCGCTCGAAGCGGAGGGATCGCCCGAGGCCTTCAGCCGGATCGAGAACCTGAAGGAACTGGCCAATGCCGCGCACGATGCCGAGGTGCGCGGAGAAACGCTTGCCGATTTCCTGGACCATGCGGCGCTGGCCTCGGACACGGACCAGATCGATCCTAATGCGCGGGTCACGCTGATGACGCTGCACGCGGCCAAGGGGCTGGAGTTTCCGCTGGTGTTTCTGGCGGGGCTGGAAGAAGGGCTGTTTCCACATTCGCGCACGCTCAACAGCCCTGAGGAACTGGAGGAAGAGCGGCGGCTCTGCTACGTGGGCATGACGCGGGCGATGAACACGCTCATCCTGACGCGCGCGCACTACCGGCGCCGCTACGGCAACGATGCGCCGGAGCTGAGCATTCCTTCGCGCTTTCTGGAAGAGGTGCCGCCGCAGCTGGTGGAAAATCTGGGCGGGCGCAGCCCGGCGTGGTCAACGCCGGCTTATGGCGCGGGTTACGGCGGGAGGACGGGCTATGGCGCGCGGCGGCAGGCCGCGGGCGATGCGGATGGGCGGCATTACAACTACGAGGACGAGAGCCAGGAGCCGCAGACGGCTTCGCGCGGTCGCGATTCCTCAAAGCCGTTCACGGCGTCGTGGATGACGGGCGCCAGGACGAATGCGGAAAGCCGGACGCCGAGTTCAGGAAGCAAGAGCGGGGCCAGCCAGGGAACGGGTTCCATCGACAACATTGCGCGTTTCTTTGGCGGCAAGCCGGGAACAGTGGCGCGGCCAGCCATGGAGATGCAGGAGCCGACAGGGGCGGTGGGATTGAAAAAAGGCGCGCGGATTCGCCACGCGAAATATGGCGAGGGCACGGTGCTGATGCGGGAAGGCGACGGCGAGGACGCGAAACTCACCATTCTCTTCGAGCGGCACGGGATGAAGAAGCTGATGGAGAAGTTTGCGAACCTGAAGAAGATTTGAGCAGTCATTCTGCTGCCGCTCGCGCAATGCTGCTTGCTCCGTTCCCGCTCTGAAAATCCTGCAACAGGTCGGTGCGGCAGTGCGCTCTTAACTCACGCAGAAATCGAGGCTGGTCTGCAAGTCTTCGCGAGTGAACTATTTCTGTACCGTCGGTCCCAACAATGGTGATTTCCCTGCCCTTGTCAGATCTTCGAATCGCTGAAATCTCCATCCACCGGATCTTCTTGTTGCTCCGCAACCAATAAACTTGTTCGATACCCTCTGTTTGCATGACTATCGAGCCAGGGAAGGACACAAGCGCATGCACAAACAACACCGGGAAAAGTGCCAGGTACAAGAGCGGCCAGCCCATGTGGCCGCGATGAATCTGGATTGCGAGTCCAATCGTACCGATCCCCCAAAACCAAATCTCCCAGAGCCAGCGAACGATGGCCCAGCGCGCCCGAGAAAATTCGAGGCGGCCGCCCGCGATCATCCTTGCCGTCCCGCGGTTTATCCGCAAGTCACCCAAGTGCAACCAACCCATGAGCAGCAGGAAAACCACGGGGACAGCCAATAGCAGGAGCAGCTCGAGCAGCAGTTTTGCAAGTGGCGCGACTTTGGCGAAATATGCGGGCATGTCTCGAAGCGCATTTCCGGCGAATGGCCGAGGGCGGCGCGCAAGGCTCGTGGGCGCTGAAATGTAGGAGCCCCTGTTATTCTAGAGGCGGATCCGCGTCGCGCGGAAAATACTGGAAATCTTTCACGATTGAAAGAGGTTATGCGTGGCTGACACCACCAAGATCAAAGACAAACTGGAACGCAAGAAACTGAAGCGAGCGGCGCGCAAGAAGGCTGCTCCGAAGGCCAAGCGCACGACGCCGCGCGGCTCGAGCAAGAAAAAAGTGAAGAAGATGGCCCGCGGCCAGAGCAAGCGTTAGGGCCGCGCGCAGTTCTCTCGGGATTCCGGGTGCGGCGGCAAAGCCTCGTCCGGAACCCGCCCTCCCCTCGACCCCAAGGCTGTATAGTGTGACAAAACCCGCCGCGCGGCGAGCGAGAGGAGTATTTCCCTGCCGAGCCAACTGCTTGCCCGCAAGTCGATCGACAAGCTCATCCGCGAATCGGAGGAGCCTGGGCGCTCGCTCTGCAAGAGCCTGGGGCCGTGGTCGCTGACGGCGCTGGGCATCGGCGCGGTGATCGGATCGGGCATCTTCACGGTGATCGGCACGGCCATGGCCGGCGAGACCTTTCCCGAGGCCGACTACGCGGACACGCCGCTGATTCACTGGCTCATCTATCACACCGCCATGGCGGGCCGTCCGGGCGCGGGCCCGGCTCTGGCGCTCTCGATGGTGCTGGTGGCGATTGTCTGCGCCTTCACCGGACTCTGTTACGCGGAGCTGGCCTCGATGATTCCCATTGCCGGCTCGGCCTATACCTATACTTACGCGACCATGGGCGAGCTGGTGGCGTGGATCATCGGCTGGGACCTGATTCTCGAGTACGCCTTCAGCAATATGAGCGTGAGCGTGGGTTTTGCCGCGCACATCGTCGATCTGCTCGACTGGTTCGGCATCCATCCCGCGCTCAAGTGGATCTCGCCCGCGTATCTGCCCACCGGTCTGCAGGATTTTGCGGGGAATACTCTCTACGATCCGGGCTGGCACTTCGGCTTCAATATTCCCGCGTTTCTGGTGGTGATGGTTCTCACCGTGATCCTGGTGCGCGGCATCCGCGAGTCGGCGCGGGCCAACAACATCATGGTGCTGGTGAAGCTGGCCGCGATCCTGGTGTTCATCTTTGCCGCGGCCGGATTCGTCAAGCCGCATTACTGGCATCCGTTCATGCCCAACGGCTGGACGGGCGTGCTGACGGGCGGCTCCATCATTTTCTTCACCTATATCGGATTCGATTCGGTTTCGACCGCGGCCGAGGAGTGCAAGCACCCGCAGCGCGACGTGCCCTTCGGCATCCTGGCCACGCTGGTGGTGTGCACGGTGCTGTATGCCGCCGTGGCCGTGCTGCTGAGCGGCATCGTACCCTGGCGGTCGGTGATGGGCGACGCTGCGCCGGTGGTGAATGCGCTCAAAAGGCTGTCGCTGGAGCCGGGCGGCGCGCGGCTGCACTGGACGCGGCTCTTCGTGCTCATTGGCGCGCTGCTGGGGATGATCTCTTCCCTGCTCGTCTACCAGCTCGGGCAGGCGCGCATCTGGTTCGCCATGTCCCGCGACCGGCTGCTCCCTGCAGTTTTCAGCCGGATTCATGCGCAGTTCCGCACCCCGGCGGTTTCCACTTGGGTGGCCGGATTTGTGGTGGGGATTCCCGCCGGGCTTCTCGACATCGGCACGGTCTCCAATTTGTCGAATATCGGGACCTTGTTTGCCTTCGTGCTGGTGTCACTGGGCGTGCTCATTCTGCGCTACCGCGAGCCGGAACGTTACCGCGGATTCCGCGCGCCGCTGGGGCCTATTTTTCCGGTGCTGAGCATCATCTTCTGCATCGTATTGATGATGGGCCTGGAGATCATCACCTGGATCCGCTTCTTTGCGTGGCTTGCGATCGGATTGCTGATTTACTTTTTCTATAGCCGCCATCGCTCGGAGTTCGCCCAATCCCGAGCATTGTCCAGGCTTTCGGAGAAACCGTGAAGACCTGGCAGAAGATTCTGCTCATCTCCGCACTTACGCTGGTCATCGGGGGCATCTACCTTTTTTCCGTATGGCGGCAACGGCAGAGTCCGGGCGTGGTCAGAAATACGAACCCGGAGCAGAACCTGACGCCGGACGATGTGGCCATTGTGCGGGTGAAATGGATGACCACGTTCGACGACACGCTCACCCTGGTGGGCACCAGCGTGTGGATGAAAAAGGGCTACGTGATGCCGTACTATCCCTTCGCGGGCGGGCGCGTGGAGTTTTCCAAATCCGCGGGGCTGATTCCCGCCGCGCAGGAACTTGAAGTGAAGAAGATCGTCAAGGCCGTGGCTCCGGCATCGGTGGATGACGGCATATCCCACGGAAGCCGGCAGGTGTTCGCCGTGTTCAAGCTGCCCGGCAGCCCGGCGCTGTACGCGACGGCGATCGGCGCCATTCAGGGCAGCCAGGAAGCGTATTTTTGCGACAACCTCTTTTACTACGACGATCCTCATATCATCTACAATTACTGGCCGCACAGCGTGTGGACTGCGATTGACGCGCACCAGGCGCAACCGGGAATGAGCGAGCTGGAAACGCAGATGTCGCTGGGCCAGATGACGGAGACGGATGGGGGGTCGAAGGGCAACCGCGACGTGACCTACGATGTGAACGGGAAAAAGTGGACCGTGACCTTCGTGAATAATCACGCGACCGCAATTCAATCCAAATAATCCGTGCCCAGACCTTTTGCCGGTTTCTGGCGAGGGGTTGGATGGTGTGAGGCAGGGTTTGGTGATTGCTCGATCCGCGGCGGCCGTCGAAGAAACGCATGCCCAGGGGCTTAAAGAGGTTGCGGAGGAACTGGGGAGTTGCACCGTCCCTACGGGACTCCGGGGTGCATTTGTGGGAACCACGCTCCCCACGCTAAAGCGCGGGGCTAACAAACGCTGCGCCTGCGGCGCGGCCTCCAGGACCTTACTGATGCAGCTTTCAATCAAGCCGCGGTCTACCCACTTCGACTTCCGCCCGACTCGTCCAACACGACCTGACCCACCGATTCCACCAACCCCGCTACACTGAAAATGTGAAGGATATTGGGGACTTCATCCGCCGGCTGCCCAAGGCCGAGCTGCACCTGCATCTCGAAGGCACCATTTTGCCCTCGACGCTGGTGGAGCTGAGCCGACGCCACGACGCGCGGCCGCTCACGCCGGCCGAAGCCGAGGCTCTGTATGAATTCACCGACTTTACCGGATTCATCGAGTCCTTCAAGGCGGTAACGCGGCTGCTCACCGGACCCGAGGATTACGAGCTGGCGGCATGGAGGATGATGGAGCGGTTGGCTGCGCAGGGGGTGGTGCACGCGGAGGTGTACATCTCCGTGGGCGTCATTTATATGTGGCGCAATCACGATCCGGCCTGCTTCGAGCCCATCTTTGAAGGGCTGGAGCGGGCGCGGGAGCGGGGCGAGCGGGAGCTGGGCGTCTCCGTCTACTGGATCTTCGACGCCGTCCGCCATTTCTCCGTCCCGGAAGCGGGGCGGGTGTTTCGCAAGGCGGCCGAGATGCGGCGGAAGTTTCCCTCGATCATCGGCATCGGGCTGGGCGGCGACGAGCGGCTGGCGGGGTCAGCGCCCTTTGCGGCGTTTTATGCCGAGGCGCGCGCGGCCGGCCTGCGCCTGACCAACCACGCCGGGGAGACCACGGGGCCGGAGGCGATTTGGGAAGCGCTCGCCATCGGCTCGGAGCGCATTGGGCACGCGCTCTCCGCCATCCGGGACGAGAATCTACTCGAAGAGCTGAAAGTCCGGAGGACCCCGCTCGAGCTCAATCCCACCTCGAACGTGCGCACGGGGGTGTGCCCGTCGTTTGCCGCGCACCCGCTGCGCCGCTACTTCGATCAAGGCCTGCTGGTGACGCTCAACTCCGACGATCCGGCGTTCTTCGGGTCCGACCTGGCCAGCGAATATGGCCTGGCGCACACTGAGCAGGGATTTTCGCGGGACGAACTGCGACAGCTCGCGGCCAACTCGCTGCGCGCCAGCTTTCTTCCCGATGCGGAAAAGCAGGCGTGGCTGGACCGTATGGAAACTATTGTGTAAACCATCGATAGATTTCGCCTGCCGGGGCGCAGCGCAGAATTCACACAAACTGCGGTATCATGAGGGCAACAAGGAGGCCAGGTTCGATGTCCCGCGATCCCGAATTCCCTACACCCGCAGAGGAGTGCGCCGCGGAAGAAAAGGGCGCATGGTCCACTCTGCGTGTGATCACCTGGTTTTCCGCGGGAATGGCTGTGGCTGCGCTGGGCATCTATCTGGGCACGGAGATTCGCAGCCGCTCCCGGTTCCGGAAGCGCACCCCCTACGACTTCTACTCGAATGCCGGCGAGCAGCAGGCCAGCGAGTTCGGAGTGGGAATCTAAGGCATTTCTCCTTCAGGTATAGCCGACTTGATTTTCGTGCAAGGCGGCGATTGCTTCCGCCCCAGCGACCTAGACCTGTCGCCGGGGACCCCAGGGAAAATCGCCACTTGAAGGTATCGGTTCCGGTATAGATCGGAAAGAGAAATGCTCCAGCGTTTTCGAGAGGCCCTCGGCCTCAAGGCAGGCTCCATCCGTTTCAAGCTCAGGATTTCAAGCACTCCGGAACCGGGGGTGACGCCGGCGCGTCTCAGCGCAGCCGTGAGGAATCCCGCACAATCAGCTCCGGCTCCAGAATCACCGTCCTCGGCCGCGCGGAAGGCTTTTCGAGCAGCGAAGTAATCATCCTGGCCGTGCGCTCGCCAATCTCCTTCGACTTCTGATCCACGCTCGAAAGGGGCACACGCAGCTTGCTACTGTAGTGGAAATTGCCGCAGCCCACAAAGGCCAGGTCTTTGGGGATGCGCAAGCCTGCCTCAATGGCCCTGACCATGGCGCCGACGGCCACGGTGTCATTGAAGCAGAAGATGCCGTCAGGACGGGGCCGCAAGGCGAGGATCTCCTCCATGGCCCGCTTGCCGCGGGTCTCCCCGTCGGAATCCGAGGCCTCACCGCAGGCAACGATGTATTTTTCGGGAACCGGCTTGCCGCGGTTTTCGAGCGCGTTGCGGTATCCCTGCTCGCGGCCATTGCCCACGCTGGTCCCAGGCCCGCGAATATGGGCGATGCGCTTGCAGCCCTGGACAAGCAGGTGTTCCGTGGCCAGCACCCCGGCCTTGTAATCGTCGACGCCCACGAAGTTGGAAGCGAACCCGTGAAAGCTGCGGTCGACCAGAACCAGCGGCACGCCGGCCTCGGTGATCCGGCGCAGAGAACGCGGTTCCTTCTCGCACGAGGCCACGACGAAGCAGTCGAGATGGTGGGCCAGCATGTGCTCGATCTCATCCTGCTCGAGCTGGGGGTCGCTTTCCGACGAAGAAACGATCAGGAAGTAATCTCTTTTTCTGAGCGTGGCCGCCAGGGCCTTGGCAATCTCGGCAAAGAAGGGATGGATCAGGTCGGGCACCACCAGGCCGATGAGCGAGCTGCGGCCGGTTACCAGGCTGCGCGCCATGAGGTTGGGGCGATAGTTCAGCTCCTTTACCCGGTGGAGAATCCTGGCCTTGGTTTCTTTGGCGATATCGGGACGGTCGCGCAGCGCCCGGGAGACCGTGACCACGGACACGCCGAGCTCATCTGCAATGTCTTTGAGACGCGTAACCATACGCAGCGTTGATCCAATCTTAACCAACCGGCCCGAGGAGACGGGAGCGGGGCAAAAGGAAAATGCAGGCGCGGGCGCGCTATTTCCCTGGGGGAGAGTGCGCGGGGGACGCCACCGACCCGTTTTAGCCGGAGGGTTCGGGCTGGGGTAATTCGCCGTCGCGGGCGGCGCGCAGCTCTTCCTCGACCGCGACTTCAATCTGACTGTTGATCTCCGCGCCCACGAGCAGCATCAGGCCGGCGATATAGAACCATGTGAGCAGAATGATGACGGCGCCGAGCGACCCATACGTGAGCGAAAAGCTGTTGAAGAAATGCAGGTAGAGGCGCAGGCCCAGGGAGGCAACGAGCCAGCCGAAGATGCCGATCATCCCTCCCGGCGTGAACCACAGCCAGCGGCGGTTCTTCCAGCCGGGAGCCCAGTTGTAAATAACGGCGAAGGCGAGCACGAGGAATGCCAATGCGATGGCTTGCCCGATGAGGCGGACGGCGATGCCGGCTGCGTGCCCGAGAAGGCGATCAGCGGAATGGAGGGAAGAGAGCCTGCCAACCAAGTCGCCGGCGAAGATGGCGGCGAGGCCGAGGGTGACGATGGCCGTCAGCAGGAGCGTGAGAGCGATGGCATCGATGCGAGCGCGGAGATAGGAGCGGGGGTCTTCAATCTTGTATACGCCGTTGAGCGTGTCCTGAATGGCAGAGATGCCCACGGCGGCAGACCAGATGGCAACGATGGAGCCGAAGGTGATTTTGCCCGAGCTGGACGCGGCCGCCGTCTGGTTGAATGTGCTCAAAACGGCGCCGAGTGCGGAGGTGGGGATGACGAGCGTGAGGGTGTCGAGCAGGCGGTCGTAGATCTGATGGGCCGAGCGCGCGGCCAACCCAAGAATGGAGCCGGCGCAGAAGAGCGTGGGGAAAAGAGCGAAGAAAAAATAAAAGCCCAGCTCCGCGGCGTGCCCGAAGAGGCGATCAGCCAGGATGGACTTCCAGGTGCGCGCGGCAACCGTGCTTACCGGAACACGGTGAAGCTTCCACAGCGATCCGCTCGGGATGCGGGCGCCTCCGGCGTGCGGCTTGTGCGAGCCCGTGTGGAGGCGCGTGCTGGAGCGAACAGGGGCGATGGACCCTCCTCATTGCGCGGCCGCGCGCGGCGGGCAACAGCATTGGGCTGCCCAGATGGATGCGTCAAGAGGCGCTTTCGATTATCTCTTAGAAGGGGCGCGGGAAGGGGCGGAATCCGCGCAGACAGCGGCTCAAGCGAGGGACGGAGCGGAATCAACCAACTGCTCCGGCTGCGCATCCTAGGCAAAAGTGACATGCGGCTTTCATCCGCCCAATGTGCCGAAGAAATTTCGATTCGGAGCGACTGTAACGAGGCGCCCGATGGGCGCGGCGGTTTACCTTTCTTTGCTGATGGCGGCCGCCGGCCTGCGTACACCGGCGGAAGCGGCAGGCGCGCCCAGCCCGGTGCAGGCAAGCGCGGCGAGCGCGGACTCCATCCTTTCGTCCTATGAGGGGCAGAATGTCACCTCGGTGGAGATTGCGGGCCAGCCGCAACTGAAGAGCTCTCAATTCGCTTCCCTGTTCGCGCTGCGCGCGGGGCAGCGTTTTTCCCAGGACAAAGCGAATGAGACCGCGGCGGCGTTGAGGGCCGCAGGTAAATTTGAGAGCGTGCGCGTTGAGGCCGATCCGGAAGCAAAGGGCGTGCGCGTACTTTTTGTTCTTCAACCCGCAGTGTACTTTGGAATCTTCGAGTTTCCGGGAGCCGAGCGGTTCCCCTACTCGCAACTGATCCAGGTGGCGAATTATCCTGTGCAGACTCCGTACAACGACGGCGACGTTCGGGATGCGCGACAGGGACTGCTCAGGTTCTTTCGGGCTGAGGGCTTTTTTGAGGCCGAGGTGCTGACCGAGAACCAGATCGACCGGGCGCACGGCGTCGCCAATGTGGTATTTCACGTCACGCTGGGGCGCAAGGCGAAGTTTGCGTCCGTGGAAATCGAAGGCGCTCCGCAGGGCGAGAGCGCGGAGCTGGCGCACAAACTTACCACGATTCCCGCGCGTCTGCGCGGCGCCGCCATCCGTCCAGGAAAGACCTATCATCACAGCACTCTGCTGAAAGCGCAGCATCTGCTCCAGTCGAATCTCGACAAGCAGGGTTATCTGAGCGCGCAGGTCAAGGTCGACGGAGCCGAATATCGCGCCGCTTCTCGCGACGCTATCATCCCTTTCAGTTTGACTCCCGGTCCGCGCACGCAGGTTGAAATTCATGGCGCGCATGTGTGGGGCCGGACGCGCAAATCGCTGTTGCCCGCGTACCAGGGCGTAGGTGTGGACAAAGAATCAGAGGAAGAGGGACGCCAGGCGCTCGTCTCCTACTTTGAGTCGAAGGGATATTTCGACGTAACCGTGGACGCGCAACTGGCGAGCACCGATAAAAGGGAAACGCTCATCTACCGCATTACGCGCGATAAGAAACACAAGGTCACGGCAGTCGCCCTGACCGGCAATACGCACGTGCCGGATGCGCGGTTGAAGCCGGGCATTGCTGTCGAACCAAAGCATTGGTTCTCGCCGGGGAAGTACAGCGACCAACTGGTGCGGACGAGCGTGAAAGACCTGAAGGCCGTCTACGCGTCAGAAGGATACAGCTCTGTCGACGTGGTTCCCAAAATCACGCGGCAGAAGGGCAACGTGCAGGTTTCTTTTCGCGTGATCGAAGGGCCGCGCGATCTTGTCAATTCTCTTACGATCGAAGGCGACCAAACCTTTCCCCAGTCGCGATTCGCGCCCAATGGCCTGAAGCTCGCGGCGGGTGAGGGGTACTCGCAGGCGCGGGTTGAGGAAGACCGCGCGAGCATCGTGGCTCATTACCTGGAGGCCGGATATCTGAACGCCAGCTTTCGTGAGACGGCGAAAGAGGTCTCTCAACAGGAGCCGCACCGCATCAACGTGGTCTATCAAATCTACGAGGGCCCGCGCGTGACCACCGGCGATGTGGTGGTGCTGGGCCGCCAGCACACGCGCCCGCGGCTGATTGGCGACGACCTTGCGGGCATCAAGCCGGGAACGCCGCTTAAGGAATCAGAATTGCTGACAGCCGGCAGCAAGCTCTACGACCACACGGGCGTCTTCGACTGGGCAGAGGTCGATCCCAGGACCGAAATCCGCAGGCAAACCCGGGAAGACGTTCTGGCCAAAGTGCATGAGGCACATAAAAACGACTTCACTTACGGATTCGGCTTTGAAGTGATCGACCGCGGCGGCAGCATTCCCAGCGGAACCGTGGCGCTGCCGAATCTGCCGCCCATCGGCCTTCCCTCGAATTTCACGGCCAGCGAAAAAACCTTCTACGGCCCGCGCGGCACGATTCAATACACACGCAACAACATCCGCGGCGAGGGTGAGTCACTTTCTTTGACGGCCTTTGCCGGAAGGCTCGACCAGCGCGGAGCCATTTATTTTATCGACCCTAATTTCCGCTGGTCGCCGTGGAAGGCGACGACCAGCTACTCCGAGGAGCGCGACGAGGAGAATCCGATCTTCTCTTCGCAGATTGAAGACGGCAGCTTCCAGTTCCAGCGGCCGATCGACAGGGCAAAAAAGAATCTTTTTTCCGCGCGCTACGAATTCAGCAAGACGGATCTCACGCGGCTGCTGATTCCGGCGCTGGTGCCTGCGCAGGACCAGCATATTCGCCTGTCCACGCTTGCGGCCAACCTGACGCGCGACACACGGGACAACCCGTTTGACGAGCACCGGGGCGTCTTCGACAGCATCGAAGCCGACTTCAACACCACAAAGCTCGGTTCGAGCGTGAACTTTGCCAAGCTGACGGGGCAGGCGGCCTATTACAAGGAAAAATTCCATCACATCGTGTGGGC
>DATJRT010000020.1:0-7320 GCA_035504495.1 Occallatibacter sp.
GTGTAGGGCTTGGCTTCGATACGCCAGCCGTTGCCCCAGTCCCGAGTGACGGTGCCGATCTCGAAGTCGGTCGGAATGTGGTTGTTATAGAACTTGTAGTACAGTCCGTTGACGGTGCCGTCGGGGTTCAAGTAATTGTTCTGCATGTAGAAGTTGTTGCCGTACTGCTGCAACTGGAAGCGGAACGGGTCGTTGTTGGGCGTGCTGGCGTCTACGATCACCACCGTGCTGATAAGAGAGAGATTGGTCTTGTTGGAGAACTTGTAAGTGAACTTGGCGGTGCCGGCGGTGCGCTGCTGGTAGTTGAAGGTCTGGTAGCCGTCCGAGCCCATGTGGTGGCCTTCAAACCAGAAGTCGCCTTTGCCGTTGAGGAAGAGGCCGGAGTAGAACTCGCCCAGAATCTGATTGGTATTCCACGAGCCGTAAGACTCCTGCACGCGCATCGACATTGTGCCCGGCAACTGCGGGGAGAAGAAGTGAATCGATCCGCCGTAGTTGGCCGGACCCATATCGGAGGCGGTGCCGGGGCTGCGGTCGAAGTCGACATACCCGATCGCCGGCCCCGGGACATAGGCCCAGGAGTGGTGGCTGGGGTCGTTCGAGTCCTCGAAAGGAATGCCGTCCCAGGTCATGGTGTAGTCGTCGTCGACAAAGCCGCGAAAGTAAGTCACCGCCTGCCCCAGGCCGACGCCATTCGTGCTCCAGCTCACCGTGCCGGGCGCGATATTGGTGATGTCGGAAAAATCTGAGATGGGGGAGGTGAACTCGTCCACATACTGGCTGGTGATTTCCGTGCGCGCGGATCCGGCGTCCAGGACCGATTTGACGGGCGAAAGCTGTGCAGCAAGCGAGTTATCCGCTTCTGCCTCGACCGTCACCTCTTGCGAGACCGATGCAATCGAAAGGGCGATGGGAAGATTTACAGGCGTGCCGGAAGTCACGAAAACGCCATGCCGGATGACGGTCGAGAATCCCGGCGTGGAGATTTCTACGGTGTACATTCCGCCCGGCAAGCCGTCTACCGCAAACTTGCCGTCTGAGCTTGTGCCGACCTTTTTGACCAGGGCAACGTCGTTCACGACAGCAACGGTCGCGCCCTGAATCGGATGACCGCTTTGATCGAGGACGGTTCCCTGGATGGCGCCGGTATTGGTCTGGCTATGCAAGCGGCACATGTCCGCACTGAGAACCAACAGACACACGAAGAGCGATGTGGCCCATGGCCACTTTCTTGCGGAGTTGAAACGCATCTTTTGCCTCCGTAATGGAATTGTTGAGGAACGCGGGCGGAGAAATGCTGTGATTTCAAATTGCTGGCTGCAGATCACCGATTGCAGATCACTATGAATTTAGGGGCCGGATTTGAACGGCGATTTACAGTCCGTTTAAAGCCAGTTAAAAATCAGGGGCAAGCAGGAATGCGCGGCGCCCTCTCATTGCTCTGCGAATGCGGCGCAGGAACTGTGGCACACTGGTGGTGTGCGTCGTCCGCAAGGTGCGGCGCGGAGCGCAAGGGGTGCACCGGCGATGAAAAACCTGTCGAAGGCGCGGAGGCGCGCAATGGCGGTGCTCGTCCTTTCGCTGGCCGTGCATCTCGCGGTTTCCACCATTGCCTGGATCGGCGCTTCCCTGCATCGAAGGCAGGCCGAGGTGGCGCAGACGCCGATGCGGTTCTACCCCGCGGCGCTGTTCTTGCCCGGAGGAGTGCACGTAAAACCAGGTAAGCAGCCGGCGGGGCGGATAAAACACGCGCAGATCAAGGAGCGGACGAGCACCGACCTGGCCATGAGCGAGAAGGCCGCGGCGCCTGCGGGCCATCCTGTGGCCGCGGACCACGCGCCGATGCCGGGCAACGGAGCGGATGCGGCCAGCGCCGACCCGGCGTACCCGATCTTCTCGCCGCGACCGGAAGTGACCGACCGCTCGCTGCTGCCCAGCACGGACAGGCAGGTGATTGTGGACGTGAAGGTGAGCGCAAAAGGCGATGTGCTCGAAGCCAGCCTGGTGCAGGGAATCGGCAACGCGCTGGACAGCCTTGTTCTGGCCACGGTGAAAACCTGGCGCTTTCATCCGGCCATGATCAACGGCAGTCCTGTACCCACCGAAGCCGAGTTGATCTTTCCCTTCAGCGAAAGAACGATGACCTCGCCGTCGTAGGGAATCCTTGCCTTCCCAACCGCTCGTCAAAGAACGACGAGAGGATGGGGCAACAGTCGCTCTCTGAAAGGCAACCGCGGATTCTTCGACTTGGTGGTCCGCCACGGCGGACGACCTTCGCCTCAGAATGACAAATATTGCGGGTCAGTAGGCCTGGAGCTGATCGAGCGGCAGACGGACGCGAAAGCACGTCGAACCGGGCTCGGATTTCACAC
This sequence comes from Occallatibacter sp., assembly GCA_035504495.1. GTDB lineage: Bacteria > Acidobacteriota > Terriglobia > Terriglobales > Acidobacteriaceae > Telmatobacter. The sequence continues at coordinate 2,373 of DATJRT010000020.1, forward strand.
TCAGGTGGCCGCGGTGCTTGCGCACGATGCGCATGGCGTAATCGAGGCCGAGGCCGAGGCCGCGTCCCGGGGCTTTGGTGGTGAAGAAGGGCTCGAAGATGCGCTCCTGCAGTTCGGGAGGGATGCCGGGCCCCGAGTCCCAGATTTCGACCAGGAGCATCTCCGCTTCCATTCTGCAGGCGATGCGCAGGGTGCCCCGGCTCCGCCCAGCAGCCGAAGAAGTGTGTGCGGGGAGCGCGTCGCCGAGGGCGTCGAGCGCATTCTCAATGAGCGCGGTCCACACCTGGTTGAGTTCGCCGCCGTAGGCGCTTATGCGGGGCAGATTGGGCTCGTAATCGCGCTCGATTTCAATGTGGTCCATGCGCGAGCGCAGCATCTGCAGCGTGGCGTCGAGGCCTGCGGGGACGTCGACTTCGAGGATGGGCGCGCGATCCATGTTGGAGTAGTCTTTGACGGCGCCGATGAGATCGAAGATGCGGGCGGTGGAGTTGACGAGGGTTTCGGCGGAACGCGTGGAGCGAAGGTAGCGGGCGAAGAATTGGAGCGAGATGCAGGCTTCCGCGGGTCCGAGGATGGTGAGGTACTGGTTGAGATCGGCCACGGTGACACCCTGCTCGGCGAGCTGTGGGGCGATCACCCAGATGCCCTCGCAGCCGGTGGCGCTTAGCCAGCCGCGAATGGCTTCTTCGCGGGCAATGTAATCGAGCGCACCCGGCTCCGGCCGCGACTGGGGTGAAGGCGCGGGCCGGGTGAGGACTTTCTCTTCCCACGCTTCAATGGCGCGGATCTGCCCCTCGCTTAAGGCGAGCTTCACCAGCTTGAAGCGATTGGCGCGATTGGCCTCGAGGGCCTCAACCAGGTTGGCGGCGGCGCGTTGTGCGGCCGAGGCCGGATTGTTGAGCTCGTGGGCCAGGTTGCCGGCCAGCTTGCCCAGGGCGGCGAGCTTTTCCGCCTGCTGTTCGATGCGCGTAACCTCGCGCACGCGGTCAAGAAGTGTGGTGACCGAGCGCTGCCCCATGGAGGGGATGGCCTGGAGCATGGCGGGAAAGTCTTTGCGATCGATGAGGAGGGCCCAGACCGGGGAGACGGCAAATCCCTGGCCGCCGTAACTCTTCATGCGCGAGAAGGGCAGGATGCCGGTCATCTGGCCGGCGCGGCCGATGAACAGGGCCATGGGACCGCCGTGCTGGCGGCGGACGTGAATTTCGCCTTTGAGGATGAGAACCATCTGCTCGGCGGGCGCGCCCTCTTCAAAGAGGATTTCGCCGGCGTTGGCATAGGCTTCGCGGCCGTGGCGGGCAAGCCACAGGCGCTCCTCGAACGAGAGGCCATGGAGCGGGCCGATGCGCTCAAGGGCGGCGGCGATCTCTTCAACCGGGGTGGGAGCGGCGGGTGTGACGACGGCGGATGAAAACATCCGGAACCTCCGTGGGGCACAGCTCAAGGATAGTGGATTCCGGGGAAGCGTGCGCGCCTGGCGGAAATCCGGCAGGAGAGAATGGGCCGCACCGGTTAGCGCGCCGAAGCCTCTTCGGCAGCGATCCGGCGTGAAGAGGCGTCGAGGCTTGCGCGGCGCAGAGAGAGCGCACCCGCGACGGCGAGCACCACGATGGCCGGCTCGATGGGCTGGCGGTAATCCATGAGAGCGAGCGAGAGATAATAAGTGATAGGGAAGATGGCGACGAGAATCAGATAAGGCAGTGCGGCCAAGGCATCGCGGCGCAGGAGGCGGACGAGGCCGAGAAGCATGAAGGCGGTGACCGAGCAGACGTAAAACATGTTGGGCAGCTCGGTGGGCTCGATGGCGCGATACTCAGGACGCAGGGACCAGTAGCCGGTCCAGTAGTAGACGGTGCGGCGGCCGACCGCGCGGAGAAAGCCGCCGGGATGGGCGCGAATCCATTGGGCGGCGAGAGCGTGTTTCTCGGCGAGATAGGGAATTTCGCCCATGGCGAGGAATTTACGCATTTCGTCGGGATTGCTCGGCGGGTGGGCGGAGGGATTGGAGGGCGGATTGACGGGCGAGGTGTTGTTGTAATTGCCGGCGTAGATGTTGATCCAATAGTCGTCGCGCACCGGGCACAGGACGTGGAGGACGCGGTAATTGCGGATGGTCCAGGGTGCGAGTGCGAGGATGAGGGCAGCGGCGGCGCAGAAGCCGTAGACGAAGCGGCGCCCGCAGACGGGGCGCGCACGCCAGAGGGCGAAGGCAAGCAGAAAGGGAAACACCGAGAGCACGCAGGGATTGGATTGTGCGGTGATGCCGTAGAGCAGGCCGAAGCCGGCCCAGGACCACCATTTCGTTGCCGCGTGCAGGCGCTGCGCGATGCAGAAACAGGTGGTAAAGAGCAGAGAAGTGAGCGCGTACTCCCAGACGCGGTCGGCGGAGAAATAGATGGCGAAGGGATAAAGCGCCCAGGCCCAGGCGGCGATGCGGCCCGCGCGCGCGCCGAGCGAGTATTGCGCGCTGAAGTAGACGGCGATGCAATTGAGCGAAGAAAAGAGGCTGTTCAAGGCAAGGATGATGAAGCCGGAAGCAAGCGTATAAATGCCAAAAAGCTTGAAGATGCCGGCGAGGAGAAATGTGTAAAGCGGCGGCACCATGGCAGTGGGTCCGGTGATGGGCCAGACCGGGGAGCTGAACCCGTGGCCGGAAGCAAGGGCTCGCGCCACCCAGCCCACCTCCCAGCCGAATTGCTCGTAGTGGAGATTGACGTCAGGCAGTTGCCGGAAATACGAGTACACGACGATCAAGCGGATGGTGAAAGCGACCAGCACGGCCAGCAGGAGATGGGAGCGCAGACCCATCCTCTGTTCGTCCTGCTGAACCTGCACAGTCAAAGTTGCCATAATTGCGAATGAAAAGAATGAGAGCTTTCTTCAGTTTAAACGGACTGGATGGACGCATGCGGGCGGAGGGCCTGCCGTGGCGGATTTTTCTGCCGGTTGTGGAAACGGGAGGGGTGAGCGGCTCCGCCGAAGAGCGGACGGCGTCTGCGTAGTAGACTTGCGCTTTGGAGTGCAGCGCCGCGGAGGAGAAAAATCCCAGAGATGCACATTGTGTTTGCAGCTTCAGAGTGCGTTCCATTTGCAAAAACAGGGGGATTGGCCGACGTGGTGGGAGCTTTGCCGCGCGAGATGGTGAAGCTGGGCCACGAAGTGACGGTCTACCTGCCGCTCTACGCGCGCGTGCGGCCGCTGCTCGGCGACGGAAACGGGGGCAAAGGGCGGGAGGCGGTGCGGTCGATCACGATTCCGTTCCGCTATTACAACCGGTTTGCGGCGATTGTGGATGGGGGCCGGCGCGACGGAGCGCAGTTCTATTTTGTCGATTGCCCGGAGCTCTTCGACCGGCCGGAACTTTATGGGACGGCTGGCGGCGAGTATGCCGACAATGCCGAGCGCTTCGGATTGTTTTGCCGGGCTGTGCTAGAGGGGGCGAAGCTGCTGGGCGTGCCCGAGGTCTTCCACCTGCACGACTGGCAGGCAGCTCTGATTCCCGTGTATCTGCGCACCACGTATGCCGACGACCCGGCGCTGCGCGGAGCCGCGGCGGTGCTGACCGTTCACAACGCGGCGTACCAGGGAGCGTTCCTGCCGGGCACGACGGAGCAATTGCTGTTTCCCTGGAGCCTGTTCACCATGGACAAGCTGGAGCAGTACGACCGCTTTAATTTTTTGAAAGGCGGCATCGTCTACTCCGACCTGCTGACCACGGTGAGCAGGAAGTATGCCGAGGAGATTCAGACGCCGGAGTTCGGCGAGCAACTGGATGGAGTTCTTCGCGTCCGCGCGGCCGACCTGCGCGGCATTTTGAACGGCGTGGATTACGCGCGCTGGGACCCGGCTGCAGATCCCAACCTGGCCGCGCATTACACCGCGGAGGATCTCGGCGGCAAGCGCGCCTGCCGCGCCGACCTGCTGCACGCGTTCGGGTTGGAGGTAGTGCCGGACGCCACGCCGGTGATCGGGATTGTTTCCCGGCTGGCCACGCAAAAGGGAATCGACCTGATCTCGAGGATTGCCGAGGATCTGGTTTCGCGCGACGTGGTGATCGTGGCGCTGGGCTCGGGCGAGCCGATATACGAGAACTTTTTCCGCGGATGGGCGTTCCGGCACCCGGGAAGCGTGGCCGTGCGCCTCGGCTACGACGACGCGCTCGCGCACAAGATCGAAGCGGGCGCAGATATGTTTCTGATGCCTTCGCGCTATGAGCCCTCGGGACTGAACCAGATGTACTCGCTCAAATACGGCACGGTGCCGGTGGTGCGGGCCACGGGCGGGCTGGACGATACCGTCGACGAGTGGGATGCGGAAAAGGGAACCGGGACCGGATTCAAATTTGCCGGCTATGACCCGAAAGACCTGCTGGCCGAGATCGACCGCGCCATCGAGGCGTTTCACGATAAGGATGCGTGGACGCGTCTGATGCGGAACGGGATGAAGCTCAATTATTCCTGGGAGGGCCCAGCGCGGGAGTACGCGGAGGTGTATGAGGAAGCGGCGCGGCGGCGCGCGTGACAAAGGACCCTGCTCTCATCTGTTAGCCTGTGAGCGTCTTGAGAAGACGGAATAGGCGGAGGTCTGCGATGCATCTTCGGTTGGTGGCGGCATGTTGTTTGCTGGGCCTGGGTTCGCTCACTGCGGCGGCGCAGATGAGCGCTGCGGCAAAGGGGCCGGAAGCAGGAACCATGGCCACGCCGGCGGCGGCGTTCGATTCGCAGTTGAGCGTGATTGAGTGGGAGATGATGGGCGCGGTGAAGGCGATGCCGGCCGATAAGTTCGGCTTTGCGCCGAGCGCGGCGATCTTTGTGCCCGGGCAGAAGACCGAGTTTGCCACGGTGCGGACTTTTGCGCAGCAGGCCACGCATGTGGCGGAGGCCAACTACTTTTTCTATAGCATCGTGAGCGGCCTTAAACCGGATGTGGACGTGCAGGGACTTGCGAA
>DATJRT010000021.1:0-9228 GCA_035504495.1 Occallatibacter sp.
GCGGCGCCAGGCCAATCGTCCAGCGCCAATACATCTGCGCCGCAGAATCAGCCGGCCCAAAATCAGCCGCCGGAGAATTCAGGCGATAAGCAAACCAAGCGCATTCTCGGCATTGTACCCAACTTTCGCGCCGTGAGCGCCGACGAAAAGCTGCCCCCGGAGACCATCAAAGAAAAGTTTATTGATGCGACCGAGGACTCGTTCGACTACTCGTCAATCTTCATTCCTGCGGTCATCGCCGGCTACAACCAGGCAAAGGATGCAACGCCGCAATTCCACCAGGGAGCAGCCGGCTACGCTCGCTACTTCTGGCATTCGGCCGTCGATCAGACCAGCGAGAACTACATGGTTGAGTTTATCTTTCCCACGTTCACCCGCGAAGACGCACGCTACTACACCCTCGGCCACGGGGGATTCCTGAAGCGCACCGGCTACGCTTTGAGCCGTGCCGTGGTTACCCGAACTGACTCGGGAACGGAAACCTTCAACATCAGCGAGGTTGTGGGCGCCGGCGCCGCCTCAGGCATTTCGAATCTCTATTACCCCTCTGCCTCCAGGTCCGTCGGAAACACCATGTCGGAATGGGCCGAGGACGTCGGGATTGACGCAGCTTCCTTCTGGGTCAAGGAGTTTTGGCCGGACATCAACCGCCGCGTCTTCCATAACAAATACGGCGAGACGCACGGGCAGCCGTAGTTCCGTGCTCGTTCGAGGTCCGTTCTCCCTCGCCGGCGCACGCGACAGCTTTGCCTCATCTTCTTTTCGGCTGCCCCGTATTCAGGGTGCGGCCGCGTCCTGCCGCCTGCTATCGTTTACCTTTGTTTATTTGAGGAGAACCAGGACACTCGATGCCTCATCCCATCATCAAGTTCGGCACTGACGGTTGGCGCGGCGTGATCGCCGGCGACTTCACCTTCGCCAATGTCCGCACCGCCGCCGGGGCCATCGCCGCCTATGTTCTCTCCCGTGGCGGATCTGCCCAAGAAGACCCGTCGAGAGGCCTGTGTATCGGCTACGACACGCGCTTCGGGTCGAAGGCTTTTGCCCGCGCCTGCGCTGAGGTTGCGGCCGAGGCCGGTATCCCCGTGCAGTTTGCCGGCGCCGTAACGCCTACGCCTGCGCTCAGCTTCGGCGTGCGCGAGCGCGGCGCCGCCGGCGGCATCATGATCACCTCGTCACACAATCCCGCGCAGTGGAACGGCGTGAAATATAAAGCCTGGTACGGAGGCTCGGGGCGACCGTCGATCATGGCGGCCATCGAATCGTACCTGGGCAAGCCGCCCGCGCGTGCCGCGCAGCCGGCGTCGATCGTCGAAGTCGATTTTCTGCCCACTTACCTCAAGGCTATCGAGAGCTTCGCCGATCTCGATCTGATTGCAAAATCGGGGATGAGGTTCTGCATCGACTCGATGTACGGGGCCGGCGCCACCATTCTCTCGGACATCTTCGCGCGTCTCTGCGTCGAGCACGTGCAGATTCGCGCCAATCCCGATCCGCTCTTTCCCGGCATCAATCCCGAGCCCATCGAGCCGAACATTCGTGCGCTGGGCGTGGCCACGGCCGCCAACCGCTGTCATGCCGGCCTGTGCACAGACGGCGACGCCGACCGGATCGGCGCGACTGACGAAAATGGCAACTTCGTCGACCCGCACAAGATCTACTCGGTTTTATTGAGCTGGGTGCTGCGGCGCAAGGGCTGGCCGGGTGCGGTTACGCGCGCCTTCAACACCACCAAAATGCTCGACCGCATTGCAAAGAAATATGGGCGCGAGCTGATCGAGCATGGCATCGGCTTCAAGTATGTCGGCGACCTGATGCTGGAGCGCGAAATCGTTATGGGCGGCGAGGAGTCTGGCGGCATCGGCTTCCAGCGCCATTTGCCGGAGCGCGACGGCCTGCTCAACTGCCTGCTGCTTGCCAACGTGATGGCCGAAGAGGGAAAAACCCTGGGGCAGCTCGTCGCCGATCTGCAGGCCGAGTACGGCGAGCACCAGTACGGCCGCATCGATCTGCACATCCCGGATGAGATCAAGAATGCGGCCATCGCCCGCGCACGCGCCCTCGTGCCGGGCGCTCCGGTCTTTGCGGGCATGCCGATTCTGCGCGTGGAGACCCTCGACGGGGTAAAGTTCTATCTCGACAATCCGGAAGCCGAAACCAAGCCGAACGCTGCCGAAACCTGGCTACTGCTGCGCGCCAGCGGCACCGAACCGTTGCTGCGGATCTATACCGAGTCGTGCTCGAAGGAATCCGTGGCGAAACTGCTCGAGGCCGCACGGGCGTTTGCAATGAGCGGGAACTAGGCTTTATCGACATTTGGATTGGGCAAACGGCCCCGAATAAACATGCTGCAATCGGCTGCCGCGGCGAAAAACGACCGCAGATCCTTCGACTCGCAGGCGCGACAAGCCGCGCCTGCTTCGCTCAGCATGACAGGCATTTACAAGTTGCTCATATGTCGATGCAGCCTGGCCCGCCTGGCGTAAGCGCGCCTTTAGGAGCAGCGCGCCGCTGCAGCGCTCAAGCCGCCTTCAGCTCAAGAATGATCGCCGCACCCTTCGGCTCCAGGTTCACGGCCAGGGCGCGGCCGTTGTTGTCGCGCAGCAGAGTGGCGCACAGGCTCAGCCCCAGGCTTGCGGCTTCGGCGTCGGTGCGCGCGGCAGCAAAGGGATCGAAAGCGCGCTCGGGATTGGGAAAGCTCGGTCCCGAGTGACCCACGAGAATCTGCACCCGGTCGCCTTCGCTGGCCGCCTCCATGCGGATCGTCCTCGGTTCCTCGGTCGCCGGCACAGGATTCTCGACCGCGTCCATGGCAAACTGCAGACAATGCCGCACCGCCTGCCGCAACTGGTGCGGGCTGCACAGCACCCGCGGTAATGCCGGCGCAATGTTGAGCCGGAACTCGATCGAGCGGCTCAGAAACTCTGAGCGGTGCAGTTCGCCCATGTCGGAAAGCAGCTCGGAGACGGAAACCGCGGCCTGCTGATCGCCGAAGGGCCGCGCAATACGCGCCAGGCTTTCGAGCGTGGAACGCATGTGACGCGCCTCGGCCAGGATCGAATCCACTGCCTTGCGGTCCTGCGCCTGCAGCGAGGAGGTCTCTTCGAGCAGGGTGGCATAGCCCAGCACTACCGTCAGCGGATTGTTCAACTCGTGGGTCATATTGGCTGCGAGCTGGCCGAGATGAGAGAACTTTTCCGAATCGATCAGCTTCTCCATCATCATGGTCTGGCTGCGCGTGGCCTGCAGCCGCCCGGCGAGCAGTTCGAGAGGCAGCAGATCGTCCAGCCGCAGCGGCTCCCGCTTGCGGCCTGCCTTGGCCGCACGCATCCCCGCAAGCAGCAGCGCCCCTTCGGTCGACGCCCGGCTGGTCATGGGCACGGCCAGAACGGAGGTGAACCGCAGCCGCTTCAGGTCGTCGCCCGGCCTGAGCCATGGCTCGAGATCGACCCGCACCGTAAGGCTTTGCTCCACCGCGGAAGGCGCAGAGCCGGTGGTGAGAAAGTCCGATGCGGAAATACGCCCGGCCAGTTCGGCAAGCGCCCTGGCCGTCGCGGCGTCCAACCCGGCGGAGCCCGCCAGCCGGAACCGGCCGGAGTGTTGCAGGAGCAGCGCCGCCTGAGCAAACCGGCTGTGCTCCGCCACCAGCTCGCAAATTTCGCTACCCTGATGGTCGAAATCCTCTACGCGCCGGCGCGCCAGCACCAGCTTCGAATAAGCTTCGAGCTCGCGCCTTGCCCGCCGCTCCCGCTCCCGCGCGGCCTGGTTGCCGGCCAGTTCGTCTTCGAGCGCCAGCACGATCATTCCCAGCGCTGCTACTCCCTTGCCCAATTCGAAAACCCGGCTTAGCCCAAGATGCATGGCCGGGCTTTGGGCTATGGTGGGAATTGCCTCCAGAATGTTGAGCGACCACGCCACGAAGCCGGCAACACTCAGCAGCACGCCGGGAGAAAAGCGCCGGAAGACGAAGACCACGAACATGGCGGTCAAAAGCAGGTTGGCCGACTCTACAAGCGCCAGCGCCCAGCCTGCTCCGGCGACGAAGAACGTCCAGAAGGCGACGCATCCGAGCACGGCGCACGTGGAAATGCCCACCCACGGAGGCATGATGTTCCGCTCCGCGCCCCAGGAAAGCGCCGAGCACAGGCAGATGAGGCCCAGAGCAGGAAACAGCAGTAGAGAGGGTCCCCGCGGCTCTACGCCGCCGAACACGCCATAGAGCAGGATGGAATAAACGACCAGCGGCAGGATGAAGGGAATCACGTAGAAGATCTGAAACCTGCCGATGCGAAACTTGAGCGGCGAAAGCGAAGCCAGAAACAGCGCCGAACTGATCTGGATGGAACTTTGCCCGGCAGCCAGAAGCCAGGGGTGGGCCAGTCCGCTCCCCGCCGCGTAAAAACGCAGCCCCGCGAGCAGAGAAAAGAAGAAGCCGAGAAGCCAGAGCAGCGTGCGCGCGTCGCGATACCGCAGGTAAAGATACCCGAAGGCGGGGAACAGAAGCGCGGTTAGTATCAACGCCGGTGTATGGTATGTATCGGGCATGAAAACCGAAAAACTCCTTCTATTTCAGGGGCCCGGAAATAGAGCAGGCTCTTGCGTCTCGATATCGGGATGAGGCTTAAGAGAAAACTGGTTTCAGCCTGCCGCGAACGCTCGGCGGGCCGTTTTGGGCGCACAATCCCTCAAGTTAAATTCTTCAATCTCCCCCGGAGGCTGTATATGCGTCTAAAGTTGCAGAGGCGCAGCATCGCTTTGGGTCTCCGGTTGGAGCCCGGCCCATTGTATCCGGGCACTTGAAAGTGGACCCTGCCCCGGCGGAGAATGACCCAGGTGGCCCGCGCTTCGTGCAAGCGCCAGTTCGAGAGGAGTTGAATGCAAATGCGCACCCCCAGCCGCATGGTTTTTCCGGTTTTGCTTTTCCTCGCAACGGCGTGCCTCTCCGCCGCTGCGGCGCAGGACAAGGACAGCTTCACGCCCATGCCGCTCGACTCCGGCTTCGGGCCCATGGACCTTTCTCAGCCCTCCGTTCCGGTCGACCAGATCATCAAGCAGTTTTCCGAAAAGGAGCAGGAGTTCCAGGAAGCCCTCAGCCACTACACTTATCGCCGCACGGCCAGCGTGGAAACCATTGACGACGACACCCATAAAGTGAGCGGCCAATGGTACGAAGTGGACGACGTGATCTTCGATCCCGGCGGCGGCCGCACGGAGAAGGTGGTCTACGCACCCGCCAGCACCCTGGACCAGGGAGGGATCATGATGACGCCCACCGATCTCCAGGACATCCAGCACAACTGGACCTTCGTCCTCACTCCCGACAATCTTTCCCAGTACGACGTGAAATATGTGGGGCGGCAGAAGATCGACCAGGTAGAGTGCTATGTTTTCGACGTCGTGCCCAAGGTCATCGACAAAAAGATTCGCCGCTTCGAGGGCCGCATCTGGGTGGACGCGAGTGCGCTGCAGATCGTTGTCAGCGATGGCCGCATGGTTCCCGACGACACCCGGCGCGGCAACGCCGATCTGCATCCGCCCTTCATTACATGGCGCCAGCAGATCGACGGGCACTATTGGTTTCCGGTCTACACCAAAGGCGAGGGCATGCTTCACTTCGCCGGCGGCTACGGTTACATGGACCAGGACGTGCACATTCGCGAGACTGTGAAATACGCCGACTACAAGCGCTTCGGCACGACCACGACCATCCTTTACAACGGCCAGGACATTACCAACAACGGGCAACCGCAGCAGCCGGGTACGCAGCCCAACACTCAGCCGCAGCAGAAATAAGCCGGCCTTTGCCCAGCCAATGAGCTAAAGCGATGCGTGGATCTGCTTGAGGGCTTCACCCGGGCTCTTCAATCGATAAGAAAATATATCCACGGAGTATCGAAGCCGGTAGGGCAGTAGATAGGCCACCAGGCCAATGGTAACGGGCAATAAAATAGCCCAGGCCACATGGCGAAAATGCGGATCGGATGATTCGATGATCACGATGAGCACTAGGGGTACGAAGTAAATAAGGCTGTTTGTGATCGCCCAAATTCTCTGGCTGGGCCTGTTGAGCATCGTCATCCACCAGGCCGCGCCGGAGAGAAAACCCACGACGGCAGTAAGGGTAACTTCCGCAGCCAAATGCATCGACGGTCCCGCGAGTTCATCTCGGATGCCAAGAATGGTCAGAATGAATGCCAAACCGTAAGTCAGGGTACCCACGAACCTGCCAACGGCCAGCAGCCACACGAGAGCCCCTTGCCATTCTTGCGTCGGGCTCTTCCGGCGATAAGCAGAAATCTTCACCTCAGGCCGGAGTCTCCAAGGCGGAAGATACGCCGCTAGCCCCACGGCTCCGATGAGCGCGAGCGGCCAGTCTCGGTTCAGCATTTCGGGGGAGTTCGGATTCATGGCAACGAGGAATGCCACGCCCAGCAGCATGAGCAGACAGGCTGCAGTGGCCCATTCCCGGTGGCGAGGGCTGCTGCGCGAGGTCGTCCACCAGGCCACGCCGTTCAATATAGCCGCGGTCAGCAGGAAGGCTTTTGCTCGGTCAAGGGAGGGTAGGGTGAAATCCGGGTAGAGTACGATCAAATCCCTGATGTTTTTCCCGAGAACCCCCAGCGCACAAAGCGAACCGACAAGAAAGAACCAGCAGAGGAGGAATCGCAATGTGGCGAGCAGGCCCATGAGCGCCCAGTAGAGAAAATCGCGAGCCCTGAGCACGCTTCCTCCTTCGTCTAGCGATCTGCGCGGGGGAATACTCCGATTTCTTGCGTGGTAAAAGCATAGCGCGGATCCAGACGGTGCAGCGGGGGGAAATTTTTCGATGGCTCCTCCGCAGCCGCAGCCGACCCAGCCCCAGCAAGCCGCAGCCGCAGCAGAAATAAGCCGCGCAAAGCCGTCGGTGCCGCGGCTTTTGCCGGGAGGCAAAGCCGCAGCTTCCGTTTCTGCGCTAGAATGGCGTCGTTCCCGGCGTCCTGGCTCGAGTCCGGTTGAATCCACTTGCAGCGGAGGTTTCCGGATGAAGCGATTGGCTCCCGCTCTTATTGCCCTGGCGTTGCTCGCGGTTCCCTGGGCTGCATCCTCTCAGGAGGGGCCTGCGCACGCGCCCGACTACCGCGCTCAGAAACTCATTGCACCGCTCGATTTTCCGCCCAAGCCCGATGCGCCGTTTACGGCGATCGCCAGGACCACCTGGGTACAGATCCTTCCCGACGGTTCAACTGTGACCTATCAGAATGAGCGCGTGGTGGCCCGCGACATGGACGGCCGCATCTTTCAGGAGCGCCGCACGTTCATCCCCGTACCTGGCGACGGCAAGCAGCAATCCCTTGTTCGCATGGTCGATTACACTGACCCCCTCGAACACACGTTTTATCGCTGCAATCCCTACGGGAAGGTCTGCAACCTGTTCCCCTATTACGAGCCGGTGACAGAGCCCTTGCGCCCAGCTGGATTGCAGCCTGACGGCATGTCTTACCTGACGCGGGAAAATCTGGGCACAGACACCTTCGAAGGGATCGACGTCCAACGCTCCCGCGAGACCTTCACCTTTTACAAGCAGAGCGTCGGCAACACCAGCACCATTCTGCGCACCGTGGACTACTGGTACTCGCCCGCGCTTGGCATCAACGTAAAAGTAGTGCGCCACGACCCACGCGACGGCGACCAGACCCTCTGGCTCAGCGACATCTCCGAATCCGTCGCCGATCCACAGTATTTTAAGGTTCACGCAGGCTATCGCATCGTGGATCATCGGGCCGTGGCTGCCCAGCCGGGCGAATCGGAGCGCTGACGTGACGCCGCCGCAATAAGGAACTGTTCAAAACGCTCCGACGGCTTGTCGATTCGTGTCTCCCGTTTCGCTCGCTCCCCGGTTCCTGCTTCCTGTTCCCTGACTTTCTCAGTTCGCAATTTCGAGCACCTGAAAGCTGCCCTGCACCGGCGTCTGCTCGAGCGTCCCGATTCCGCCAGGCTTGTCCAGCGGCACGCCCAGGTAGTCCGTCACCGAATACACCGAGCCGGTCTCTGCATCCACAGCCAGCTCACCCGCGCGTTGCCGCGTAGGCAGCGTCTGGATTACAGCATAGGTGTCGGTCACGTCCTGGCGGATAATTGTCATGCTTCCCTCAGCGCCGCCGTTGGCGGTAAAGATCATCCCGCGCTCGCGGTCGTAGCCCACGGCGTCTACCCCGGGCCCAATGGGCAGCGCCGTCACCTTGCTGCCATCGACGGCGTTCACCACCACGAGCCTGCGGTTGGCACAGGCCGCAAACAGGCGCATATGCTCGTTATCCATGGCCAGGCTGGTGGGGTCGGCGCACTCCGGGCTCAGGCTGAACAGGCTCAAGTGGCCCTCCGCGGGATTGTCTCTGCGCGCGTTGTCGCCCGCGCCGCCGGTCCAGTCCAGCGCGACCCAAGGCTCGGCCTCTTTGGCCGCTCCTGCGCCTGCACTCGAGCCCGCGTCCACCCCATTGCCCGCGCCCGTGCCTGGGTTCGCGCCCGTTTCCACATTCGGACCGCCCTCCGGCTGGCCGCGGACCAGCGCCGCCACCGCCTGCGCATCGAAGCGGTAAACCGCGTTGCGGTCAGTCACGCTTATGTACACATCGTCATCGTCGTCGCCCACGGCAAAGCCCAGCAGCCCGGGGAGGGAAATCTCCCCGATCGCCGACTCCGTCTGCGTGTCAATGATGGTAACCTTCGACTCGGTGTGCACCTCAGCGGGCGCGCCCTCGTGCGCCGGCGGCCGCCGACGGCTCGGCTGCGCCACCTGCGCGTCGGCCCGCGCCTCCGCCGGAGGGTTTGCGCGCACCACGAACAGCAGCTTGGTCAGCGGGTCATAAACCATGGAGCGCGGATTGGCCCCGGTATCGATCTCGGCGGTTTTTTTCAGGGTCTGCCGGTCGAACACCGTTACCTTGCCCTGCCCGCCGTCGCTGATGTAGCCGAGTTCGCCGTTATCGTCCAGAACCACCTGGCGCGCCTCATAAAAGCCGTCGATCGTCCCCACCAGCGCGCCCGTGTTCACGTCCACCACCTGCACCGTGGTGCCGTGCGCAATGTAAAGGCGGTCCGCCTGCGGGTCCATGGTGAGGTAGTCCCACGTGCCCGCCCCGCCGATATACCACGTGCCCTTGATGAAGAAGGGATGGCTGGGCAAATCCGTGGCCTGCGGAACCGTCTGCGCCCGCAACCCGGCGCATGCCGCCAGCGAAATGAGCAGGA
>DATJRT010000022.1:0-5923 GCA_035504495.1 Occallatibacter sp.
ACGGGGCGGAACTGGATCGATCCGGCGCTCTCACTGCTGATCGCGGGGCTGATACTGTGGTCGAGCGCGGGCATTGTGCGCGAGACGCTGAACATCCTGCTCGAAGGCACGCCGCGGGATTGCCGGATCAGCGAGATTCGCGCGGGGATGGAAGCCGTGGAGGGCGTGATCAATGTGCACGACCTGCATATATGGAGCCTGGGATCGCAGTCGCGCGCGCTGGCCTGCCACGTGACCATTGCCGATATTCCCCCGTCAGAGAGCGCGTGCATCCTGACGAAACTGAATCATCTGCTGCGCGCGCATTTCAACATCAGCCACGCGACCATCCAGTTCGAGCACATCGGATGCGGCGAGCTGGAGGGGTGCGTGGTGCCGCCGGAGGAGATGGCAGGGAGCCACGAGCGCCACGGTCATGCCCACTAGAAGGCACGTGCATTAAGCTGAATGCGGAGAGGTTCCCCGCGTGTTTTTTCCCCGCCGTGCCCCGACCTTTGCAGTGCTCTGTTTTATCGCTGGAACAATCTTATCGGCCGGCATGGCGATGCTGCCGGCGCAGGCGATATCGCCCACCTCGTCCTTCAATGTGCTTGCGGGCGAGTACGCCGATCCTGCCGATCCAGGACTTCCCTACGACGTGTACGTTCAGGGATCGTCGCTGATGATCGAGTCGCAGCGCGATGTGCCGGCAGCGCTGGTTCCGGTCTCAGGATCGGTGTTTCAGGTGGGGTCAACCAGGGCGCTGCTCCAGTTCACCATCGATGACCAGGGCCGGGCGATGGGGCTGGTGTTTCTGGCCGCGCCGACGGTGGTGTACCAGCGTACCGGCGACGCGGTGCGGCACGTGTTTCACGATTACCAGAGAAGCGACGTGATGATTCCCATGCGCGACGGGGTAAAGCTGCACGCGGTAATTCTCAAACCCGCCGACATTACCACGCCGTTGCCGATTTTGCTGCAGCGGACGCCCTACGGCGTGGACGAGAGCGACCGGGCGTGGATTTTCGATCACCGGCCGGAGCTGGCGCGGGCGGGGTACATTTTTGTGAACGAGGATATCCGCGGGCGATTCAGGAGCCAGGGAAAATTTGTGATGATGCGGCCGCTTGCCGATCATCACAACCCCAAGGCCGTGGATGAGAGCACGGACGCGTACGACACCGTGAGCTGGCTGACGCAGCACGTGCCCGGCAACAACGGACGCGTGGGCGTGCTGGGAACGAGCTATCCCGGGTTTCTGGCCATGATGGCGGGCATCGACCCGAACCCGGCGGTGAAGGCCATCTCGCCGCAGGCGCCGATGATCGACGTGTGGATGGGCGACGATTTTTTTCATAACGGGGCCTTTCGGCAGAGCTACGGCTACGACTACGTGCTGATGATGGAGTCGAGCCGAGAGGACACCGAGGTGAGCTACGGCCCGGCCGCCAAGGGCGAGGCGGAAGACGGTTTCGACTTTTTTCTCAAGAGGGGGTCGTTTCAGGAGGACGTGAAGCAATCGGGCACGAAGGACCTGCCGACGTGGAAGATGTTCCAGGAGCACCCTGCCTATGACAGCGAGTGGAGCTCGCGCGCGGTGGAGCAGTGGCTGAACGCGGTGACGGTGCCGACGCTCACGGTGGGCGGTTATTACGACCAGGAAGACATGTGGGGTCCGCAGGAGGTGTATGCGAAGCTGGAGCCGCACGACAGCAAGCACGAGAACTTTCTGGCACTGGGACCATGGCGGCATGGATACTGGTCTTCGTCGTCGCAGCACATGGGGAACCTGGATTTCGGCGAGCCGATCGGAACGGAGTTTCGCGCCAATATCGAAGCGAAGTTCTTCGCGCATTACCTGAAGGACGCGCCGGGAAGCAACCCATCGGGATTCACGCTCGAGAACACCGCCAGTTTTCAGACCGGCTCAAACACGTGGAAGTACTATGCGCAGTTTCCACCGCGGGATTCGATGCCGACGCGGCTCTATCTGGATGGAAACGGGAGTTTGAGCTGGAGCGCGGCGGCGAGCGAGGCGCAGACCAGCTACGTGAGCGATCCGGCGAACCCGGTTCCCTATCGGCACCGGCCGATCCAGCCGACCTATAGCGCCAATTCACAGTGGTACAACTGGCTCACCGAGGACCAGCGCTTTGTGACCTACAGGCGGGATGTGGCGGTTTGGCGGCTGCCGGTGCTGCAGCACGATCTGACGCTGACGGGGCAAGTGACGGCGGATATTTTTGCGGCGACGACGGGCACGGACAATGACCTGGTGGTGAAACTGATCGACGAGTACCCGGCCGACGATCCCGACCCGGCGATGAGCGGTTACGAGCTGATGACGAACGAGGAGATTTTCCGGGGGCGGTATCTGGGAAGCTTCACTGCGCCGGCGGCGATCCAGGCGGGCGCGATCCGCGAATACAAGTTCAGCCTGCACGACGTGGATCACGTGTTCAAGGCGGGGCACACGGTGATGGTGGAGATCCAGAGCACGTGGTTCCCGCTGTACGACCGCAATCCGCAGACCTTTGTGGCCAATATCATGAGGGCCAAGCCGGCGGACTTCAAGCCAGCAACGATCACGATTTACGCGGGCCCGGGGCACGAGTCAAATCTCGAAGTGCCGCTGATGCCGTATTGACGAGGGGATGACGCGGGCGCGGATTGCGCACGGCCCGGCGCGGAAACTGCGCTAGAATAGAAGACGAAGTGATTCTGCACCAGCCCATCCCGGCCGTTCTCTAGCGGCGCCCGCCGCGTCCCGTAGCTCTGCGCCCATTTTCCTTTTCCAATTCATGACTTCAAGACTCTGAGGCCCGGAGGGCACATGATCGATCGCCTGGAACAGATGGAGCAGCGCTACAACGAGCTGCAGGCGCAGTTCGCGCTGCCCGAAGTGATCAACGATCACGAAAAATATCAGAAGGCGGCCAAGTCGCTGCGCGAGATCGAGGAGCCGGTGGAGAAGTATCGCGAGCTGAAACAGGTGCGCCGGGGACTGGCCGAGGCGCGCGCGATGACGAGCGAGAGCGACGCGGAGATGCGCGAGCTTGCCGCAGCGGAGATTGCCGCGCTGGAGCCGCGCGCGCAGGCGCTGGAGGACGAGCTGAAATTGCTGCTGCTGCCCAAAGACCCGAACGATGAGAAGAACGTGATCCTGGAGATTCGCGCGGGCACGGGCGGCGACGAGGCTTCACTGTTTGCGGCCGAGGTGTTCCGCATGTACTCACGGTTTGCCGAACAGCACCGGTGGAAGGTGGAGGTGCTGTCGCTTTCGGAGTCGGGGGTGGGCGGGTACAAGGAGATCATCGCCATTGTGGAGGGCGAGCGCGTGTACTCGCAGCTCAAGTGGGAGAGCGGCGTGCACCGCGTACAGCGGGTTCCGGCTACGGAGACGCAGGGGCGGGTGCATACTTCCGCGGTAACGGTTGCGGTGCTGCCGGAGGCGGAAGAAGTGGACATCAAGATCGACGCGAAGGACCTGCGCATCGACACGTTCTGCTCGTCGGGGCCCGGCGGGCAGTCAGTGAATACGACCTATTCCGCGGTGCGCATCACGCACCTGCCGACCAACACGGTGGTGAGCTGCCAGGACGAGAAGTCACAGATCAAGAACCGCGAGAAGGGGATGCGGGTGCTGCGCTCGCGGCTTTACGAGATGGAGATGGAGAAGCAGAACGCAGAGCTGGCGGCGGCGCGCCGATCGCAGGTGGGCTCCGGCGACCGCAGCGAGAAGATCCGCACCTACAACTTTCCCCAGAACCGGCTCACCGACCATCGCATCGGGCTGACGCTGCACCAACTGGACCTGATCATGGAGGGGAAACTGCAGCCGGTGGTGGACGCGCTGATTGCGCACTTTCAGGCAGAGCAACTGAAGAGCGGCAGCCAGGCAGCGTGAGAGGCGCCATGCCGTCGATTGCGGAGTGCATTGCGCGAGCAGCCGAATGCCTGTCGAATGGGCCGCATCCGGAGCGCGCGCGACGGGATGCAGAGACGCTGCTGAGCGCTGTTCTCAAGAAGAACAAGGCGTGGCTGCTGGCGCATGCGGGCGAAGAGCTCCCGGAACCGGCGGGCCCGGTCTTCGCGCAGGGGATTGAGAGGCGCGCCTCGGGCGAGCCGGTTCAATACATTCTCGGGGAGACGGAATTCTACGGGATGCCGTTTCGGGTGACGCGGGAGGTGTTGATTCCGCGGCCGGAGACGGAACACGTGGTGGAAAAAGCGACTGAGCTGGCCAGGCAGTTTGCCGCGCCGCGCATCGTGGATGTGGGCACGGGCTCCGGCGCGATTGCGATTGCGCTGGCGCACAACCGGCGCGATGCGGCGATGACGGCGACAGATGTCTCCGCGGCGGCGCTCGCGGTGGCGCGCAGCAACGCCAAGCGCAATGGAGTTGCGGAGCGCGCGCGATTTCTCGAAGGCGATCTGCTGGAGCCGGTGGCGGGCGAGCAGTTCGAGATGGTCGTTTCCAATCCGCCCTATGTGGCGGAGCGCGATCGTGAATCCCTGTCCGTGGAAGTGCGCGACTTTGAGCCGGCCGAGGCGCTGTTTGCAGGCGAAGACGGGTTGGCGGTTTACCGGAGATTGATTCCGGCGGCGCATGCGGCGCTTGTGACCGGCGGCTGGATTGTGCTCGAGATCGGCTACGGCCAGGAGGCAAATGTGCGCGAACTGCTGCGGGCGGCGGGGTTCGAAGCAATCGAATCCGTTGCCGACCTACAAGGGATTGCCCGCGTGGTTTGCGCTGCGCGCGGTTGATTGTGCGCCGGAGTGATTGGCCTGGTGCAGCAGGCCGGTCCTCAGATAGAGCGATGGCACGCACCACGCCGCAGCGGACACGACCATAAACGCCAAAGCTGCAGTTCCATGGGCGTCATGGCGAGAGGTCTTTGATTTTGGAAGATTGGTGCCGAAGAAGGGACTCGAACCCCCACACCCTTGCGAGTACATGGACCTGAACCATGCGCGTCTGCCAATTCCGCCACTTCGGCACGGGAAACACGTTCGGCGGGACTCCGCCCAACAGGCAGCAATCTTGAGTCTCGCAAAAGCGCAACACGGTGTCAAATTCGCCCGCGATGGCAGCCAGGCCCCAAAACGATTTGCGCTTTGAACGCGTGTTTCTTGCCTGCGACCGCCCGACAACAATTCCTCCCCAATGCATTCCGAGGAGGAGCGAATCAGGGAGGAATGTGGGCCGCAATTGCAAAGTGTGCGCTCAGACCAGCTTGGCGTCGAGCGTGATTTCAGTATTGTTGGCGAAGAGCTTGGAGATGGGGCAGCCCGCCTTGGCGTCCGCGGCGGCTTTGTCAAAGGCATCTTTGCTTGCGCCCGGGACCTTGGCCGTGGTGGTCAGCGCAATCCTGGTCACGGCAAAGCCGCCGTCGGTTTTGGCCAGGGTGACGGCTGCGCTGGTTTCGATCTTTTCCGGCGTCAGCCCGGCGCCGCCCAGCTGCGCGCCCAGCGCCATGGAAAAACAGCTGGCGTGGGCGGCTGCAATCAATTCCTCCGGGGTGGTGCCGGACATTGCTCCTTCAAATCGCGTAGCGAAGGAATAATTCGCGTTGTTCAACACGCCCGTCGCTGTGGAGATGGTGCCTTTTCCTTCCTTGAGCGATCCGGTCCAGACCGCGCTTGCCTTGCTTGCCATGTTTCCTCCTTGGGGATCTTGCTTCCGGTCTCGGGTGTCCGGCGTGCTCGGGGAAGTCCGAACGCCTTTCGAGAGGTTGATGCATCGGGCGCTTCACCGGGATGCGGCATCGCCGGGGCCCTGATTCCATGCTAATCTCTGGAACATGCCAGCGGAGCCGGCCCACCCCTTCTCCTCCGAATTTCATGCGGATTTCTCACATGGTGAGTCGGTCCGGCCCGCTGCGGAGCCGGCGTCTAAGTCTCTTTCCGGTGGGGTTGACCACCCTTGCCAGGTTTGCCCCAA
>DATJRT010000023.1:0-8513 GCA_035504495.1 Occallatibacter sp.
TTACCTGGGCAACATCGATCTCGACAGCAATACGCAGAGCGGCGACCAGTACTTCGACACCTACCTGGATAACGTGAACGGCCTCGATCCGTCGGGAACGGATGTGACCAACGGGAGCTGGAGTGCGAGCGGCAGCGTGCCGAGCTGTTCGTTCGCGTTCTAAATCGCTGAGGACAGTTTCTACATTCGGTTGAAAGGCGCGGGCTCAGGGAGAACCTGCCCGGCCTGCGCCGCTTTTTTGCGCCACGGCGAGTGTCAGGTAAAATGCGCCGGCGGCGCACAGCAATGACGCGCCAGAGGCGCAGCGGTGTTTAGCCCCGCGCTTCAGCGCGGGGAAAGGGCGGAATCTAATGGAGAGTCCCGTAGGGATGGTGCTGGAGGAACTCAGCCGAAGACGTAGCGTGGATCGAATTCGATTCGGCAGCTTTTCAGCAGCCGGACAAACTCATCCTCAAAGGAGCGCTTGCGATGGTGCTCTTCCTGGTTGTGGATGTAGTTCCTGACCACGGGCACTTGCGAGGGGCTTACGCTGAATGCGCCGTATCCCTCCTGCCAGGCGAATCCCTTCCCCATCCATCGCGAAGAGCTGCCCTTGAGTTTTTGAACCGCGGCGGCCAGGGAATGGGTTGCCGGCAAAATGAAAAGCAGGTGAAGGTGGTTCGCCGTTCCGCCTGCGGCAACGAGGGTATACCCCTCGCCGCGCGCGATACCGCCCAGATAGGCGTAGATGCCTTCCATGCGGTCAGGAGAGATGAGGGGCCTGCGGTCCTTGGTGCTGAAGATGCAGTGAACGAAGTTGCTGGTGTACGTGTGGGCCATGTTGCGTCGCCCCTACGGGACTCTCATTGTACGCCGGAGAAATCCCCACGCTGAAGCGCGGGGCTAACAACCCTTGCGCCTACGGCGCGGGCGACGAGCGCGACAACTGTTTGGGGTGTCCCAGGTCCCCGAGTCGAGACCTGGGCATCAGGGTGGGCAAGCGTCCCCGGAAGCCGGCGCTAGGCGCGCAAATAGCTAACTTCGGCAGCTTGATAACACGCTTGCCAGACAAGGGGCGATTTTCCGGTTTTCGATGGGTTCCGTGCATCGAGCGCGAAG
Source organism: Occallatibacter sp. (assembly GCA_035504495.1). Taxonomy (GTDB): domain Bacteria; phylum Acidobacteriota; class Terriglobia; order Terriglobales; family Acidobacteriaceae; genus Telmatobacter. Next base: position 1,099 of record DATJRT010000023.1, read on the forward strand.
GTCCCAATGGTATTTGCGAGCGTCTGGCCGAGATCATTTTTCAATAGCTCGAATGGATTCAGGCCCTTTGCCCAAACGTACCGTTCCTTCTTTTCCTCAAGCAGCGCCCGGAATGCTCCCAGGACAGGATAAATAAAGCCAGCAGGCACGCCGTACTTCGTCTGCAGCCCGGTGAACGGGAGCTTGACCGGATGCTTGTAGGTTGCTACCCCGGTGAGCTTCCCGAACCTGCCGCCCCCTTGATTGTAAAGTTCCGGGAGCTGAATCTGAATTTCATCGAAGAGCTTCAAGGCATCTCCGGCGATTGGATAGATTTTTTCGAAATCGGTCTTGTGCGCCGCAAAATGGCTCAGACAAGCAGCTTTTGAGCGATACGCATTGATCGGGTGCACCTTGCTGTCAAAATTGCAGCGATCAAAGCAGGTCAATACGGCGATAATGTCGCGGACATCGAGGGGCTTCGTGCTGTCGTCTTCCAAAACCTCGTGCTCCTTGTATGCGATCGAATCAGCGTAAGGCTGCTTGCCAAGCGCCTTTTTGAGCTTGTCAAATTCGCCCTGCAGGTTCATCAGGCTCTGATCACGCACTTGGTTCGAGGTATTGCGCGCATCGACTAGAAGAGGGATCTCGTCCTGAGTGAAGCCTTCGAGTAGCTCAAGCTTGACGTATTGCGGGCATTCCAGGTTCTCCTGCTCCTCCCGGACGATGTTATAGGTGTGCCCTCCATCGAGCAGTCCGTGGAGTTTAGGATCCTGCATAGTAATCGTCACCTTGCCGCTCTTGTTGTCGAAGGAGACCTTCTCCGCAGCGACGACTATCCCGCGGTTCATGAAGACAAAGAGATCTGGGTTATCGGAAACGCTTTTTCTGATCGCCGTCGGAACTGCGCCAGTCAGCTTGGGATCACGGACATTGATTTTCCGCCAATCGGAGAGATCGGGTAGATCTTCGATGCTGACAATTGCTAAGTAATCGCGGTAGGCGACTTTTGGGAAGGGGCTCTCAATGTTGCGGAAGGACACTACTGGGAAGGAGATTGTAGCTTGTTTCATCGTTTTCTCCGTAAGGCTTTCGCCTGTACTAGCCACCTTGAGGTTTCCCTGCAAAGTGCACCGGCCCTTTGGGCGCGATGTCGAGAATATAGCAATTTCTTTTTTCCCCGTCAAGCGTGGGTCCGAGGTTCAAAGAAGAATATTGGGCAAGAATGGAAAGCCCGCAGCTCTCGCCGCGGGCCTTTCTTCCGGTTGAGGACGTGACTATGCTTTGGCGCTTGTCAGCGCGCCCAGATCGGCGGCGATCTTTTCCGTCGAGAAGGCTTCAAGCAAATCGCCTTCCTTAATGTCGTTGAAGTTGGCGATGCCGATGCCGCACTCCATGCCGTTGGTGACTTCGCGCGCGTCGTCCTTGAAGCGCTTGAGCGAGCCGATTTTGCCCTTGAAGACTTGCTCGCCGTCGCGCACGACTTTCACCTCAGCGTCGCGGCGGATCACGCCATCCTGTACGCGGCAGCCGGCGATGGTGCCCACCTTGGGAATGCGGAAGATATTGAGCACTTCGGCGCGGCCGAGATAGTTCTCCTTGAAGGCGGGCTCGAGCAGGCCCATCATGGCCAGGCGGATCTCGTCCGCCAGCTCATAGATGATGGAGTGCAGGCGGATCTCGACGTTCTCCTGCCCTGCGAGCTCGGCGGCCTTGCGCTCCGGGCGCACGTTGAAGCCGATGATGATGGCGTTCGACGCGGTGGCGAGGAGCACGTCGCTCTCAGTGATGGAACCGACGCCGGAGTGGATGACCTTGATGCGCACTTTTTCCGTGGACATACGGCCGAGCGAGTCGGCCAGCACTTCCACAGAGCCGGTTACGTCGCCTTTGATGATGAGGGGAAGGTCTTTCACGCCGGACTGGCGAATCTGCTCGGAGAGCCCTTCGAGCGTGACGCGCGAGCTCTTGGCGAGCTGGGCTTCGCGCTCCTTCATGCGGCGATAGGCGGCGATGCCCTTGGCCTTGTCGCGGTCGGCGACCACGAGGAACGTGTCGCCGGCGTCGGGGATGGCTTCGAGGCCGAGGACTTCGACGGGCGTGGAGGGGCCGGCCTCGTCGAGGGCGCGGCCGCGATCGTCGAACATGGCGCGAACCTTGCCGAAGGTGTTGCCGACGATGTAGCTCTCGTTGAGGCGCAGGGTGCCGTCCTGCACCAGGACGGTGGCCACGGCGCCGCGTCCGCGGTCGAGCTTGGCTTCGAGAACGGAGCCGACGGCCTTGCGGCCGGGCGTGGCTTTCGGCGCCTTGATGTCGGAGACGAGACAGATCATTTCGAGCAGCAGGTCTAGGTTGAGGCGTTTCTTGGCCGAGACTTCGACGAAGACGGTGCCTTCCTGGCCGGCGCCCGCCCACTCTTCGGGAATAAGGCCGCGGTCGGCGAGCTGCTTTTTGACTCGTTCCGGATTGGCTTCAGGTTTGTCAATCTTATTCACGGCGACGATGATGGGTACCTCGGCGGCCTTGGCGTGATCGATGGCCTCGAGGGTCTGGGGCATCACGCCGTCGTCGGCGGCGACCACAATGACCACGATGTCGGTCACTTTGGCGCCGCGGGCGCGCATGCGGGTGAAGGCTTCATGGCCGGGCGTGTCGAGGAAGACGATCTCGCGGCCGGAGGCGGGCGAGCCTTCCTTGGCGAAGCGCACCTTGTAGGCGCCGATGTGCTGAGTGATGCCGCCGGCCTCGCCGGCTGCCACATCGGTTTCACGGATGGCGTCGAGGAGCGAAGTCTTGCCGTGATCCACGTGGCCCATGACGGTGACCACGGGAGCGCGGGGCACTTCGAGCTCGTCGGCGTTGGGCGCTTCGAGCACTTCTTCGAGAGCCTGGTTTTCCAGCTCTTCCTCGTAGCTGATCACGGTGGCGGCGGCGCCGAACTTGGCGGCCACGTCTTTGACCATCTCGGCGTCGAGGGACTGGTTGACGGTGACGAAAACGCCGCCCATGAGCAGTGTGGCGATGAGGTCCTTGGCGCGGACTTCGAGCTTTTCCGCGAGGTCCTTCACGCTGATGCCCTCGGTGACGGTGATCTCGCGAGTGATAGGCACAGGCTCCGTGCTGTACTGCGGCCCGGCGTAGCGCGGCGGCGGCACAAAGCCCTTCATCGGGCCTTCCTTGGTCTTGGGATACTGCTGTCCACCGCGGCGGGGACGGCCGGCGGCGCGCTGCGGACGGCCGGCTTCCGGTGGAGGCGGTCCGCCACCGGGACCAGGCCGCGGTCCTCCGAAGCCGGGGCGCGCGCCAAAGCCGGGACGGGCGCCGAAGCCGGGACGGCCTGCGGGCGCGGCGCCGCCTTGAGCGGCAAAGCCGCCGGGCGCGGTGCGCGTGGGATGCTTGGGGCGCGGGCCCCCGGCAAACTGGCCGGGTACGCCGGGACCGGCTGCCGGGCGCGGCGCGAAACCGGCGCCGCCCGCGGGACGGCGATCGAAGATCGGCTTGCCGCGCTGGATTCCCGACCCGGTGTTGGCTGCGGGCGCGGCCGGGGGCGGCACTGTGGCTTTGTAGACGGGGCGCGGCCCGGTTTGCGGCATCACCATGCGGCGGACCGGAGGCGAGGCAGGCGGCTGCGCCGCAGACGCCGCGGAACCGGAGGCAGAAACGGTCTCAGGAATCGAGCTCTCGGGCAGGCGGGCAGGTGCTTCGAGAGCGGCAGAGACGGATGCGCTTTCCGCGGCCGGCGCGGCCGCCAGAGGAGCTGCGGGCTCAGCCGCAGGCGCGGCTGGCGCAGAGACCGCATGCGGCGCGGGTTTCTCAACTGCGGGCGCCGGCGGGCGAGCCGCGGCCGCGGGCTTCTCGGCGATGCGCTCGGCAGTTCGCGGCTGCTCTTCGCGCGCAGGAGGCGCGGCGGCCACACCGGCCGGCGCTTTGACCACGACCGCGCCAGAGGGCGGCGTGACCACCACCACGGGACGCGCAGAAACTGCAGCGCCGGCGGGCGCTTTGGCAACCACGGGCCCGGCAGGCGGGCGCGAGGCGATGGCCGGCGTGGAAGGGGGCGCCGAGACGATGGGCGGCGCGGAGCGCGGCTGGGGAACGATCTTGCGTGGCTCCGGACGCAGCGGCGCGGCCGGCGCGGGTGCGGCGGCGGCCTCGGGCGCTCCGGCGGCCACATCGGAGGGAGACGCCGGTTTGGCGGCCAGCGGAGCGGCGACGGGCTTGACCGGGGCGTGCACGTGGCGCGCCTCTTCTTCCTCTTCCTTCTTGCGCGCCAGAATGGCCTTCATCACATCGCCGGGCTTGGAGATGTGCGAGAGGTCGATCTTGGGAGTAATGGATTGCTGGGAGCGTGCGGCCGCGTGCGCGGACGGGCGATCGCTGCGCTCGAGGCGCGCGCGCACCTTCTCCGCTTCATCGGGTTCGAGCGAGCTCGAGTGGGTTTTGCCGGCGCCCAGGCCGAGCTCCGCCAATACGTCAAGAATCTGCCGGCTCTTGACTTCCAACTCGCGTGCCAGATCGTTGATTCGAACCTTGCTCATCCGCCTCTTTTCAGTTCCTGCCGCTCAACGCCGTTTAGTCGCTCATAGCTACCTCGTGGCAATGGCTGCTTTATGGTCCTGCATTCACGTTTGTACGATTTGTGCGAGCGCGCAATTTACGCGCCGCCCCCGTCCGCACTGCCTTCTTCGTTCTCTTCCGCTTCCAGCTCCGGCAACTCCGCCTCATCGGCCGGGGGAACATTCTCAACCGCGAGCTCCGCCGCGGTAAGGCTCTGCTCTTCCGCCTGATCTTCGGCCAGCTCCTCATGCCGCTCGTCGGCCGCGCCCAGCTCGTCGACTTCAGCCTGCGCCGCACGCACGCTCTCGGCCTCTTCCAGAACCTCCGCCGAGTTTTCAAGCTCAGCTTCTGCCGTGCCGACAGCCGCGGCCGGAGTCTCGACTTCCGACTCACCGCGGGCCTCGTTGCCGGTGTCGGCCGCAGCCGAGGCGCGCGCTTCTTCGTCGGCGGCCGGAGCTTCGCGCGGCTCCTCACCCTCTTCAAAGTGGCCGAAATAGTGACGCACCGCAACAGAAATCTTTTCCAGAGTCTTTTCGCCAATGCCGGGAATCTCCTCGAGCTGCTCGGGAGTCATGTCTGCCAGCGACTCGACGGTGGTGATGCCCGCGGCGACGAGCTTCTGGATGATAGCCTCGCCCAGCTCGCTCACCTGCTCGATGGGCGTGGTGGGTCCGCCGGCGAGAGCCTGCATCTGCTGCTCGACCTCCTGGCGCTTCTCTTCTTCGCTCTTGATATCGATCTTCCAGCCAAGAAGCTTTGCCGCTAGGCGCACGTTCTGCCCCTTCTTGCCGATGGCGAGCGAAAGCTGTGTGTCGTCAACGATTACCTCGAGCTGCTTCTCGCCCAGATCGGTAATGCTTACGCGGCTCACCTTCGCCGGCTGCAGCGCCTTCTCTGCAAACGTCGTGATCTCTTCGCTGAACTCGATGATGTCGATCTTCTCCCCGCGCAGCTCGCGGATAATTGACTGCACGCGCATGCCCTTCATGCCCACGCATGCGCCTACTGGGTCGACATCCTTGTCGCGCGACATGACCGCGATCTTGGTTCGCTCCCCCGCCTCGCGCGCAATCGCGCGGATTTGCACGGTGCCGTCGTAGATCTCCGGCACTTCGCTCTGGAAAAGGTTCTGCACCAGCTCCGGCGCGGCCCGCGACACGATCACCTGTGGTCCCTTCGCCGCACGGTCCACGCGCAGTAGCACCACGCGCACGCGCTCGCCCACCGCAAACTGCTCCAGCCGCGACTGCTCGCGGCGTGGCATGCGCGCCTCGGCCTTGCCGAGGTCGAAGATCACGTCCTGCGGCTCGATCCGCTTGACCGTGGCATTCAGCACCTCGTTCGCGCGGTGGTTGTATTCGTTGAAGACCGTATCCCGCTCCGCCTCGCGCACCTTCTGGAAAATAACCTGCTTGGCCATCTGCGCGGCAATGCGCCCCAGCACGTCGGTCGGCTTGTAGTAGCGGATCTCGCCGCCCACTTCAACCTCGGGCGCGAGCTCGCGCGCCTCCTCAAGACCGATCTGATTGATCGGATCCTCGATCTGCTCCGGCGTCTCGACAACCGTCTTATAGATATAGGCGCGAATCTCGCCCGTATCCTTGTCGAGTTCGGCGCGCATATTTTCCTGCGTCTTGTAATACTTGCGCGTGGCGAGGGCGATGGCGTCCTCGACGGCCGAAACCACGATCCCCGGGTCGATGCCCTTGTCGCGGCTTAAAGCTTCAATGCTCTGGTACAGCACACTTGCCATAGTTCTCTCTCAGTTACATTCGGCTGCGTCAAAAGCGGCCGAGGGTTCATGTCGTGACGAGTTAGATCTCGGGGACCAGGTTGGCCTTCTCGATGTTCGAGACATCGATCTCGAAAGCTTCCTGGCTTGCCTTTTTGCTCTTGCCCTTCTGCTTCAGCGCGCTCGGGTCAAGGATGATTGCGTGATCGCTCACCTGTGCGAGCCTGCCCTGCCAGTGGCGGTTGCCCGCGACCGGCTCAATGGTTCTCACCTTCACCAGGCTGCCTGCGAACCGCCGGAAATCCTCCACGCCCTGCAGCCTGCGGTCAAGTCCCGGCGACGAGACTTCCAGTGTGTACTCGCCCCCCGGCACCAGATCCTCGACATCGAGCACGGTTCCAAAATCGCGGCTGAAAGACTGGCAGTCATCGTGCGTGATGCCGGAAAGATGCTCCCGGCTCACATTCGCCGCATGGCTGTTTTCGCCTGTATCCAACGCTGCAGCCTGCGCCGCCAGTTTTGCCCGCTCCTCCGCGTTCTTCTCGATAAAAATCCGCAAAGCCCGGCTCTTGCCCGCGCCCTGATAGTCAATCTCGACAACATCCAGGCCATGCGAAGCGGCGACCCGCTGCGCGGTAGTCCGGATTAGATCGAGATTCACAGCCATGGCCAGTTCCGGGGACGAATCTGCAGTAGTCTTTCATCGCAAATAAAAAGTGGGCTCTAAGCCCACTCATCTCTCCGTGCCTGCCGGAGGTTCACGGTCCAGGCCCGGACAAACTCGTCTGCCATTACAGAATACGCCGATTCGCAAGGGAGTTCAAACCAGGGGTGGCCCGCATCGGGGCGACCCACCCCTCGCCAATTCTCGCCCCGCGGCAAAACTCCTCGCGCCCGCGTTGTTAACCGTGATTCTGTGGGATACTTGCCAAAACAGTGAGGCCATATGAGCAAAGCGAACCCCTACGCCGAGTATCTGGGCGACCATGATCCCCTCAAGGTCCTCCCCGCCTCTGCGCGAAAGATCGAAACCATCCTCGAGGAACTGGGTGCCGAGCGCGTCGATCAGTCTCCCGCACCCGGCAAGTGGAGCGCGCGCGAAATCGTGTGCCATCTTGCCGACTGCGAACTGGCTTTCGCTTTCCGG
>DATJRT010000024.1:0-9865 GCA_035504495.1 Occallatibacter sp.
AAGGCCGCAATGGCAAGTATGCATGCAGGCAGCACAACGAGAGAGTGTAGCAGGTAAGGCGCTAGCCAATCGCCAGCCGCGCGGAGCGCACCTCTGCGGCCAGCACCTTGAGCACATTGAGCGAGATGGCCGGGTCTGAGCGCATGAGCGCCATCACCGCATCGCGCGCAACCGAGCTCACCTGCGCGCCGGCATGCGCGGTCGCCGTCAGCGTATAGGGCTGGTTGCCGATCAACCCCGGAAGGCCCAGCAGCGATCCCGCTCTTACCGGCACGGAGAGGACCTTTTCCCCTGCGGCCGAGTTCATGGTCAGAGTCGCCTCGCCCTGGTGCAGTATGAACAGCATCGCGGGGAGGTCGCCCTGGCGGAACAGGACCCGCTCGCCCTCGCAGGCCACCGGAACGGCGCGCTGTTCCAGCGCAAACAGCAGGTGCGGATCGGCCACGAACGCAGTCGGATCGAATTCCAAAGGACACCTCTCGCAGCAATCACTCATGGAGCACGGCCCCCCAAAAGAACGGGCCCGGAATAAACCTGCCCGATCATTCCATTCCATGGTGCGCGAGGTTTGTGATGCGTATCACGCTTGTCCTGCAAGGCTGGCGCCGCGGACCGTTTGCCGTCTGGTCGGGGGCTCGATGTGAGGCCGCGATCCGCGGTCTGGTTGCGCGGCTTCGATCGGCGGCCTGGACGTGGAGGCTGGATTCGCGATTGCCGCCCGATGAGGCCGGTTTCCCGGTTCTCGATTCACGCAACTGTAATCAAATTCCCGGTTCCTTTCCTTACACTTGACTCGCCATGCTCACGGACGCGCCGCTTACCTTCGATCAGCAGGAAGGCAAATCGCCGGATACGCGCATCTTCCGTCTCTCCGGTCCGCTCACGCTCAAGAATCTCTTTGCGTTTCAAGACGCCTTGCGCGTTGAGCCCCAGCCGCGCACTACGGTCATCGACCTGAGCGGCGTTCCCTACATGGACTCGGCGGGCATGGGCGCAATCATCAATTATTACGTGCACTGCCAGAAAGAAGGCGCCTCGCTTGTGGTCGCCGGCGTCAGCAGCCGGGTAATGGAGCTCTTCAGGCTAACCCGGGTCGACTCCGTCATACCGTTGCGCTCTTCGCCCGCCGAAGGCGAATTCGACGCCTGACATTCCCCCGACGTTCCCTCAAAACATCCTTGTCCGTCGCTGGCGCCGCGTGCATCTTGCCTGCGCCGGGCCCGCCGATCCCGGCATCCCGATTCCGGCTCAACTAAACTGAGGATTGGAGCGGCAATGCCGGGCATCCTCACCAAAACGCGCACCACCCTGGAGATGATCAAGTGGGAACACTCCATCTTTGCCCTCCCGTTTGCCCTGACGGCCATGTTGCTCGCCGCGCATGGGCTTCCCGGCGTCCGGACGGTTGCCTGGATTCTCGTGGCCATGGTGGCGGCGCGGTCCGCGGCCATGGCCTTCAACCGCTGGGCCGACGCGGATCTGGACGGGGCCAACCCGCGCACGCGCAACCGCGCCATCCCCGCCGGCCTGCTCTCACCCCGGTTTGTCTTCGGCTTTACGCTGGCCGCGGCGCTTGTGTTCGTCCTCGCCGCGGGCGAGCTCAACCGCGTCGCGTTGATGCTTTCACCCGTGGCCCTCGCCGTGCTCTTCGGCTACAGCTACATGAAGCGCATCACGCGCTGGTCGCACCTGGTGCTCGGCCTCGCGCTCGGCCTCGCGCCCGCGGCCGCCTGGATCGCCGTCCGCGCCAGCCTCGATCCGCGCATCCTCGTGCTCACCGCGGCGGTCACCCTCTGGGTGGGCGGCTTTGACGTGCTTTACGCCTGCCAGGACTACGACCACGACTGCGCCGCCGGCCTGCGCAGCCTGCCGCAATCGGCCGGCATCCCCGCAGCCTTCTGGGCCGCCCGCCTCATGCATCTGGCCATGCTCGCGCTGCTGATCTGGTTCGGCCGGCTGTTTTATTTCCGCGCCCTCGGCTGGGTGGGCATCGCCGCCGTGGCCGCGCTTCTGGCTTACGAGCACGCGCTGGTCTCGCCGCGCGACCTGCGCCGCCTGAACGCCGCCTTCTTTACCATGAACGGCGTCATCGCCCTCGTATTTTTTGGTTTCGTCGCAGCCGACCTGTGGCTTCGCCGCTGAGCTGAACGCGCGGCTTTCATTGACGTGGGCCGCGCGCGAACTCTATCCTCAACCGCAATCGCGGGCCCCGGCCTTGCCCCGCGGTGGAGTGCGTCCGCCTATGCCTCGATCCCATGAACCGCTCCACGCCGCGGACCCAGCCTCTTTTCATGCCGGCCGACGCGCTCTCGGCGCCGCCTTTTTCGGCTTCTTCGTCGACATGTTCGACGTTTATCTGCCCGTCGTCGTGCTCGGCCCGGCCATGGCCTACTTTGAGCCCGAATCCCTGAGTCCGGCGCTCAAATCCACGCTCTTTTACATCGTCTTCGCGCTCTCGCTGGTCGGCCGTCCTGTGGGCGCAGCCCTCTTCGGGCATTTCGGTGACAGAATCGGGCGGCGCAAGGTCGCCATCGTTTCCATGGCTGGATTCGCGGCGGTTACCTTCGCCATCGGCCTCCTGCCCGGCTACGAACAGTGGGGACTGGCCAGCATCGCGGCTCTCATCGCACTTCGCTTCGTGGACGGTGTCTTTCTCGGCGGCGAATATACCGGCGCCAATCCCCTGGCCATGGAGTACGCGCCCAAGGAGAAGCGCGGCCTCTGGTCCGCTTTCATTCACACCGGCTTTCCCCTCGCGCTGGCCGTCATGTCCCTGCTGACCATCGGCCTGCTGCGCGGAATCTCTTCGGGTTCGCCGCACTCCGCGTATGTGCTCTGGGGCTGGCGCATCCCATTTTTCCTGGGCTCCCTGCTCGCCTTCGGCGTTCTTTTCTATTACGTGCGCTGCGTTCCCGAGAGCCGGGTCTGGAGCGCCGCAGAGAAGGTCAAGTCGCCGCTCGTCGAGCTCTTCCGCGGCGCCAATCGGCGCATCTTCGCGCAGGTCTTTCTGGTCATGACCGGCATCTGGTTCATGCTCAATGCGGCCATTTCCATCCTTCCCGGAGTCCTGCTCACCCTCCGTCATGTGAACAGCCTCTCCGTCGCCTATGCGCAGTTGGTTGCCAGTCTGGTGCTCGCGCTCACGCAAATTCCCTTCGGCATCCTCGGCCAGAACATCGGCCGCCGGGCATTCCTTGCGCTCTTCGGGCTGGCGGGATGGACCGCGGGACCGTTCTTCTATTTCCTGCTTGTGCGCTCCGGTTACAGAAACACAGCCGAGCTCATCCTGCTGGTCACGCTCGTCGTCTTCTGCTCCATGTCCGTGTGGGCGAATGTCACCGCATATCTCAGTGAGCGATTCTCGACCGGCGTACGCGCCTCCGGCTACGGCATCGGCTACAGCGCCGCCATCATCCTGCCCGCGTTTTCTTCCGTCTACATGCTTGGCCTGAAACAGCTCGGAATTCCCTATGAATACACGCAGATCGTGATCTTCGCGCTCGGCGGCCTGCTCCTCTTCGTGGGCGCGCTCATCGGGCCAGAGACCCGCCACGTCGACATCGCCTGATGCCCGGCTTGGCGGGCAGCCTAGCGGGAGCGGGTCACCAGGTGAAAACTGGCTTGACCGGCCCCGGATGGGATTTCGCTGGTGACAAAAAGCCTGGAGCATTGCTTGTGACGGGTCACAACGACGATCTCACTCGCCGGGCCCAGGCCATCGATGCGCAAGGAGCCCTGGTCTCGTGTTTTGCCGCAGCTTCCCTCTGCGCCCGAGGTCGTGAACGCCGTTCCGTTCAGCGGAACCATGTAAAGACCGCCCGCCGCCGAATCGAGGCGGATGTCCGCCGCCGCCGAATCCCGGGGAACAAGTTCACCCGCTTGGAGATCGACTGCTTTGTTCACATTCACAGTCATGTCGCGCGTCACCATCACCGGATGCGAATCGGTATCGACGCCGGTGGTGAAGGTGTCGCAGTTGACGTGCGGAGCATCGCAGTCCAGTGCGGATAAACGAAGGGCAGGGAGCACGCTGACCCCGTTCCGCGACCGCTCCACGGCAATGAGACTCTCTCGAAAACCAGTGGCAGAAACGGCGAGCAGATAGTCGCCCGCGGCCAACCCGCTGATCGAGAACTTCCCCTCCGCATCCGATACTTCGCGATCGACGGTTTGGCGGCTGTCCTCGTCGAGAACGCGGACAGAGGCTCCCGCGATTGCGGCGCCGGCAGGGTCCTCGATCCGGCCTCGAATCACAATCTCCGGCGATGCGCCGGGAGCAAACAAGGCAACGCAAAGAAAAACAACCCACAGAGTGGCCATGGAATGCAACCATTGATTCCACGCCATGATACGCCGGATACCGGAATCTCCGGCAAGCGCACTATGGTACCGTGCGTAAGAGCGCAGGTTCACGCACTCACTCAATCAGAGGCCGGCCATCCGCATGAGAGTCACCAACAGGATCGCGATACAGGGAGAACCCGGTTCCTTCAGCCACGAGGCGGCGCTGAAGCTCGTCGCCCAGGCAGAGATCGTTCCCTGTTCGCTTTCGGCCGAAGTCTTCTCCGCGCTCGCCTCGGGTGCTGTCGACGCCGCCGTAATCCCCATTGAAAACAGCCTCGCCGGATCGGTGGCCGAGCACTTTGACCTTCTCCTCGTTCACGACGTGACCGTGGAGCAGGAGACTCTGCTGCGCATCCGCCACAACCTGATCGCCATCGCCGGCGCGGCCGCGGACCAAATCGACCGCGTCTTCTCCCACCCTGTGGCCCTGGCGCAGTGCCGCCGCTTCCTCGCGGCGCATCCGCGCATGGAGGCCTTCGCGGCCTATGACACGGCCGGCAGCGTCAAGCAACTGGTGGAGCTGCGCGACCTCCGCGCCGCGGCCATTGCCAGCGAGCAGGCGGCGCGCTACTACGGCGCGGAGATTCTCGAGGCCGGCATTGAAGACAATCCGGAGAACTATACGCGGTTTTTCCTGGTGCGCCGCTCGGCTCAGGCCCGCCCCGATCCCGAAGCCAACAAGATCAGCCTTGCCTTTTCCCTCGAGCACCGGCCGGGCTCGCTGGTGGATGCGCTGAGCGCGCTCTCCGCCCTGGGCACCAATCTCACCAAAATCGAGTCGCGCCCCGTCCCCGGCAAGCCGTGGGAGTATGTCTTCTACGTGGACTGCCAGATCGGCTCGAGCGGCGAGGGCGTCCGCGCTCTCGACGCCCTGCGCGCCCGCTGCGGCATGGTGAAAGAACTGGGCCGCTACCGCGAAGCCCGGACTCCGGCAGGCAGCTAGGCCGCCGGCAGATCAGCAATTTTCGAGCTCGCAAATCTCTTCGCGTTCCGGCCCATCCCGCTCTTGCTGATCCCTGGCCCCGGTATTTAGAAGTGATAAGCCACGCCCACCACCGGCTCGGAGATGTTGTACCAGCGGTTGGTGGTGAAGTTGTCCTGGTCGTTATTATCGAAGGTGGGCACCTTGGCCACAATGCCTCGGTACTCCGCGCGAATATCGAAGCTGGGGCTGATCTCATACGCAAAACCGCCGCCGTACAGCGCGCCTACCTCCACCTGCTGGTGCGCATCGAGCGTCCGCGTGCCGGAGTTGATGATGGGCAGGAAGATCATGCCCGCCGGGCCCGCTTCCACAAACGGGTTCCAGTTCTTGAGCACGAATGACTTCACGAACGCGCCCGATATCTCCTGCGTCCGCGTCAATACCGGAATGCCGGTGGGAAACGAAGGCCCGTAGAAAGAGATTGTGTTCTCATAAGTAATGCCGTAGTTGGTTTCGAGCGCGGCTGTCGGCGTCAACATGAACCGGTAGCTCAGCAGCGCGCCGTACGCGGGGTTTGAATGCACGGCCACGTCGGTCGACGACTCCGTGAACGGCTCCACCAGCGCCGTTCCGCTGAGGCTGATGTCCTGCCGGCTTTCCTGGGCGCTCGCCGCGGCCGCACACACGGCCAGCAGGCATGCAAAAAAGGCGATCTTCTTCATTCGGTCTTGAACCTCACCTGCGCACATCCATGCGCCTTGCGCACGGACGGCAAAAGGCATGTCTGATTGTTTTTGGCACTCCGGCTCGCGCCGGGTTCCGCTCTCAGCATTGTAACTGGCCGGAACGGGCCGGTGTGCCCCTGCGCAATGCGGAATCGTTCTGCAGACCTTAGACGCAGCCCGGCCCGATTCGGCGTTTTCCTTTGATCCCTGATCTCTGATCCCCGATCTCCGGCCCCTGTTCTCTGATCTCTGTCTTCACCCCGCGCGTTCCATCTGGTAGTAAAACGGCGGTCCCTGCTCCCTGGCCAGAGTGCGCAGCGTACGCAGAAACGCTCTGGCGGCATTGGAGAGCGTCGCCTGCCTGCGGTATATCAGCCGCAGAACCCGCCGCATCTCCAGCTCGTCCACCGGCACGCGCACCAGGTCTCCGACCTCGAGCTCCCGCGCCACGGTGAGATGCGGCACCAGCGCCACGCCATTGCCCATGGCCACAAAGCGCTTGATGGCTTCGATGGTCGGCAGCTCGATGGCCATATTCAAAGGCGTGCGGTAACGCTGAAAGGCCTCGATCACCTTGCGCCGCAGCGGCGAGGCCACATTGTGCGCCACGAACAGCTCGCTGCCCAGGTCGTTGATGGAAACCCGCTCCCGGCGGGCAAGCGCGTGATGAGGGCTCACGATCAGGTCCAGGCTGTCCCCGTACACGGCAATGGTGCGGAACTGCTCCGGATCGGGCCGGAACGAGATCACGCCCATCTCGAATGTGCGCAGGTTCAGCTCTTCGGGAATCCGCGAGGCCAGCATCCGGTTCACGGCCACGTGTACGTGCGGCGCCGCGCGCCGGAACGCATCCAGCGCCGGCAGCAGGTACATGCACGTATACTCGTTGGCTCCCAGTTGCAGCTCTCCCCGCTCCAGGCTCTTGAGCTCGCCCAGGGCGCTTGCGGCCTCGCGCCGCAGAGCCAGCAGCCGCTTGGCGTAGTCGCGCAACAGCGCCCCGGATGCGGTCAGTGACCCGTCCCTGGCTGCGCGATCGAAGAGGCGCTCGCCCACGCCCTCCTCTAGCTTCTTTATCACCTGGCTCACCGCCGGCTGCGTGCGGTTCAGGCGCGCGGCCGCACGCGAGAAGCTGCGCTCTTCGGCGACGGCGAGAAAGGTCTCAAGCTGGTTCAATTCCATGGATGACTCTCCGCAGCGCGCCGGCATGCGCCCGCCAAAATTGCTCGATTTTCCATCATAAGCGAAAATAATCGATTCTCAAAATAGAATAACTTTGCGTTATATCACCCCGATGAGCGAAACTGGAAGGGCTGGAAGGTGAGACCTTTCCCGGCAGGCGCGATTTCTATGACCTCCAACCAAGTTGTCTTTTTCGACACCACCCTGCGCGACGGCGAGCAGTCGCCCGGCTGCAGCATGACCACGCAGGAAAAGCTCACCATGGCCCACGCCCTCGAAGACCTGGGCGTGGACATCATCGAGGCCGGCTTTGCCATGGCCTCCGAGGGAGACTTCGCGGCCATCTCCACCATCACCCAGGCCATTCGCAAGCCGCGCATCGCTTCGCTTGCCCGGGCCAAAAAGGAAGACATCGACATGGCCGCCCGCGCCCTGCAATTCGCCGAGCGCGCCCGCATCCACGTCTTTCTCGCCTCCAGCGACCTGCATCTCGAGTACAAGCTCAAAATGAGCCGCGCCGAGGCGCTCGACCTCTGCGGCGAATCGGTGCGCCTGGCGCGGACGCACGTCGACGATGTCGAATTTTCTCCCGAGGATTCCACCCGCTCCGACCGCGATTTTCTGGTGGAGATGGTCCGCATCGCGGTCGAAGCCGGTGCCACCACCATCAACATGCCGGACACGGTGGGCTACTCCACGCCCGAAGAGTATGGGGCCATGTTCAGCGAAGTACGGCGGCGCATTCCGGCAATCGACGAATATGGCGTGATTCTCTCCTCGCACTGCCACGACGATCTGGGCATGGCCGTGGCCAACTCGCTCGCCGCCATCCAGGCCGGTGCGCGCCAGGTGGAGTGCACCATCAACGGCATCGGCGAGCGGGCCGGCAATGCCGCGCTCGAAGAGATTGCCGCGGCGCTTTATGTGCGCGGCGACCGCTACGGCGTCTCCATCGGCATCAAGCTCGATCAGCTTTATCCCACCAGCGAGGTGCTGGGCCAGCTCATCACCTTCAAGCCCTCGCCCAACAAGGCCGTAGTGGGCGACAACGCCTTCGCGCACGAGAGCGGCATTCACCAGCACGGCATGCTGGCCAACCCGCTTTGCTACGAGATCATGACCCCGCAGCTTGTGGGCGTGGCCAAAACCCATCTTGTTCTGGGCAAGCACTCCGGCCGCGCCGCTCTAAGGCACAGACTGGAGCAGCTCGGCTTCACCCTCACGCGCGACGAGCTGCAGCACGTCTATTACCGTTTTGTGGCCCTCGCCGACCGTAAGAAGAACATCTACGACCAGGATCTCGTTGGCCTGCTTCCCGAGCAGATTCGCGAAAAGCGCCACGTGCCGGTTGCGGAATTGGATTGAGTGCTCGATGGCTGCAGCATTGAAGATGAGTCCGGCAAGAATATGAATTCCGCCCGAAGAAGATTGATTTCGGTTGTTATCGCAATGGCCTTGTTTTATGGCACAGCCATCCTTACGGCCAGAGGCGTCAACCTCAGATGGTTATTGGCGCCGATCATTTTTCCAGGATTGAAGGCAGCTCTTCTTTTCTTTCCTGGCGGCAGTCATGGTTCCAGCCCGAGCGGATATCTCAAGCTGTCGATCGTCCTGAGCTTCTTACTTCTGTGCGTAGTCATTGAGTCAGTCTGGATCGTGTTTGGCAAACTGAGAACAGGAAGACCGGAAAAGCCATGAAGCTCAAGATTCTCGTCACGGCCGGCGACGGCATCGGCCCCGAAGTCACCCATGAAGCCGTATCAGTGCTTCAGGAAGTCGCGCAGATCGGCGGTCATGTGCTCGAATTCGACGCCAAGCGCATTGGCGGCGTGGCCATTGTCAATGACGGCACGCCCCTGCCTGCGGACACGCTGGCCGCGGCGCTCGACTCGGACGCCGTTCTTCTCGGCGCCGTCGGCGGCAACGAGTTCAACGCGCTCCCGCCGGACAAGCGCCCCGAAGCGGGTCTCCTGCAGATTCGCGCTGCGCTCGGCGGCTTTGCCAACCTGCGCCCCGCCTTTGCCTTCAAGGAGCTCGCCGTCAACAGCCCGCTCCGGCCCGAGATCGTCGAGGGCGCCGACATTCTCTTCGTGCGCGAGCTGCTCGGCGGCCTCTACTTCGGCCAGCCGCGCGCCTGGGACAAAGCCAAAAACTCCGCCTTCAACACCATGGTCTACAGCCGCGATGAAGTCGCCCGCGTGGCCCGCATCGCGTTCCAGCTCGCCGCGAAGCGCCGCAAGAAACTTACCAGCGTGGACAAGGCCAACGTGCTCGAGGTCTCGCAGCTCTGGCGCGCCACGGTGAATGAAGTGGCGAAGGAATTTCCGGACGTGACCGTCGAGCACCAATACGTGGATGCCATGGCCATGCACCTCATGAACCAACCGCGCAATTATGACGTGGTGCTCACCGAAAATCTCTTCGGCGACATTCTCTCCGACGAGTCCGCCGTCATTACCGGCTCGCTGGGTATGCTGCCCTCGGCCACCATCGGCGGCAAAGTGAACTTGTACGAGCCCGTGCACGGCTCCGCGCCGGACATTGCCGGCAAAGGCCTTGCCAATCCGCTGGGCGCAATCCTGACGGGCGCGCTCGTTCTGCGCCACTCCGGCGGTCTCGAGGCCGAAGCCGCGGCCATTGAGGCTTCGGTGCGCAAGGTGCTCGAGCAGGGCTTCCGCACGCCGGATCTGGC
>DATJRT010000025.1:0-16364 GCA_035504495.1 Occallatibacter sp.
CTCGCGTCCGGCTCAGGCGCGCCGGAGCTTGCACGCCGGCTGAGGGAGCGCGGTGTGCTCATGAACTCCATTGGCCCGGATGCCATTCGCCTGGTGACGCACCGCGATGTGAGCCGCAAAGACTGCATCGACGCGGCGGAAGCGCTCACCGAAGAGATCGAGGCGGGAGTTGAAGCAGCCGGCTTGAAGTAAGCTGCGCACTCAGCCATGCAAGATTCTTCAGTTGCCGGCCGGCGATGCAGCGCTTTCCTTTGCTCGCTTCAAAGCGAAGTGGGCGTGCAGCAGCTTTCCGCCCGCGAGCATGAATGTCCAGTCTTCGGTGTGGTGGTCCGCGTCAACGATTGTAAATACGACATGATTCAGGTATAGGGGCATAGTGTCGCCGGAAATGTCGACGAAATCGAACTCCACTGTTTTCGGGTCCGGCGAGTTGCGCGCCACAAGTCGAGGCCGGTTGCCGGCGTCGCAGTAGTGAATGAGCGTAAGACGATCCCCGTCCAAATAGATCAGGGTTGGCTCCGGCATTCCCCCGGACGCGATCTCATGCAGCAGAGCGTTTCCGCCGGAGGCCGCCTGCATCGTGACTTGAATGGGCCCGTTGATGTCAGGATCAGGCGGATCGGTGGTGACCAAGCCGGTCCACGCGCCTGCCAGGCTTTTCAAGGCAGCGAATGAGATTTGTCCGGCTGACTCCGCGGGAGCCACATTTTGCGCCGCGGGAGAGCTCTGCGCAAGTGCAGGACGGCACAGCGGCAGCATGCCGACTGAGAGCAGCAAGGGGAGAGATTTCAAAGGGGAGCTCCTCAAGAGATTCGTCATTCCACTCTCCTTGCGGAAAAGGTCTCCTTGGAGGCCCCAGCATGCTGCTGAGATTAAAGGAACGGCCGGCTTGAAATAAGCCGGCCGCGAAAGATCGATCCCAGGTCCCGGATTCGGAATCTGGGGCGCCCGATCCTCAGTCAAATCCGAAATCGTCTCACAGATCGTAGTAGAGGAAAAACTCGTAGGGCACCGGGCGCAGATTGACCGGAGCCAGCTCCTTCTCGCGCTTGTAGCTGATCCAGGTCTCGATCAGGTCCTTGGTGAAGACGTCGCCCTTGAGCAGGAAGGCGTGATCTCTCTCGAGCGCGTCGAGCACCTCGCCGAGCGAGCCGGGTGTGCTCTTGATCTTGGCCGCCTCTTCCGGCTCGAGGTCGTAGAGGTCCTTTTCAAGCGGCTCGCCCGGATCGATCTTGTTCTGGATGCCGTCGAGGCCGGCCATGAGCAGCGCGGAGAAACAAAGATAGGGATTGGTGGAGGGGTCAGGGCAGCGGAACTCGATGCGCTTGGCCTTGGGGCTGGTGGAGTACACCGGGATGCGGCAGGCCGCAGAGCGGTTGCGCTTGGAGTAAGCCAGATTGACGGGCGCCTCAAAGCCAGGAACCAGACGGCGGTAAGAGTTGGTGGTGGGCGCGGCGATGGCCAGCAACGCAGGCGCGTGCTTGAGCAGGCCGCCGATGTAATACTTCGCCGTCTTGCTTAGCAGCGCGTAGCCCTTGGCATCGTAAAAGACGTTGGTGCTGCCTTTCCACAAACTCTGATGCACGTGCATGCCGGAGCCGTTGTCACCGAAGAGCGGCTTGGGCATAAAGGTGGCGGTCATGCCGTGCTTTTTGGCGATCATGCGGATGATGTATTTGTAGTTGAGCAGATTATCGGCCATGCGGGTGAGGGTGCCGAAGCGCATGTCGATCTCGCACTGGCCGGCAGTGCCCACCTCGTGGTGGTGGACTTCCACCTTCACGCCGACATCCTTGAGCGCGAGGATGATCTCGGAGCGGAGGTCCTGCAACTGATCGGAGGGCGGAACGGGGAAGTAGCCCTCCTTGTGGCGCAGCTTGTAGCCGAGATTCGGGCCCTCATCGGTTCCCGTGTTCCAGATGCCTTCCTTCGAATCGACGAAGTAGTAGCCGCTGTGCGCGGTCTGGTCGTAGCGGACGCTGTTGAAGACGTAGAACTCGGCTTCCGGGCCCCAGTAGCTGATGTCGGCGATGCCGGTGGTCTTCAGGTAGGCTTCGGCTTTTTGCGCCACATGACGCGGGTCGCGCGTGTACGGCTTGCGGCTGATGGGATCAACCACATTGCAGATGATGTCCATGGTGGGCACCGAGAGAACCGGGTCCACCACGGCCGTCTCTGCGTCCGCCACCAGCAGCATGTCGCTCTCGTGGATCTGTTGGAACCCGCGGATGCTTGACCCATCGAAGCCGATGCCATCGCTGAACAGGTCGTCCTCAAGGTCTTCCACGGGAATTGAAAAATGCTGCCACATGCCGGGAAGGTCGATAAAGCGCAGATCGACGATCTTGACTCCGGCGCTCTTGGCGAGCTTTTTCACATCATCGGGGGTGCGTGGCATAATGCTTCTCCTTTCCGTCGCAGGGTTTGACTAGCGGATTGTGGCGCCGGCAAAAATCGAAGCTCAGCCGAGAGGCGCTCAACAGAAGGGGGACGGGGCCCAAAGGCAGGCGCGGGCGGCTGTGTCGAATCGCTTCTCGCCGGAGGATGAAAGCGGATTGTGTTCGCGGAGTTCGCGGGCCGCGCCCCGGCTGGTGCAATCGGAGTGGATAAGGGAGTTGCGCGACTGGAGCGTGAGTGCGGAGAGAGCGCGAACGGCACGCGGCTCCGCAGGCAGGTCATCCCAGTGGCGCGAAAAACAAGGTGGACGGCCCCGAAAGCAATCTACCACCCCCGCCGGAAGCGCAGCAACCCAGGACCAAAAGCGGAATGGGGAAGCGGGCGAGCGCAACGCGCCCTCCACTCCCCCATTCATGGTTTGTCTCTCCGCGCCTGTTCACGAACCGGTGCAACGGGCAAGCGCGGAGCAGCGGAAATTGGTATCGGCTCGCTGCTCTTGCGGCCCGTCCGTGCTAGGCGAGCGCGGGAACCTGAACGCTTTCCACAGTCTTCAAAATGCGCGCGACGATCTGGTACGGATCCGCCTCGGAATTGGGACGGCGATCCTCGAGATAACCGCGATAGCCGTTCTTGATGAAGTTGACAGGCAGGCGGATGGAGGCGCCGCGATCGGACAGGCCATAGCTAAATTTATCGATGGCCTGCGTTTCATGATGCCCGGTGAGGCGCAAATGGTTGTCCGGACCGTACACGTCAATATGCGCGGAGATGTTGTTTTCAAAGGCCTTCATCAGGGCTTCGAAGTACTCTCTGCCGCCCACATCGCGCAGCAGCTTGGTGGAGAAGTTGGTGTGCATGCCGGAGCCGTTCCAGTCTCCGCGGATGGGCTTGCAGTGGAGCTGCAGATCCACTTCGTACTTTTCACAGAGACGGGCCATCAGGTAGCGCGCCATCCAGAGGTCGTCGGCGGCCTTGTGCGAGCCTTTGCCGAAGATCTGGAACTCCCACTGGCCCTTAGCCACTTCAGCGTTGATGCCTTCGTGATTGATGCCGGCGTGCAGGCACAGGTCAAGATGCTCGTCGACGATCTGGCGGGCCAGGCTGCCCATGTACTTGTAGCCGACGCCGCAGTAATACGGTCCCTGCGGGCCGGGAAAACCTTCCTCGGGAAAACCGAGCGGACGGCCGTCTTTATAGAGGAAATACTCCTGCTCGAAGCCAAACCAAAGATCGGGATCGTCAGGGGCGGTGGCGCGCATGTTGGTGGGATGCGGGGTGCCGTCGGGAAGCATGACTTCGCTAAGAACAAGGTACGCGCTCTTGCGCGCAGCGTCAGGATAAAGAGCGACCGGCTTCAGGATGCAGTCAGAGCTGTGGCCCTCTGCCTGCATGGTTGAGCTGCCGTCGAATCCCCAAAGGGGCAGATCGGCAAGAGTGGGCGGCGCCGCAAATTCCTTGATTGTGGTTTTGCCGCGCAATTCAGGGATGGGCTTTTTGCCGTCGAGCCAGATGTACTCCAGTTTGTACTTTGCCATGTCTCTCCTTAGGGCGGGTGAGTGAAATTACTGAGTATGCACAAAAATCCTAGGGCCATAGGCATAAGGATTCCGTGAAGATTTCGAGGGTGGCGCTGCGGAAAACTGCGATCAGCGGCGATGGGCGATAAGCACCATCAGTAACAGGATAACAACCGGAATCAGAGCCAAGCCAGCATAGTAGAGAATCTTTCGCGAAAGATGGGATTTTCGCTTTTGCCAGTTGGCCATCTCCGGCCGGTCTTCCACGCCGACCTGGTCAAGATGCTCAAGATCGTGTGCAAATTCATGCGCCGTGGCGTACCGGTTTTTCGGCTCCCGTTCCAATGCGCGGTAGAGCACCTCTTGAAGCTGGGGTGAGACCGCCGGATCGGCCACGCGCGGAGGCACCGGCGGGTTCAGCAGCCGGTCATTCATGGCCGCCATCGGCGTAGGCCCTGAAAACGGCAGCTTCCCGGTGAGCATTTCGTAGAGAATCACCCCCATGGAGTAGATGTCGCTGCGGCCGTCGCCGCGCTTGCCTTTCACCTGCTCGGGCGAAATGTAGTTGGGCGTGCCCAGGGTTGCGGTGAAGTTGGCGTAGGTCAGCCGGCGCGCCCCGGAGTCGCCGGCAATGCCAAAGTCGATGAGCTTGATGTTTTCGTTCTCATCCACCATGATGTTTTCCGGTTTCAGGTCGCGGTGGACCACGCCGTGAGCGTGAATATAGTCGAGCGCGTCGAGAACGCCGATGGCGATGCGCAGGGCGCGCTCCTGGGACATGCGCCCCTCTTCGAGAATGTTGCGCAGGAGCCGGCCCTCGCACCACTCCATGACCATGTAAATGCGTGAGCGCTCCTCGCCGCCGAAGACGCGCATCACCTTGGGGTGGTCGAGCTTTTCCCCGATGCCGGCTTCGCGCTGAAAGCGGTCGAAGAGAATGGGATCGGCTTCGAGATCGGGATGGGGAATCTTGAGCGCGACGACGCGGCCATTGCGCGTATCCACAGCGCGGAAGATCGAAGCCATGCCGCTCTTGGCGACGGGCGCTTCGATGCGGTAGGAGTCAAGCTGAGTGCCAATATCCAGCGTGTCGTAAAAACTCATTCAACCTCGAAAGAGGGAAAGCACTGCCTCTACTGTATCGGGAAATCGCCGGAGAATGCTAAGGATTCCGTAAGGTCCGCGCCGCGTTCAGGCCGGTATCCGGTAAGGCCGGCCGCGGTACATGCCCACCTGCTCAACGGAACGGACCCGGATCACTTGCGCGGTCGTGTTGTCGCCCCCGTCGATTTCGACGGCGCGGCAAACGAGATCGCGGGCGGCCTCGGCTGCGCTTTTCTTTTGCGAGACGATCTCGGCGATCATGGCCGCGGTCATCTCGTCATGCAATCCGTCGGTGCACAACACCAGCGCATCCCCTGCCTGCAGGGTGAGAGCCGTGGTATCGGGAGCAACGAACATCTCCGGACCGAGCGAACGGATGAGCACATGGCGCGAGTCCGAGTCTTTGATCTCGCCGTCCGAGATCAGCCCCACCTTCCTCTGCTCGTTGACCAGGGTGTGATCCTGCGTGACCTGCCGCGCCCTGCCGTTGCGGACCAGGTAGCAACGCGAATCGCCGACGTGCGAAATCACCGCCTGATCGTAACGCAACGCGCAGACTACCAGCGTAGAGGCCATCCTGCGGCCGCGGTACCGCGGCTCCAGCAAGCAGTCGTGAATGGCCATGTTGGCGCGCTGCACCAGCCGGGGCAGAAGGCTGATGAGCATGGCGCCGTCCTGAGCGGCGGCAAATTCCTCCGTGACCACGGAGATGGCGGTTGCCGAAGCCACCTCGCCCAGGTCGAGCCCGCCCACGCCGTCGGCCACCGCAAAAAGAAACCCATGGGAGCGGGCCTGACGCCGCGTGGGGGGGATAAACGATCCCATCGCATCTTCGTTGTTTTTGCGAACCTTCCCGAAATCGCTTGCTTCCCCAAACTGAACGTCCAACATGTGCGCCGCGCAACCATTTCCCGGCGCCCGAGGATGGCGCCTGTTTTTTTGAGCCCTTAATTCTCTTGAAACCTTGATCTTTCCAGGATCTTGATCGTTGTTCTTAAAACGACCGCTGGGTGGCGCTCGCTTCAACGGTCTTGCTATGGAAGCGAGAGTCCACCCAGAGGGTACGTGCTGGAGATCCGGGTCAGGAGACAGCTTGTTTTGACGTGAGCAGAATGCTCTTGCCCTTCTTCTTCGAGCTCCTGATGAAGTAGATGGCTCCGTAAATGCCCCAGACGGCCGAGATGCCCAGCGCGAGCAGCGGCTCCTTCAGGGTGCCCAGGTTGAAGACGGGGCCGATGAGATAGAACGCCATGCAGGTAAGGTTGGCAAGCAGCCCGAAGCCGGGAATCAGCAGGTGCTTGATTGGGCTGTAGTCGGGCCGCTTGTGGAAAGCCACAATACACAGCAGGCAACTGAGCCCATAGAGGATGAATGTGCCGAAATTGGAAGTGAGGGTCATGGTGAGCAACGAGTTGGGGAGCGCGGCGAGGGTGTCATGGGAGGGATAGCCCCAACTGGAGAAGAGGCCGTGAGGCAAGGCCGCGATCGTCGCATCGGTGGGCGCGCCGGCGTCGCCGAACAGCAGCGAGATGGCGATAATGCCGATGACCGCGGAGATCCATGCCAACGTCCAGATAGACTTACGCGGCGATAGGGACTTGGCATGAAGCATGCCGAAGTGTTCCGGGACTTCCTCGTCCTTGCCCATGGCGTAAGTAACGCGGGCGCCGGTGTTCATGCAGCTCAGCGTGGTGCCGATGAGCGCGAGGAAGACGGTGATCGCCTCCACCTCCATGAAGTATTTCCCGTGACCCTGGCCGAGCAGAGCGTCGCCGACAATGATCATCATGTCGCCGATGGGAGCCGCGGAAGTGACCGAGGTCGTCATCGTATAACCGGAGTTGAGGAAATAGTTGGCGCAGAAATACTCAAACAGATAACAGAACAGGCCCTGAATGAGCAGCGAGGAGATCACCGCGATGGGAATGTGCTTGGTTGGATTTTTGGCCTCGCCTCCCATCGAAGTGACCGATTCGAAGCCGACCAAGATGAGAATGGCCACCGTAGACTGAATGAAAACCCAACTCCACTTGTGCACCCCGATCACAGAGGCTGCATTTGGGTGCGTGAGGAAGTTGCCGCTGGAGTCGGTGGTGGGATAGGTAATGACATAAGGTACCGGCTTGCCGGCGGCGTCCAGCAGCGGCAACGGCGTGCCGCTCGAGTCGCGCATAATGGAGCCGTCCTTGGCCGTGGCGAACTGGTAGGTGTAAGTCGCGAGTGTCTGCGTATCGTATTGGAAACCGGCAGTTCCGGACGGGTGGCTGGAGCGGTAACCGAGAGCCAGCACGCTGAAGACGACCAGTGCGGAAATCTGAATGATATTGATCGCGATGTTGACGGCCGAGGAAGCGCCGGCACCCTTCGAGGCGATCCAGGCGATAAAGAAGGAGAACAGCACCGCGACCACGGCCATGAAGAGGGGTCCGGGGTTGGCGCCGCTCATAAAGCTTGGATAGAGAAAGCCGACCACGTAACCAACGAATACGCCGGTAACGGCCACCATCACGCCGGGGTAGACCCAGTAGTACAGGTGCGAGCCCCAGCCGACGATAAATTTGGAGATGCGGGCGTACTTGAAGGCACCATCGTGCGAGAGCATGGCCTGCTCGGCGTAGTAGTAGCTCGACCCGGTGCCGGGATAGAGCTTGGAGATTTCGGCATAGGACACGGCGGTGGCCAGACAGAGCAGCAGGGAGACGAAGATTCCCAGCCACATGGACGGCGCGGTGGAAGGCTGGCCGGCGACGCCGGTGCCGGCCTGGATGACGAAGGTGAGCCACAGGAAGGCGCCGGGGGCGATGAGGGCCATTGCGTTTGCGGTCAGCTGGGTAAGGCCCAGGGTCGCCTGCATCTGGGGTGCTTTCTGATCTGCCATGAGCATTCTCCTGAAGAGTTGGGTTTCGGATGGCTGTTCCCGGCGGTTTTTTCCCGCTGGCGTGGGATGCGCGAGAGGTCCGGCCAGACATTCCCAAGGGCTCTGGCCGGCCCCGTTTCCGTTCCCGTGCTGATGAGGGTATCGTTGCCCTCATCAGGACGAAATAAAGAATCGAACTTACTGAGCGCCCCGTTCCGAAGAGAGCTCTGAACGCTGCGGATCGAGCGCCTTGATGGGGCTACTTTTCGATGTTGTTGCCAAAGATGAAGCCGAATTCAAGCACGCCGCGGAATTGGTTCGAATCCGTTCCCGTCTGGCCAAAACCATCGCCGCTGGTGTAATTGGACGCGTCCACAAACCCAATATCGCCGCGAAGGTACATACCTCCCTTTTGGTAGGTCGGCGTCACGGTGAAGGTGGTGCCTGCGCTGCCCGGTCCATAACCCAGCAAGTTCAGCGATCCATCGGTTAAGCTGCCCGAACTGGTGAGGTATTCAACGCGCACCGGGAGAGAGAAGCCGCTCTTGAACGCGTAGCTGACATTGAATGCGCCGCCAGTGGCCGATGTGCCCTTGGTGATGCCTACATGCAGGTTTGTCGGCACGTCGCCGTACTGGAAGTACGGGGAAATGATCCATGGACCCTTGGTGTAGGTGTAGATCACCGCGTGCATATAACCGTTGTTCTGCACCGGCGTAGCTGCCGTTTCATAGCCGGTCTGCCCGAGGTTCCCCATCCCGTCGTAGACCAGGGTATTGGGTCCTTTTGTATAGGTGATCGAGCCAGAGAGCCACGAGTAGCGGTCGGAATAGTAACCGTCGTTCCAACTGATAGAAGCGGTCACGTATTTACCCAGAGTCTGATTGATCTGGATGCCGCGATTGATGGCGTTCTCCTGGTTCCAAACGATGCCGCGCTCGATGTTGAAGTTCTGGTAGGTAAACGTGGACTCGGCGCCCATCAGCGTGGGAAGAGAGCCGATCAAAAACTGCGTGGTTTTTCCAACCGGCAGCTTCAGGAAGGCGACCGGAACGGGCCCGTAGAGACCGCTCACGGTATTTTGCGCGTTTTCAAACGGCACGCCGATCGTGGGCAGGGCATAAACGCCCGCCTGGACGAAGAACTGCACGGGTCCGTCCGCTTTTTGAATGAAGATCTGGCCGTTGGTTAGAGTAGCCTGCGCACTGGCGTCTCCGGGCACGTAATTGTTCTGGAACAGCGAGTAACCGGTTATGATGCCGTTGACGGACAGCGTGCCCAACGGTCCGGCATCAAAGGTCGCCGGGGGCAGCCACGTGAGCGGACCGGTGAGAACAAACGTGGAAAGCGGGGCAGGCGGGGTTGGAGCGGCCGCCGGTGCTGCGGCCGGGGCTGCTGGAGCCTGTGCTGCCGGAGCGGCCGCGGACGCCACTGCGGAGCTGGATGAAGAACCGGAAGTTTGGGCCCCAGCCACGAGCCCGGCTGCCATGGCCGCAATGGCCGTCATTTGCAGAATGCGGATCACTTTCAGATTCATCGGCACTTTCCCTCCAAATTGAAAACCGGTTGTAGGACTCGAAATGAATCAGCCAGCCCCAATGGGTGTATTTCGGGCGCGTCCACTTTGGCTATGTGATCTGCTGACCTTGGGGATTGAGCCCCTGCGGGCGCACACCCGATCCTGCGTGCCTCCCGGCCGCTCTTGGCAATCGCTTTGTGGTCAGTTAGGTTATGAGTCGGGTTAGACTGGCTAGCACTAGTAATGCAAACGAAGCATAAAAATAAAATGAGGAATGCGAAAAGATTTCGGATGCACCCGAGAGGGCAAAACTGAATCGATTTACCTCTAACCGGCAACTATCTTCTTTCCTGATTAGGTTTTAGGATGGCGCGCGCGGAGCAGGGGGCAAGACGAACACCGCGCGCATGAAAATGCAATGAAGAACCTGCTAGAATTCTGTTTCCGATTTCTGCGAGAGCCGAAGGGCAGAAAGAGAGTCTCCGCGGGTGGCGCGAGGCGAGGCTTGAACTGCGCAGACCGATTTTGGGCCGCGCGCGCTTTTCCATTGCGGGCACGAAGATTTTCCGGACCCCGTTTGAAAACAGCGAAGGCAGGTAAGCTGGTTGGCTCAGAGACTGATCCCTGTGCGCTCGGTTTTCTCCAGGCGCTCGCGCGGCTCGGGGACGCGCGTGCTGCTGTTCACGCTGGAGTGCGCGCTGGGCATCGTGTCGGTCATCCTGGTGGCAGCGGTGGCGCACTGGTCGGGCTGGCTGTGGCCCATCTCGGCGCTGCTGTTTCTGCTCATCGTGATTCCCACGGCGCTCCTGTGCGGGTTCTGGCAGGCAGTGATCGTTTCCTTTTCCGCAGTGGTGGTACAGGCGCTCTTTACTGAGCGGCAGACGCAGCTGGCCATGGCCTCGGACCCGGCCAATTCGGTCAAGGTTCTGGTATTTGTTCTGGTGGCGCTCACGGTGAGCCGGCTGTCGGCGCGCGTCACCGGCCACGCGCGCGAGGCTGAGGCGCGGGGCGGGCAGATGCACGATCTTTACGAGTTCACGCGGCGCACGCTGCAAATGAACCTGCACGTGGAGCCGGGGCAGGAGCTGGCCGAACTGGTGCACGAGATCTTCGCGCTGGAAGCGGTTGCGGTCTTCGACGCCGATCTGCACGAGGTGTATCAGGCAGGCTACTGGAGCCAGGATCCGTTGGAGCTGGCGCAGAACGTGTATTACTTCGAGACCTCCGACGATGACCCCGAGACCGGCGTCGGACGCCGCGTGGTGCGGCTGGGCGCGGTTCCGGTGGGCAGCCTGGTGGTGCGCGGCGAGACCAGCCCGCTGACCAACAACGCCATCGCCTCGCTGATCGCCATCACCTTTGACCGCTATCGCGCTTTCGCCAACGAGAGCCGCATCGAGACCGAGCGCCGCACCGAACAACTTCGCACCACGGTGCTCGACTCGCTGGCGCACGCGTACAAGACGCCGCTCACGGCCATCCGCGCCGCTTCCACGGGACTGGCGGAGATGGGAAGGCTTTCGGCGGGCCAGTCCGAGCTGGTGGCGCTCATCAACGAGCAGGCGCGCGCGCTGGGCGAGCTGACCACGCGCCTGCTCACCACGGCGCGGCTCGATGCCGGCGAGGTGACCATCCACGCGGAGCCCACGGCTGTGGGCGCCATCATCGAAGAGGTTCTGGCAAGTATGAGAGAACGGCTGGCGAGCATGAGGGTTTCCGTGATCCTGGATGACGAGAGCCTGATGCTCTGCTGCGACCGCCAGTTGATGATCATGCTGCTAACGCAGTACATTGACAACGCATGCAAGTACTCCATCTTCGGCACCACCATCACCATCCGGGTGATGTTCGCCAATACGGAGGCGATCTTCTCCGTGCACAGCTACGGGCCGGTCATCCCCATGGCCGACCGCGATCGCATCTTCGACCGCTACTACCGTTCCTCCAACAACTCCACGCGCGCACCGGGCACCGGCATCGGCCTTTCCGTGGCCAAGCGCGTAGCCATGATTCATGGGGGCTACGTGTGGGTGACCAGTGACGAGCAGGAAGGGACCACGTTTTTTGCGGCCATCCCTGCAGGAGCCGAGAAGGGAATTCCTCAATGAACCAACAGGCCATCCGCATCCTGGTGGTCGATGACGAGCTGGCGATCCGCAGAGCGCTGCGGCCGCCGCTGGTGGAGCTCGGCTTTCAGGTGGCCGAGGTTTCGCGCGGCGAAGAGGCGCTGCAGACGCTGCGCGCGGCGGCGCACGATGTGGTGCTGCTCGACGTCAACATGCCCGGCATCGGCGGCATTGAGACGCTGCGCCGCATCCGCGCGTTCGCGCCGCGCCTGCCGGTGCTGATGCTCACGGTGCGCGACCAGGAAGAGGACAAGGTGGAGGCGCTGGAGCTGGGCGCGGACGATTACGTTACCAAGCCCTTCAGCACGCGCGAGCTGATCGCCCGCATCCGCGCCGCGGTGCGCCGGGTGCGTGCTCCGGCGCGCGCGGAAGACGCACCCATCGAGATCGGCGAGATCCGCCTCGATCCGGTGAAGCGCTCGGTAACCAGGCGCGGCGAGGCCATCCGGCTTACGCGCAAGGAATTCGACATTCTCCATTGCCTGATGAGCCGGGCCGGCCGGGTGGTGACCTATGCCAAGCTGCTGACCGCGGTGTGGGGCGCCGATTGCCGCGAAGAGGTGGAGTACCTGCGCACCTTTGTCCGCCAGTTGCGCAAGAAGATCGAGGACGATCCCTCGAATCCGCTCTACCTGCTGACCGACGTGTATGTGGGTTACCGGTTTGCCGACGGGCAGATGTTCAAGGAAGCCGCGGCGGGCGAGCGGAGCGGCGATGCCGCAGGCGAAGACCGCGTAGAGGGGCCTGAAGGAACGATCTCCGACGACGAGCCGTGAAGGCGAGCTACTCGTCGTAGTGGAGCAGGCTGAAGACGTCGTATTCGGAAAAGCGCTCGCGGCCTTTGAGAAAGTCGAGCTCCACGGCGAAGGCGAGGCCGGCGATTTTGCCGCCGAGCTGCTTGACCAGCTTGACCGTGGCTTCCATGGTGCCGCCGGTGGCGAGGAGATCGTCCACGAGCACCACGCTCTGGCCCGGCGCGATGGCGTCCATGTGAATCTCGAGAGTGTCGGAGCCGTATTCGAGATCGTAGGTGACGCGCGCCACCGGGGCCGGTAATTTGCGCGGCTTGCGCACGGGCACGAAACCCGCGTTGAGCCGGTAGGCGAGCGCGGGACCGAAGATGAAGCCGCGGGCCTCGATGCCCAGCACCAGGTCAATGCCGCGGCCGATGTAATGCGCCGCCAGCGCGTCAATGAGCTGCGCGAAGCCGGTCTTGTCTTTGAGCAGCGTAGTGATGTCGTAAAAGAGGATGCCGGGTTTGGGAAAATCCGGCACGGTGCGGACCAGTTTCTTCAGATCTTCGACGTTGACAGGCTTCTTCACTTCCGGCATGCGGCGTTCAGCTCCTCAAAAAGACGGGAATGCAATCGCGAAGATTGTGCGGGAAGGGAACAGGCGGGATTCAGGTTCGTCTTCCCTATGAATTATAGAGGCTCACCAGACACCTTCAATGCGGAAGGAATCCAACCCCTCAGCCTCGCTCTCCACAAGCGTGTGCTCGATGACGCGATCGACGCGACTGCCGCGCGGGCCGCGCCTGAGGCTCAAGCGCAGTTCGTCGATGTCGGCGGCATCGCCGGCGGCCAGCACTTCCACGTGGCCGTCCTCGGTGTTGCGCACCCAGCCGCGCAGCTCGAGCTCGCCGGCCTCGCGCTGCACGAACCAGCGAAAGCCCACGCCCTGCACACGGCCCTGAATCAGAAAGTGGAGAACCATCGGCACCGACCTTCGCGAGTTTGGCCATGCCCAGTTTGGCAAAGATGGAGCCGGTTGCGCAATATGCGCGCGATGCCGACGGGCAAAACCCCGCCGCGCTACACTGGAAGGGAGCAATGGTCTTCGTTCTCGACAACTACGATTCGTTCACCTACAACCTGGTGCAGTACCTGGGCGAGCTGGGCGCGGAGGTGGAGGTGCGCCGCAACGACGAGGTGACGCCGGAAGAGGTGGAGCGCATGAAGCCGGAGCGCATTCTGCTGTCACCCGGTCCGTGCACGCCGCACGAAGCGGGCATTCTGGTGCCGCTTATCCGGCACATGGCGGAGAAAGCGCCGAAGCCAATCCCGATTCTGGGCGTGTGCCTGGGGCACCAGGCCATCGGTGAGGCCTTTGGCGGCAAGGTGGTGCGCGCGCAGACGCTGATGCACGGCAAGACCAGCGCGGTGAAGCACGACGGCAAGGGCGTGTTTGCGGGACTGCCTACGCCGCTTACCTGCACGCGCTACCACTCGCTGATTGTGGAAGAGGATTCTTTGCCGCGCGATCTGCTGGTGACGGCGACTACGCCGGAGGCGAATGGCGGGGGCGACGTGATTATGGGATTGCGCCATCGCAGCCTGCCCATCGAGGGCGTGCAGTTCCATCCTGAAAGCGTGCTTACCGACGGCGGACACGAGATGATCCGCAACTTTCTGGAAATGTAATCGGGATGCGTGTTCTGCCGGGATCGAGTGGTTGCCTGGGCGCGCGCATTGGCTGCGCGGTGGCAATGGCGGCCTTGAGCGCGCACGCCGCGCGGGCACAGACGGTGCCTGCAAGCGCGGCGCAACCGCCGGCGGCCAGTGCGCCCGCAAGCGCCGACTCACTCTCCACTGCGTCGGCGGTTTCCGCTGCTCCTCTCGCCATTATTCCCATCGACTCGAACGACCCCGGCGGAGCGGCCACCGTGACCGGCGCCCTGGAAGTGGCCGGCGGCAAGGCGATGATCGGAGCCGGCGGCAGTATCACCTCCGGCTCGGGCACCACGCAGGTGGTGCTTCCGCGCCGCGGCGTGTTGCGCGTGTGCGCTGCCACCACGGTGAAGCTGGCGGCCGACTCGAGCGTGCCGACCGGCGACAGACCGGGGGGCGACACGCCCGGCCTGCTGATGGCCATCGATCACGGCGCCATGGAGATGAGCTTTGCCACTACGCCGGCTGCTGGCCGCAACGCGGACATCGTGCTCACGCCCGATTTCCGCATTCTTATCGCAGGGCCGGGCTCGTCGGAGCTGAAGGTGCGGCTGGGCGAGGACGGCGACACCTGCGTGGACAATTCAGGCGCCAGCGCGCCCTACGTGGTGGTGACCAGCCTCTTCGATCCGGGCCTCTATCGCGTGCAGCCGGGGCAGCGCGTGATGTTCCAGCATGGCAGCCTGAACGAAGTGGTGGATTCAGAGAAAGAGCCGTGCGGCTGCCCGCCGCCGGCCAAGACAGAAAGCAACGAGTTTCCGCTGGCCCAGAGCGAGGGGCTTGCGCCGACGCCGGCCGCGGCTCCCGCGCCAAAGCAAGCGTCGAGCGGGAACGCGGCCACCGTGGCGCCGCTGGTTTATTCGAGCAAGACGCAGGCTGCGCCCATGGAGACCGCTCCTACGCAGGCTGCTTCCCCAGCCGCGCCCGCGGCAACCGCACCGGCGGCCGCGCCGGCAAAAGAGAAAAAGCCCGGGTTCTTCCGGCGCGTGGGCCGTTTCTTCAAGCGAATTTTCGGCGCGGAGTAATTGCCCTACGGATTCAGGCTGGCCACGCGGCAGGGAATGCGGCGCACGACGTCGCCGGGCCGGTCAAGCTGAAACATGAAGCTGCACTGCAGCGCGGCGTTTCCGGTGGTTGCGCCGCGATAGACATAGACGGTTTTCGTTCCCGGCTGGTAGATGAGCAGGGAGCTGGACTCGTCCACGCCGGTCAGCTGAAACTGCACGCCGCTTCCGCCGGAATCGTAGCTCGATGCCTTCGCTGTGCGCCCCGCGCCCAGCCAGAACCCGAGCGCAAGCACTCCTGCAAGCACAAGACCGTTCTTCAGCCAGATGAAAAATTTCTCCATGGCTCACTCCTGCCGACAGTTTCTCTCTGCATGGACGCGGAGGAGTCCGCTTCTGCTCGCGGAGTGTGGAGATTTTTGCGCAGGAGGCGGGGTTACATGCGGCGCGCGCGCTCGATGGCGCGCAAAACGGCCTGCGCCTTGTTAATCGACTCTTCGTACTCGCGCTCGGGGACGGAGTCGGCCACGATGCCGGCCCCGGCCTGCACGGAGCCCTTGCCGCCGACCGAAAGCATCGAGCGGATGGCGATGCAGGAGTCGAGGTTGCCGGAAAAATCGGCGTAGAGCACCGCGCCGCCGTAGGCGCCGCGCCGCGCGGGCTCGAGCTCCTCGATGATCTCCATGGCCCGCACCTTGGGCGCGCCGCTGAGGGTTCCGGCGGGAAAACAGGCGCGCAGCGCATCGACCGCCGTGAGCTCGGGGCGCAGGCGGCCTTCGATGGAGCTGACGATGTGCATGACGTGCGAATAGCGCTCGACGAACATGAGCTTGTCCACCTTCACGCTGCCGAAGCGGCTTACGCGGCCCACATCGTTGCGGCCCAGGTCGACAAGCATCACGTGCTCGGCGCGCTCCTTTTCGTCCTGCATCATCTCGGCGGCGAGCGCCTCGTCTTCCTTCTCCGTGGCGCCGCGCGGGCGCGTGCCGGCGATGGGCCGGTACTCCACTTTGCCCTGGTGCACGCGGACGAGCAGCTCCGGCGAGGAGCCTGCCAGTTCAATGGTTTGCGCAGATTTCTTCGCGGAGTTTCGAGATTTTCCCGCGCCTGCGGCGGCCAGCGGCCCCTCGGGCGCAAAGCGGAGAAAAAACATGTAAGGGCTGGGATTGACCATGCGCAGTGCGCGGTAGACCTGAAAGCTGTCTACGCCGGGTTCGACGTCAAAGCGTTGCGAGAGGACGGCCTGGAAGACATCGCCCGCGCGGATGTACTCTTTGGTGCGCTCGACCGCGCTCAGATAATCCTTCTTCGCGGTGCGGTGCTTCACCTTGAGCTTGCGCGGCGCGCCGGCCTTGCCGGCGGCCAGCGTCGGCAGCGGCCGGGCGAGGCG
>DATJRT010000026.1:0-4539 GCA_035504495.1 Occallatibacter sp.
GCCGTCTACACCTCGTCCGATTGCGCCGGCGCCAACGCCATCGATCCCGCTTCGGTAGTCGACACCGATGGAAATGCGTGGCTGGTCTTCGGGTCATGGTCCAGCGGCATCCAGATCGTGCCGGTGAACAACACCACCGGCGTGCCCACGGGCGCGGCGTGCACGCAACTCGCCGCGCATCCGTCGGGCACGGGCATTGAAGGCGCGTACATCTACCCCTATGGCGGCTACTACTATCTCTTCGCCTCCATCGACACGTGCTGCGACGGCGACCAGAGCACTTATCGCATCGTCGTCGGCCGCGCCACCTCCGTCACCGGACCCTACACCGACCGCGGAGGTTTGCCCCTGGTTTCCGGCGGAGGAACCATCCTGCTCAGCGCGCACGCAAACATCAACGGTCCCGGCGGCGAAAGCGTGCTGACGGATACGGATGGGCCGATCCTTGTCTATCACTACTACGACGGCAACAACAACGGGTATCCCGCGTTGGGCTTGAACGCGCTGGCCTGGACCGCGGACGGCTGGCCTTATGTGCAATAACCCCGCTGCCACTCCTCGCCGGTCGCGCCGCGGCTCTTCCAGCGCGCGCGAACGGATCATGCATTCGGGGTCCAGGATTCGGACTGAAAGGGTGCTCATGCGACTCTCTTGTGCCGTTCCGGTTTTTCTCTTCGTCGTTCTAACCACGGCGCTCTGCGGCCAGGAGCCCAGGGCTCTCACTCTGCACGGCGACGTTGCCTTCACCCACGATCCCTCCATTGCCAGAGAAGGCAACACCTATTATGTGTTTGCCACCGGCGCGGCTCCCGGCGGAGGCCAGTTCGCCATTCGCTGTTCAACCGATCTCTCGAACTGGAAGCTCTGCGGCCGCGTATTCGACGAGATTCCCTCCTGGATTCAGGAGGCCAGCCCGCACACCCGGGACCTGTGGGCGCCGGACATCTCGTATTTCGCCGGAAAATACCACCTCTACTATGCCTATTCGCTCTTCGGCGTGAACACCTCGGGCATCGCGCTGGCCACCAACGAAACCCTCGACCCTGCCAGCCCGCGCTACCACTGGAAAGATGAGGGACTGGTATTGAAGTCCACCGAGAGCGACGACTTCAATGCCATCGACCCCAACATTGTTCTCGACGAGAACGGACAGCCCTGGCTCAGCTTCGGCAGCTTCTGGAGCGGGATCAAGATGCGGCGCATCGACGCGGCCACGGGCAAGCCGGATGCCGGCGATCCGACCCTCTATGCCCTGGCCTCGCGGGTGAAACCGGAAAATGCGGCGCCGCCCAAGCCGGGCCTGCCTCCGGACTGGGAAGCCATCGAGGCCCCCTTCATCGTTCATCACGATAGCTTCTACTATCTCTTCGTCTCCTTCGATCTCTGCTGCCGCGGCACGCACAGCACCTATCGCATCATGGTGGGCCGCTCCCGCCATGTCACCGGGCCGTACGTCGATGCGGAGGGCAAACCGATGCTGGAAGGCGGCGGCACGCAACTGCTCGCCGGCAACGACCGCTGGGTCGGGCCGGGAGGTCAGTCGATCCTGCTGCGTCCTGAAGGCGACATTATGGTCTTTCACGCCTACGACGCAGAAACGGGCCGGCCGGCGCTGCAGATCTCCACCCTGGCCTGGCAGAACGGCTGGCCGCATGCTGCGCTCGAATCTTCAGAGCAGAAGCCTTGATCCACGTCTGTGGTTTGCCAATGTCCCCAATTCCGTTGAGTGCAGAATTGGCGGCGCGGGAGGGCGCTCTGTAGAATTGGCAAGAGAGAATGAAGGCTGAAGACGAGTGTTCGATGAACGAACCCGGCCCTGCCTCCAAGCCGAATTCAGAAGCAGATCCAGCGCGGCCGCCGGGTCTGCGCCATCTGTTTGACGATGCGCCGGCCAATGTCCGCGGCAAAGTGGTGGGAATTTACACCATCCTGCTCATCGCCAACGCGGCAGCGTGGCTCTGGGCGGTGCTGGCGTTTCGCCACTTCCCCTTGCTTCTGGGAACCGCTCTTCTTGCCTACAGCTTTGGGCTGCGTCACGCGGTGGACGCCGATCACATTGCCGCCATCGACAACGTAACCCGCAAGCTGATGCAGGAAGGGAAGCGCCCTGTCGCGGTGGGCTTCCTGTTTTCGCTCGGCCACTCGACCATCGTCTTTCTGGGTTCAGCCGCCATTGCGGCCACGGCGCTTGCACTCCAGCACCGCATCGACGCGGCCCGCGTGATTGGCGGGGTGGTGGGTACGCTGGTTTCGTCGCTGTTCCTGTTCGGCATCGCCATTGTGAATATCGTCGTCCTGCGCTCTGTTTATCGCGCCTTTGTGCGCGTGCGCAACGGCGCGCCTTATCGCGACGAGGATTTCAACCTGCTCCTTTCAGGACGAGGGATTCTTTCCCGGGTCTTCCGGCCCATGTTCGCCATGATCCAGCGAAGCTGGCACATGTATCCGCTCGGGGTGCTGTTTGGCCTCGGGTTCGACACGGCAACGGAGATTGGCTTGCTCGGCATCTCCGCGGCGGAGGCTTCCAAAGGCCTGCCCATGGGTGCGATTCTCGTCTTCCCCGCGCTCTTTGCGGCCGGCATGTCGCTGATTGACACCACGGACAACGTCCTCATGCTCGGGGCTTACGGCTGGGCGTTCGTCAAACCGGTGCGCAAGCTCTACTACAACATCACCATCACGTCGGTTTCCGTGGTGGTGGCCCTGGTGGTGGGCGGCATTGAGGCGCTGGGTCTGCTTGCCGGTCAGTTCCGCCTGACCGGCGCTTTCTGGAAGGCTGTATTGCGGCTCAACGATAACTTCGGCGTCCTTGGTTACTGCATCATCGGACTTTTCGCATTGAGCTGGATCGTATCCATCGCCATCTATAAATACCGGCGTTTCGACGAACTCGAGCTTGGCTCCTGAGCGGCAACTCAGCAAACCACCGTGAAAAGCATGGCAGCAGGTTCATTCAGGGAGATGGCCGCGGAGATTCGAGGGTTCAGCGCCACCGCGGCCGGTCTGCGCGCAAGCGCCGGTCAGCGTTTCGGCTTGTAATCGACGAACAATTCCGGAAACTGCTTTTTCAGCGCTTCAATCTTGGGCCGGTCGCAGACCAGAATGTATGGGTTGTCAGGATGATAGTAGGCATAGTCCTGGTGATAGTCCTCGGCCCGATAGAATCCCTTGAGCGGCGTTACCTGGGTCACAATGGGCCCGGCAAAAGCTTTTTCGGATTCAAGCTGGGCAATGTATGTTTCCGCAATCCGCCGCTGGCCGTCGTTAACGTAAAAAATTGCCGAGCGATACGAAGTGCCTACGTCAGGACCTTGCCGATTGAGCTCAGTGGGATCGTGGGCCACGGAAAAGAAGATACGCAGCAACTGGCCGTAGGTGATCTTCGATGGATCGTAGACCACTTCGACGGACTCGGCGTGCCCCGTGGTCTCCGTCGTCACCTGGTCGTACGTGGCCGTCGCCGCGGAACCTCCCGCATAGCCGACCGTGGTGTTGAGCACGCCCTTGACTCTTTCAAAAACCGACTGCGTTCCCCAGAAACAGCCGCCGGCAAAGACCGCGGTCTGCGAGCCCGGCGCCTCAGCCAGGGGCAAATCCGCAATCGCCGCAGGAATTGGCGAGCCCGGCGCGGCATGGGCGATGCGGGCGAGCGGAATCGCCAGCAGAGCAAGGACCGGAAAAGACCACCTAAGGCGCGACGGCATCTTCAAAACTCCTCCTTCAGAGCTGCTAGTGAGACTGTCACTTTGATGAAAGAGTTACAGGCTTTTCATAGGCTCAACTTCATTTGCGAAGTTCCCGCATTTCGAGCGGAAAGCGGCAACGGCCGCGGAATCGGATCACATCCAAGTAAACAGATCGAGTCTTATGCCCGGCCGATACCTTTTATAGCAGAGAGAGTGGAATGCTCCGAACCTTCCCGTCGAGTGGTTTTCGTATTGAGCGCAAAGCTCAACCCCTTATCATGCCCGCGTGTCGAACGGCGTTAGCCGAAGGCGATTCCGATTCGCCATGGATTGCCGTCGATGCCGAATTTGCCGCGCAGCGCGCCGATCTCTATCAGGGGGTACGCTTGATGGTGTTGGCGGTGCTCAATCTCTTTGGCGGGCACAGGCCGACGCGGGGCGACGACCCGCATGGCGGCGCCGCGCGGCCATGGAAGATGGAGAGGCTCGACGCCATATCCAGGCAGCGGCAGGCAAGCCGCGCCTTCGAACGCAGGCCGCCAAGCCCCGAGAACGCGCCCTACGCCGCGGCGGCATAACTTCGC
Organism: Occallatibacter sp.; assembly: GCA_035504495.1. Classification (GTDB taxonomy): domain Bacteria; phylum Acidobacteriota; class Terriglobia; order Terriglobales; family Acidobacteriaceae; genus Telmatobacter. Next base: position 4,271 of record DATJRT010000026.1, read on the forward strand.
CCGGGCAAAGGAAGCCGCCATCGCAGCACCGACTGCGAGAACCTGCATTCTCGAATGTTGCGATGGTTGCGCGCCGTTTTCTTTCCAGACGGAAGGGAACGGAAGGCCACGCGGGCGGAATCTCGTGTGCCCGGAACAAGGCAAGCGCCACTCAAGTGTTGGCTGCGAGCCGGCCTTTCTCAGCTTGCAAGCGAGAAGATCACGTTGATGGTCGTCTGCACTTCCGTAGGCTCGTTGTTCAGCTTATATGGACGATAGCGCCAGGTGCG